>DATIYQ010000001.1:0-2174 GCA_035517515.1 Binatia bacterium
GCCCTGGCCGCCTCGTTCACCGGCATGATGGCCTACTTCGCCCTGGCCTCGTTCCGCAGCGCCCGGCGCGTGCGCTGAGGCCGGCGGGCGAGCGCGATCCGCAGAGCGGAATCATGTCCTCCAAATCCACCGGCCGCCCCGCCAATCCCGCCGAACGAAAAGAGGAATTCCGCACGCTTTCCGGCCTGCCACTCGAGCGCCTTTATACCGCCGCGAATCTCGCGGGCCACGATCCGGAAACCGACCTGGGCTATCCCGGCGAATTTCCGTATACCCGCGGCGTCTATCCCACCATGTACCGCGGGCGGCTGTGGACCATGCGGCAATACGCGGGCTACGGAACGGCTGCGGAAACCAACCACCGCTTCCGTTACCTGCTCGCCCAGGGTCAGACCGGGCTCTCCACCGCCTTCGACCTTCCGACGCAAATCGGCCTGGATAGCGACCATGCCCTGGCCCTCGGCGAAGTGGGCCGGGTGGGCGTGGCCATTGATTCACTGGAGGACATGCTGGCGCTTTTCGAGGAGATTCCCCTCGAGCGCGTCTCCACCTCCATGACCATCAACGCCACGGCCGCGATCCTCCTGGCGCTCTATGTGGCCGTGGGCCGCCGCCAGGGCGCGGAGGTTCGCCGCCTGGCCGGCACCGTACAGAACGACGTGCTGAAGGAATATATCGCCCGCGGCACTTACATCTATCCCGTCAAGTCCGCGATGCGCATGGTGACGGACATGTTCGCCTGGTGCCGCACGGAGATGCCCAACTGGAACGTCATCTCCATCTCCGGCTACCACATCCGCGAGGCCGGCTCCACGGCGGATCAGGAAGTGGCCTTCACCCTGGCCAACGCCATCGCCTACGTGCAGGCGGCCATCGAAGCCGGCCTGCCGGTGGACGAGTTCGCCTCGCAACTCTCCTTTTTCTTCAACGCGCACAACGACCTGCTCGAAGAAGTGGCCAAGTACCGCGCGGCCCGCCGGCTGTGGGCGCGCATCATGCGCGAGCGCTTCCACGCGCAGAAGCCGCAATCGCTCCTGCTGCGCTTCCACGCGCAGACCGCCGGCTCCTCGCTCACCGCGCAACAGCCGGAAAACAATCTGGTGCGCGTGGCCATTCAGGCGCTGGCCGCGGTCCTGGGCGGCTGCCAGTCGCTGCACTGCAACGCGCTGGACGAGGCCCTGGCCCTGCCCACGGAGCAAACCGCGCTGCTCGCCCTGCGCACCCAGCAAGTGCTGGCTCACGAGACCGGAGTGGCCAGCACCGCGGATCCGCTGGGCGGCTCCTATGCCATCGAAGCGCTCACCAACACCATCGAAAGCCGCGCCACGGACTATCTTCGCCGCATCGACGCCCTGGGCGGCATGCTTCGCGCCATCGAGCAGGGCTACGTGCAGGGCGAGATTCAAAAGGCCGCCTACGACTATCAAATGGCCGTTGAGCGCGGCGAGGAAATCATCGTGGGCATGAACCGCTTTCAGACGGAAAAGGACGTTCCCATCCCCTTGCTGCGCATCGATCCGGAAATCGAACGCTCCCAGGTGGAGCGCCTGCGCGCCCTGCGCGCCCGCCGCGACGCCGCGAAGACCCAGGCCGCTCTGGCCGAAGTCGAGCGCCGTGCCCGCACCTCCGAAAACCTGATGCCCGCCGTGCTCGCCGCCGTCGAGGCCTGGGCCACGGTGGGCGAAATCGCCGACGCGCTGCGCCGCGTCTTTGGCGAATATGAAGAAACCGTTGTCGTTTGAGCGGATCGAGGGCGAGGTACGCTGGCCCTCCACCGGCAGGCCCGGGCGCGTGGCCACCCCGGCGGATGCGGTCCGCTTTATCAACGACGTTGGCTTCTGCCTGCTCTTTCCGATCAAAGGCCTGCCCCTGCCGTCGCTTTATTTCGCCTGCGCCCGCCGCAAATGTACCAGCTGGGATCAATACTGCCTGCGCATCTGGAAGTGGAAGGACGAATTCGGCCGGCGGCGCCGGGCCTTCTATGTGAAATATTTCAAGGGCCGCGGCACATTCATCTCGCTGAAGTTGTTGCCCCACTTTCTGGCCATGGAAGGAAGCGCATGCCTTGCCGGTGAGTTCGACCGCGCTTACGCCGCCGGGCGCATCACCGCGGACGCCCGCACCCTCTGGCAGGCGCTTGCGGAGCACGGCCCTCTGGCCACGCTCGAATTGCG
>DATIYQ010000002.1:0-2943 GCA_035517515.1 Binatia bacterium
TCGGGCCTGCAAGCCATTGCCATGGCCGCGGAACGCATCCGCGGCGGCGGCTCCGAGGTGATCGTTGCCGGGGGCACCGAGTCCATGACCATGGTGCCCATGGGCGGCAATAAAATTTCTCCCAATCCCTGGCTGATGGACCACTATCCCGATTCCTACCTGGGCATGGGCCTGACTGCGGAAAATCTGGCCGCCAAGCACGGTATCACCCGTGAAATAGCCGACGCGTTTTCTTTGGCCAGCCATCAGAAAGCGCTGGCCGCCATCGCCGCGGGAAAATTCAAGGACGAAGTCGTGCCCGTGGAAGTCGCCATCACCTCCATGAACGGCACCAAGCCGAAAACGGCCACCTACACCTTCGACACGGACGAAGGCCCGCGGGCGGATACCTCCACCGAGGCGCTCGGCAAATTGAAGCCCGCGTTCCACGCCAAGGGCACCGTCACCGCCGGAAACAGTTCGCAGATGAGCGACGGCGCCGCCGCCTCCATCGTCATGAGCGCGGAACGCGCCGCTGCGCTGGGCCTCAAGCCGCTGGCGCGGTTCGTTTCCTTTGCCACCGCCGGATGCTTGCCCGAAGAAATGGGTGTCGGCCCGGTCTTCGCCATTCCCAAGGCCCTGAAGCTGGCGGGATTGAAGCTGGAGGACATCGCCGTAATCGAATTGAATGAAGCTTTCGCCGCCCAGGCGCTTTCGGTGATCAAGCTGGCCGGCCTCGATCCCGCGAAAGTGAACGTTAATGGTGGCGCCGTGGCGCTGGGCCATCCGCTCGGCTGCACCGGCGCAAAACTCGCCGCCACCATCCTGCGCGAACTCCAGCGCCGCAACTCCCGCTACGGCATGGTCACCATGTGTGTGGGCGGCGGTATGGGCGCCGCCGGCATCTTCGAGCGACTGAACTGACCGGCAGCGCAGGCAGAACTGGAATTGCACGCGCCACCGCGCAACCGCGGTAAATCTAGCCACACTCCCGATCGGATCCTGTCGTCCTGCGGCGCGCCCGTTGCTGTCAACCCCAGCCCGCGGGCTAGGCCAGCGATCTGCTTTCCGTACTGGCGGCCTGCTCAGTGCGCCGCTTCCGCGGGCGGCTCCGCTTCCACGATCGACTTCAATCGCAGCAGATCCTCCCCCAGTTTTTTGTCCGCCGCGGGAGTAATCAGTGGCTCCATCAGCCGCACGAAGCGGCCGTAATATTCCGTGTCGCCAGACAGGGTTACCTGCGTTTTGCCGTCCTTTTCCTCCAGCACGTATTGCGCCTTCTCCATAAACCCGTTGGAGGGGTCCCCGAGCCCCTCGAGCGTGAACTCCATGCGCCGCGGAGGCTCCACGCGCGTCATGGTCATCATCATCTCCACCACCTGCCCCTTGTAGCTTTCTTTGAGCAGCAGTTTCTCGCCCGCGCCGGTCACCCCCGGCGTGAGGTGCCGGATCTCGGACAGGCTGGGGAGCCATTTTTTCGTCAGCTCGTCATCGCTCAGGTACCGCCATACCTGCGCCGCGGGACGATTGATGACCACGCTACCGGCGTTGTGGCCGTGGCCAGAGCGCATCCCCGCGAGCCAAAGCCCGGCGATGCACACCACGACCACAACAACGGTCCCTCCAAGAATTCTCCATAGCCATTTCATCGCGACTCTTCCCTTCACGGATGCGTCGGTAGCCACGGTCAGTGCTGTTCTGACCGTGGGCTTTTCTCTACAGAAAGACCCGCTCCAGCACTGCCGCCCAATCCTTCTCAAACGCCGAAACCCTTGCCGCCGGCAGATTGTAGGCGGAAAGCCAAAGCTGCGCCTCATGCTGCCCCGGCGCTCCTTCGATGGTCAGCCAAAAGAGCGCGTCGTTCAGCGGCCGCACGGATACACAGAATCCCCGCGGTGGACGCACAAACTCCACGCTCCCTTCAAACTGCTCGCCGGTGGCGGCCTCCAGCATGTATTCGCGCCCGGGGGTCAATCCTCCCGCGCCCTCGCGGAACAACCCACCCGGAGCCGCCAGCCGCCGATAGGCCTCCTCTCGCGTCACCGAAACCTGTCTGCGCGGCCACGCCACCTGCCGTGCCGTGCCCGCATGCCGCTCCAGGTAATGCCGCAGGTTTGCCAGCATGAAGCCCCAGCCGTATTCCGTTGATCCGTAGTACTCGTCGTCCCAATCCGTTCCGCCCGCCAAGCTGGACTGCACCAGCCGCGCCAGTGTCTTCCCTCCGCGCTTCTCGATCGTCCACTCGATGATCGTGCCTTTTGGCTCTGTCCCTTCCGCCTGCGCTTCGATCAACCGCAGGCGCTGGTCCGGCTCCCAGGAATCAATCCGAGATTCGCCTTCCCAGCCCGGTCCCCAAGAGAGAAGGATGCTCCCGCCCGCTCCCGGCTTCACGCGCGCCGACAGCGGAAACCACCGCGCCAACTCTTCCGCGTCCGTCAGCGCTTTCCAGATCGCTTCCGGCCCTGCGCTGATTTCGATTTCCTTTCGAATCCTGCGTGGGGAGCGCTGCTCGGCCATAGTTTGTCTTCGCCTTTGGCGGGAAGTGGCCGCACGAGTCAGCAGCCCGCGATCACCCGATGGAGCGGTCTAGCCGCAGATGCTCCATTCGATTTTCCCGCGCTTCCGGACCGTAATCCTCCATCGCCAGAGCGGCCCATAAATCTATCAAAGGCGCGGCCCCGCATAGATGTACAAATTGCGAGGGACGGGCATTCCCGGTACCATGAGTGTGTTCAGGCCCGCTGTACCTTGCGCACCGCGGGCCACACGCATCACCTGCGAGGATCTGCCATGGCCACCACCACCGCATCCCCCGCCGTCGCTCGCGGCGGCAGCTACCTGGTCGAAAGCCCGCGCCCCGAAGACGTCTTCACTCCCGGCGACGCCAACGACGAGCAGAAACTCATCGGGCAGACCGCCGAAGAATTCATCGCCAATGAAGTCTTGCCCCTGGTGGCCGACCTT
>DATIYQ010000003.1:0-2539 GCA_035517515.1 Binatia bacterium
TGCACCGTAGCCAGCGAAGCCAGGCCCAGCGCCTTGCCGATCTCGTCGTAGCTGGGCGCGTAGCCCTTCTTATTCTGAAAATGCACCAGGCAATCGAGCACTTGTTTCTGCCGCTTGGTCAGAGCCATGGCACGCTCCCCGCGCCGGCGTCGTGCCGCACACGCCCGGCCGCGTGGCAACATCATAGGCGAAGATAGGGCGAACAGTCAAGCAGCGGCTTTCGGCTGGTTGGTCCGCGTGCTAAGGCTTGAGCTAGCGGTAGATATCGCTGCGGTGCCCGGCACCCAGCACCAAGACCAAAAGGCGGTCGTCCTCGATTTTGGCCCGGGCTACTTTGCGTCCTTGAGCTTCAGGCGCGATTTGTTCTCTTCCAGGAAGGAGCGCAGGTTGTCTGCCGCGTCCAGCAGGCGCACCCACTGCTCGTAATAGAGCGTGACCGGAAAGCGGCCCAGCCCGTACACGCTCACCCCGCCCTTTTCTCCCACCTTGAATTCCAGGCTGCCGCGCTTGCGCGACCCGCTCTGCTTTTCCAGTTCCGCGATGCGCGCCAGCAATTCTTCTTTGGTTGGTTCAGCCATGGGCAATCCCCCAAACCGTCCATTCATCCAAGACCGCGATCCATTCTAGCCCGAACAGGCCTGGCAGGGGCACGGCTTCGCCGCTCCCCTGCGGCAGCCGGCGGCAGCGCATACCGTTCGGGCGCAGATCATTGCTTGCCGGTGCTGAAAGCCAGCGTGAGCAGGGTGTGCTGCTCCATCTCGTGGGCCTTGGCGGAACCGGTGGCCGGTGTGGCGCTGGCGGAGCGCTTTACAGAGCGCACCGCGGCGCTATGGGTCATGCGCTCCAGGCGCGGCAATACGAAGAACAGCGCGCCCATATTCGCCGGCTCTTCCTGCACCCACACAATTTCGCGCGCTTCGGGATGTTCGGCCAGCGCCGCGGCCAGCGCCTGCTCGGGAAACGGGTACATCTGATCGAGAAACAGGATGGCCGTGGCCGAATCGCCCCGGCGCTTGCGCTCGGCGCGCAGTTCGTGGCCGATCTTGCCCGTGCACAGCAGCACGCGCTCCGCTCCCGCCACCTGCGCATCGCGCAGCACCGGTTGGAATCGCCCCGCGGCCAGCGATTCAAGGGGAGAAGCAGCGTCCGGATGCCGCAGCATGCTCTTGGGCGTGAACACCACCAGCGGCTTGCGCCATTTGCGCAGCGCCTGCCGCCGCAGCAGGTGAAAATACTGCGCGGCGCTGGAGGGCTGGCAGACCTGGAAGTTGTCGCGCGCGGCCAGGTGCAGGTAGCGCTCGATGCGCGCGCTGGAATGCTCCGGCCCCTGGCCCTCGTAGCCGTGCGGCAGCAACAGCACCAGGCCGGAGAGCAGTCCCCACTTGTCTTCGCCCGCGGCGATGAACTGGTCGATCAGCACCTGCGCGCCGTTGGCAAAATCGCCGAACTGCGCCTCCCACAGGACCAATGCCTCGGGATAATCCCGGCTCACGCCATATTCGAAGCCTAGAACTGCTGCCTCGGAGAGCGGCGAATTGACGATCTGGCACCAGGCCTCGCCCGCGCCGATGTGCTCCAACGCCGCGTATTCCTGTTCCGTTTCGGTGTCCACCAGCGCGGCGTGGCGTTGGTTAAAGGTGCCGCGGCGCGAATCCTGCCCGGAGAGCCGCAGCGGCACGCCCTGGCGGAGCAGCGTGGCAAATGCCAGCGCCTCCGCCATTCCGTAGTCGAGCGCGCGCTTGCCCTGGGCCATCTCCCGCCGCTGATCGAGAAGCTTGTTCACTTTCGGGTGCACGTGGAATCCAGCGGGCGCTTGGGTCAGCGGCTCGCCCGCGGCGCGCAATTCTTCTGCGGCCACCGCGGTCTCGGTCTCAAATTCCGCTTGAAATCGCCCGCCCAGATAGGGCGCCCAGTAGCCAGGCAGTTTTCGCATGCTGGGAATCTTCTCGAACTTGACGGCCTCTTTCTGCTGCGCGTCCAGTGCTTCGCGCACCCGGGCCACCACCGGCGCGGCATCCAGCCCGCAGCGTTCGGCGTAAATCTTCCAGGCCACGGGCCGCTCCGCGATGCGGCGGTAGAGCCGCGGCTGGGTGATGGTGGGATCGTCCACTTCGCTGTGGCCGTGCCGGCGGTAGCCCACCAGGTCCACCACCACGTCGCTGGAAAAAGCCGCGCGGAACCCCGCCGCCAATTGCGCCACGCGGGCCACGGCCTCCGCATCATCGCCATTGACATGAAAAATCGGGATGGGCGCTCGGCGCGCCACGTCGGTGGCGAACAACGACGATTGCAGATCCGCCGGCCAGGTGGTAAAGGCGATGCGATTGTTCACAATCACGTGGATGGTGCCGCCCACGGAATATCCGGCCAAGGAGGCGAGATTCAGCGACTCCGCGAGCACCCCCTGGCCGGAGAATGCGCCGTCGCCGTGCAGCACGAATGGCCAGACGCGCTTCTTCCCCTCGCCGCCCGCGCGCGTTTGTTTGGCGTAGGCCCGGCCCAGCACCACGGGGTTTACGAATTCGAGGTGGCTGGGATT
>DATIYQ010000004.1:0-40927 GCA_035517515.1 Binatia bacterium
TTTCATCCCCAACCTCCAGGAGGACAACTTCCGGGTGTACGAAGACAAGGTCGAGCAGAAGCTCTCCGTGTTTCGCCGCGAAGACGTGCCCGTGACCCTGGGCCTGGTGGTGGACAACAGCGGCAGCATGCGCGACAAGCGCGCCAAAGTGAACGCGGCCGCGCTGACCTTCGTGGAAACCAGCAACCGCCAGGATGAGGTGTTCGTGGTCAACTTCAATGACGAGTTTTTCCTGGACCTGGACAAGGATTTCACCTCCGACATCAAGGAGTTGCGCGAGGCTCTGGAGCGCGTGGATTCGCGCGGAGGCACCGCGCTGTTCGACGCCCTGATCGGCTCCATGGACCATCTGAAGAAAGGCACCCGCGACAAAAAGGCCCTGCTGGTGATCACCGATGGCGTGGACAATGCCAGCCGGCGCACGCTGCAGGCGGACATCGAAGAGGCCCACAAGACCGGCACGCTGATCTACGCCGTGGGACTGCTCGATGAAGAGGAAAAGGCCAAGGCCCGCCAAGGGAAGCGTGATCTGGAGCGCCTGGCCACGGAGACCGGAGGCATGGCCTTCTTTCCGCACTCCGTGGAGGAAGTGCAGGCCATTTGCGCGGAGATTGCCCACGACCTGCGCAATCAATACGTGATCGCCTACTACCCCACCAACACCGCCAAGGACGGCACCTTCCGTTCGGTGAAGGTGGACCTGGTTAGGCCCCCGCAGCACAGCCGGAAACTGCTGGTGCGCACCCGGCTGGGGTATTACGCGCCCAAGGCATCCTCCGGCGATTAAGCCGCTGCTGGCGGGTGGCCGCTGCCGCGGCGCCGTGTACCTGGGCAACATTCTGCCGGCGCCGCTCCCCGCGGTTCGCCTGATACACTCTGGGAATGACTCCCGCACCCGTCAGACCCATCATCTCCGCAGAATACCTGGAGCGGGTGGACATTCGCGTGGGGACGATTCAAGCGGTGGAAGATGTCCCCGGAGCGACCAAGCTGGTCCAGTTGCGCGTGTCCTTCGGCGATCACACCCGAATCATCGTGGCCGGCATGAAACTCGAGCGCGCCAACCCGCGCGAACTCGTGGGCCGCCAGGCGCTCTTCGTGGTCAATCTCGAGCCGCGCAGGCTGCGCGGCGTGGATTCCGAAGGGATGCTCTTCGACATCGGCTCCGCGGATGGGCTGCTTCCGGTGCTGGCTGTTCCCGAAGCGCCGGTCCCCGACGGCACCCGGGCGGGGTAGGAGCGGTCCCTTCGCCCGGTCCTTTCGCCGGACCCGGTCCGCGCGCTCGATCCACTTGCTCCGCACGATGGTTTGTGATTCCGAGCGCAGCGAGGAACCTGATTTGCTGTATGGGCCATTGCGGAACCAGCAGGTTTCTCGCTGCGCTCGGAATGACAGACCCGAAACCGGAGGGGCTTCCAGCAAAATCTCGCGAAACCTTTTGCCGGCCGCTCCGTCCAATGCCTTATAGTAGATTATCTACTAGAGCAGGCAGGACTGGAGTCTTGATGCCACGCCGCGGCGCACCTCCCCTCGATGGCGATCTGGTGCAGGGCACCCTGGACCTGCTGATTCTCCAAACCCTGGCCCCGGGTCCGGCGCATGGCCACGCCATCTCCCAGGTAATCGCCCGCCGCTCCGAAGAGGTTCTGCAGGTGGAGCACGGCTCCCTGTATCCCGCGCTGCACCGGTTGGAAGACCGCGGCTGGATTGCCGCGGATTGGGGCACTTCCGAGAACAACCGGCGGGCGCGTTTCTACCGCTTGACGGCCGCCGGCCGGCGGCAATTGTCGCGCCAGGCTTCGCGCTGGGAACAACTGGTGCGCGCCATCGGCCGAGTGCTCGGTCCCGCGGAAGAGTGAGCCCCGTGCTGCCAGAATTCATACGCCGTCTCCGCCGCTTCCTCCGCCGCGAGGATTGGGAAGCGGAGCGGGCGCGGGAAATTACCGCCCATCTGGAAATCGAAACCGAAGAAAACATCGCGCGCGGAATGTCTCCGCGGGATGCCCGCGATGCGGCGCGCCGCAAGTTCGGTAACGCCACCATCGTCCGCGAGGAGATTTATCACATGAACAGCCTGGGCCTGATCGAGACGCTGTGGCAGGACCTGCGCTACGGCGCGCGGCTGCTGCGCCGCAATCCGGGATTCGCCGCCGCGGCCATTCTTTCCCTGGCGCTGGGAATCGGGGCCAATACCGCGCTCTTCGAATTGCTCAACGCCGTGCGCCTGCGCACGCTCCCGGTGAAGGATCCACAGGAGTTGGCCCACGTGATGATTGACCACCGCGACGGAGCAACGGGCAGCTTCGTTTCGCGCTATCCGGAACTCACCTTTCCCATGTGGGACCTCATCCGCGAGCGCCAGCAGGGTTTCTCAGGAATCGCCGCCTGGGCGCCGCACCGCTTGAACATGGCCCCGCGCGGCGAAGTTCGCAATGCGGAGGGACTCTTCGTCAGTGGCACATTCTTCGATGTGCTGGGGACGCAGGCCCTGGTGGGCCGGCTGTTCACCACGGCCGATGACCATCGCGGCTGCGGCGCGTCTTCGGGCGCGGTGATCAGCTATTCCTTCTGGCAGCGCGAATTCGGGGGCGCCGCAGACGTGCTCGCACGCAGCGTGACCCTCGAGGGGCAATCCTTCTCCGTCGTGGGCGTGACCGCGCCGGCGTTTTTCGGCGTGGAGACCGGCAGAACCTTCGACGTGGCCGTTCCGCTGTGCGCGGAGCCGTTGGTGGCCGGAGAAGATTCGGTGCTCGATCGCCGCGATGGCTGGTGGCTCTCCCTGATCGGGCGGCTCAAGCCGGGATGGTCGCTGGCGCAGGCTGGGGCGCAATTGCGCTCCATTTCGCCGGACATTTTCAAGGAGACCCTGCCGCCGCGTTTCGACACCGACGACGCCAAGCACTATCTGGCCTACCAATTGGGCGCGTTTCCGGCGGACACGGGCATTTCGAGCCTGCGGTCCGAGTACGAACAGCCGCTGTGGATGTTGCTGGGCCTTGCCGGCCTGGTTCTGCTGATCGCCTGCGCCAACCTGGCCAACCTGATGCTGGCCCGCGCCGCGGTGCGCGCGCGGGAGATGGGCGTGCGGCTGGTGGTGGGCGCTTCGCGCGCGCGGCTGATCCGCCAGATGCTGGCCGAAAGCCTGCTGCTGGCGGTTGCCGGCGCGGCGGCCGGCGCGTGGATGGCCCGCGCGCTCAGCCGCTTCCTGGTGGCCTTTCTCAGCACGCCGCACGATCCCCTGTTCATGGATCTCGGCGCGGACTGGCGAGTCCTGGCGTTCACTGCCGCGCTGGCGCTGTTCACTTGTCTGCTGTTCGGATTGACTCCCGCGCTGCGCGCCACCGGCTTCACCCCCGGCGACGCGCTGCGCAGCGGCGGGCGCAGCTCGACGGCCGGCCGGGAGCGTTTTGGACTCCGCCGGGCTCTGGTCTCCACCCAGGTGGCGCTGACGCTGGTACTCCTGGTGGGCGCGCTGCTCTTTTCGCGCAGCCTGCGCAACCTGCTCACCGTGGACCCTGGTTTCCGGCAGCAAGGCATCCTGATGGTGGATTTCGATCTCACGCCATTGCAGGTTCCCCTCGCGGACCGGCTCGCCTACCGCCAGCGGCTGCTGGAGCGCGTGCGCGCGGTGCCCGGAGTCATTTCCGCCGCGGAAACGAGAATTGTTCCGCTCTCCGGCAGCGGCTGGAACCGCACCGTCAAATCCAGACTGCCGGGGGCCAAAGAAGAGGCCATAGCCCAGTTGAACGAGGTGAGCCCGGGATTCTTCCACACGCTGGAAACCCCGCTACTGGCCGGGCGCGATTTTGATGAACGGGACACGGTGGGAGCTCCCAAGGTGGCCATCGTCAACCAGACGTTTGCGCGCACCTTCCTGGGAGACAACGATCCGGTGGGAAAGACCTTTCAATTCAAGGTGGAAACCGGCGCGCCGGAGCCGGTGTACACCGTGGTCGGCCTGGTGCGCGACACCAAGTACGGCGACCTGCGCGAGAAGTTTCCGTTGATCGCCTACTTCCCCAATTCTCAGGCGGAAAAAGCCTCGCTCGACGGCACCCTGCTGGTCCGTTCGGCGCTTCCGCTGGCCGCCGTGCGCGCTGCGGTGAAATCCGCAGTTGAAGAAGTCAGCCCGGAAATCCAGGTGAACCTCCAGGTGATGGACACCATGATCCGCGAGTCGCTTCTCCGGGAGCGGCTGATGGCCACGCTTTCCGGCTTCTTCGGGCTGCTCGCGGGTGTGCTGGCCATCGTGGGCCTTTACGGAGTGATTTCCTACATGGTGACGCAGCGGCGCGGCGAAATCGGAATTCGCATGGCCCTGGGGGCCGATCCCCGGAGGATTATCGGCATGATTCTTCGGGAAGCGGCTGTGCTGCTGGGGGCCGGGCTGGTGGTGGGGACGGTGCTGACCCTGGCCGCGGTGCGCGCCGTGGGCTCACTGCTCTTCGGGCTCCGGCCGGACGATCCCCCCACGTTGCTCATCGCGGTGGCATTGCTCGCGGCCGTGGGGGCAGCCGCGAGTTATTTTCCCGCGCTGCGCGCCGCGCGGCTGGATCCTACCCAGGCTCTGCGCACGGACTGAACGGAGGCTGGCCGGCCTTGCGGGCACCTCGGCCGGAGTAGGAAACGATGCACCCGCAGTTCTCACGACTCCATCTCCTGCCATGCGCTCCAGGAGAGCACACCCAACTCTGGCCGCGCAGCCCCGGGAAGTACCGAGATGAATTCCAACAGATGTCCGTCGGGATCATGGAAGAACACGGACACCGCGGGCATCCAGGCAAACACAATCGGTTCGTCCACCGGATTCCGCTGATTGTCCCGGGGAGTGATGCCCGCGGCCCGCAGCCTTTCAGGGGCCTCCAGTAGCGCTTCCAGTTCTACGCGAAAAGCCACGTGCTGCTGCATGAACTGAGGAGAAGTTCCCAGGGCCCGGGCAAACGACGAAGCAGAGTGCAAGCCCAGCATGGTGTGGCAGCGCCCTCCCAACCAGAAAAACGCCGCGGGACGCGCCGGATCCGAAAGCGCGAGCTCCAGTCCCACCACGTCGCGGTAAAAGGCGATGGACCGCGGCACGTCCTGCACCACCAGGTGCGCTTCGAACAAACCCTCGACTGGAATTAACATTCCGGTGTCTCGCCAACCCAACAGGCTCCAGGGAGTATACGGGTTCATCCGCCCGGACGAAACCAGCCGGAAGTTCTCTCTTGCTTCCATCCATGTGTCCGCCTGGAAAGTGGCCGGGTTAAAAAGTCACCCACGATCCGGCGGCTCCGAGCAGAATCCCCGGAGCTCGCCTGTCCCTCACCACCGGCAGGGCGTGCAAGACGGGAACGGCAACGGTTCAATGTTCGTCTATGGAAACGGAGCGCCGGTCGGCCCCTGCCGGCCTCCACGCCGCAGTTTCTGGCACCTGCCGCAATCGGCAAGGAGGACGGTTATGATTTCGCTCTTCCTGCTTCTGGCCGCGCTGGTGTTCGGCCCTGGGTTTGCGGCGTCCATGCTGCTTTCCACGCCGGCGCCGCCGGTGTCCAACCATAGTCCGGCCGTTTCGCCGGATGGGTCGCGCATCGCCTTCCTCTCCGACCGGGATGGGGCCACAAACGTGTGGCTGATCTCGCCGGACGGCACAGGGGAAAAACAGCTCACCAAGACCTCGGAAGCCAAGAACCGTCCGGGCTGGTCGGCGGACAGCCGGCAAGTCTGGTTCGCGGTGATCGAGAAGGAATCCGGCCGCGTGTATGCGATGGATTTAAGCGGACAGAACCTGGGCCAGCTCGCCGCCGTGCCGGGGCAAGGGGTGGTGCTTTCTCCCGATGCCCGGCGCGTGTTGTATTGGACCGGCAACTGGAACGCCAACCGGCTGACGGTGTCGGATGTCGACGGCGCAAACCCGCAACAGCTCACCGACGGAACCTCGGTGGCGTGGAATCTGCGCTGGTCGCCAGACGGCAAACGCATCGCCTTCTCTGGGAAGGACGGCGCAGGTGTTCTGCACGTATTCGTGATGAACAGTGACGGCTCCGGGCTGCGCCAGCTTACCCACCTGCCGTCGGAAGAAGGGCGCGCCCAGGTGCCGGACTGGTCCGCGGACGGAAAGCAGATCGCCTTCCAGGCCAATTACGCGCACACCTGCCATATTTGGATCGCGGACGCCACCACCGGTGATGCGCGCAAGCTGGCTGCCCACACCGCGGCCTATCTCGATGAGGTGCCCGCATGGTTTCCCGACGGCAAGCGTATTGCCTTTCAAAGTAACCGCACCGGCCGGATGGAAATCTGGGTGATGAACGCGGACGGCACAGACCCGCATCAGGTGACCCGGTAGCAGGTACTCGCACCGGATCAATCCGAAGGCAACGCGCGGGCGGCCCCGAGCCGTGGCTGCCCAGAAAAAGAAAATGGCCGGCAGCACCGGCTGCCGGCCGTGGGTTTCCCAGACTCAGCGCTTCACTTACCGGTGTCCACCACCGTGGCCGCCACCTGCGTGACCACCGCCACCGCCGCCGTGGAAGCCACCGCCCCCACCGCGCATTCCGCCGCCACCATGGAAGCCGCCGCCGCCCCGCGCGCCGCCGCGTGCCGCAAAGTTATTGCCGCCGCGGAATCCGGCCGCACCGCGCGAAGACCCGCCAAATCCACGGGCCGCTCCGGCACCAGCCACCGCGCCGCGTCCAGCATAGCCCTGCCGGGGTGCAGCCACTGCGCCATGGCCGTAGGCGTTGCCGTGACCATAGTAGCCACCATGGCCGTAGTAGCCACCATGGCCGTAGTACCCGCCATGACCGTAGTAGCCGTGCCAATGGCCGCCATAGAAGCCGTACCAGGGACCGGCACCGATGAACAAACCGCCCACGAACCAGCTAGGGCCGTAGTAGCCGTAGGGTGCGCAGGCGTAAGGGTAATACGGGTAGTAGCCGTACGTGCAGACGGGCGGTCCATCCACGTAGCCTGGACCGACTCCGACGCCCACCGCCACCTGGGCGTGTGCCGGTGGGACAGCGATCATAAAAAGCCCGAGAACTGCAAGAAGTCTTAGGTATCTCATGGTTTTGGCCTCTTCCCAGCTCTTGCTACCTCCCTCATACTTTCACTGTGGATATGGCAAGCTCATTGCCAAACGACTTCCGCTTCCGGTCGGCTACTAAGTGGCCTTGAATCAGTAGCATCCAAGACACGCTGCCGGGCTTTCGATCCTGCTGGCAACCTGCAACTGGTTGATTTTGCGAGCCCATGGTGCTTTTCGGCCACCTGCTCCACGCTCTCAGGACTCCCTCACTCTACGTACGCCTGGGATGCGCGGCTGGTTTTGAGGAGGTGGGAATTGCGGCCGATGGACCTCGCCAGATGGAGTCCGGCCGGGGGCTTGCATTCTGTGCGTGCGCATTGTCCGCCGCGCGCGGCAATCGTATAATCAATCGTTTGGGCTGGACCTGCAAAAGCTGACAGAGGACCCGTTGGCCGAATCGAACGCACTCCACTCATCCGCCCCCGCCGAAGAGGCCATCCGCGTGCGTGGGGCGCGCGTGCACAACCTGCGCAACATCAGCTTCGAGATCCCGCACAACGCGCTCACCGTGGTCACCGGCGTGAGCGGTTCGGGCAAATCCACGCTGGCCTTTGACACCGTGTACGCCGAGGGCCAGCGGCGCTACATCGAATCCCTTTCTGCCTACGCGCGGCAATTCCTGGAGCGCATTGAAAAGCCGGAGGTGGATTCCATCACCGGAATCGCCCCGGCCATCGCCATCCGGCAGAAGAATTCCACGCGCAACCCGCGCTCCACGGTGGCCACGGCCACCGAAGTGTACGACTATCTGCGGCTGCTCTACGCCCGGGTGGGCCGCACCTATTGCCGCCAGTGCGGAGAAGAGGTGCTGCGCGACACCGTGGACCAGATTGCGGACCGCATTCTGGCGCGACCCGCCGGCCAGCGGTTTTACGTTCTCTACCGGTTTGATCCCGCCGCAGGGCGCTCTCCGGCGCCGCGGGATGCGGCCGCGACTGCGCCGGGGGCGGCCAGCGCGCGGCGTGCCCGGAGCCGCGTGGCGGCGCCGGGCGCCGCGGAGCTGCCCCAGGCGCTCTCCGATCTGCGCAAGCGTGGCTTCAACCGCCTCTACCAGGGCGGCCGGCTGTATGAATTCTCCGCGCCGGAGGAATTGCTGGACGTGGATTTTTCGAAACCGGTCTACGTAGTGGCGGACCGCCTGAGCGTCTCCCCCGACGTGCGCTCGCGGCTGATCGACGGCATCGAGCTGTGTTACCGCGAGGGGCGCGGCGAGGTGATTCTGGAGTTTCCGGCCGAGGGCCCCGGCGCTTCCCCGGCGGTGCCGGCCGAGCGGCTGATTTTCAACGAGCGCTTCGAGTGCAAGCGTTGCGGGATTGTGTATCAGGAGCCGGAACCGCGCCTGTTCAGTTTCAATAATCCCTACGGAGCCTGCCCGCGCTGCCAGGGTTTCGGCAATACCATCGATTTCGATCTCGACCTGGTGATTCCGGACAAGAGCAAATCGTTGAATGACGGGGCCATCGAACCCTGGACCAAGCCGCGCTACCGGCAGCCGTTGATGGACCTGAAGCGCTATGCCAAGGCCAAGGGCATCCCCATGGATATTCCCTACCGCGAGCTCACCGCCAGCCAGCAGGAGATGGTGCTGGAAGGAGAACCGGGCGGACGCGAATACTCCGGCGTGAAGGGCTTTTTCGCCTGGCTGGAACGGAAAAAATACAAGCTGCACGTGCGCGTCTTCCTCAGCCGGTATCGCGGATACGCCACCTGCCCGGAATGCCACGGCACGCGCCTGCGGGCGGAAGCCCGCGCAGTGAAGATCGACGGCCGGGCCATCACCGAAGTGTGCGCCATGACCGTGGCCCACTCGGGAGAATTCTTCCGCGGCATCCGGCTCGGCGCCAGCCACGCGCGCGTGGCCCAGAAAATCCTCGACGAGATTGTCCAGCGCCTGCGCTTTCTTGAAGAAGCCGGCCTCGAATATGTGACTCTGGACCGGCTGACCTCCACGCTTTCGGGCGGCGAGGCCCAGCGCATCCAGTTGGCCACGTCGCTGGGCTCGCGGCTGGTGGGCGCGCTCTACATCCTGGATGAGCCTTCGGTGGGGCTGCACCCGCGGGATACCCACCGGCTGATCGCCATCCTGAAATCGCTGCGGGACCTGGGCAATACCATCCTGGTGGTGGAGCACGACCGCGATCTCATCCTGGCCGCGGACCACGTGCTGGACCTGGGCCCCGGCGCCGGCGAGCATGGCGGCCGGCTGATGTTTGCCGGCCCGCGCGAGCAGTTGCTGGGGCCCGCCCGCAACGGCGGCCTCACCGCGCGGTACCTCACCGGAGACGCCCGCGTCCCCGTGCCCACGCTGCGCCGCAAACCCTCCGGACGATTCCTGCGCGTGTTTGGCGCGCGCAGCCACAATTTGAAAAACATTGACCTGGCGATCCCGCTGGGCGTGTTCTCCTGCGTCACCGGGGTTTCCGGCTCCGGCAAATCCACGCTGGTGCACGATGTGATTTGGAACGCACTGGAGGCGCGGCGCGCGGGCCGGGCCACCAGCGATTACTGCGCCCGGCTGGAAGGCGACCAGCACCTGCGCGATTTCGTGCTGGTGGACCAGGCACCCATCGGCCGCACCCCGCGGTCCAATCCCGCCACCTACCTGAAGGCTTTCGACGCCATCCGCGACGTGTTTGCCGCCACGCCCGAGGCCCAGCGCCGCGGGCTTTCTGCCGGCAGTTTTTCCTTCAACATTCCCGGCGGGCGGTGCGAGGCCTGCCAGGGCGACGGCACGGTGACCGTGGAAATGCAGTTCCTGGCGGACGTCGAGCTGGTGTGCGAGGAGTGCCGCGGCACGCGCTTCAAATCCAGCGTGCTGGAAGTGCGCTACCGCGAAAGAAACATCCACGAGGTCTTGCAGCTTACCGTCCGCGAGGCCCTGTCCTTTTTTGCGGCCGTGCCGCGCATCGTGGCCAAACTGCGCGTGCTCGATGAGGTCGGCCTGGGCTATTTCCGCCTGGGCCAGTCCGCCACCACGCTCTCCGGAGGTGAGGCCCAGCGGCTGAAACTGGCCGCGCACCTGACTCTGGAGAACAATTCCGGAGTCCTTTACATCCTCGACGAGCCCACCACCGGCCTGCACTTCGACGATATCCAGAAGCTGCTGGGCGCGCTGCGCAAACTGCTCGAGGGCGGGGCTTCCCTGCTGGTCATCGAGCACAACCTGGACGTGATCAAATCCGCGGACTGGGTGATTGATCTGGGCCCCGAGGGCGGCGAGCAAGGCGGACGCGTGGTGGCTGCAGGCACCCCGGAGCAGGTGGCCCGCAATGCCCAGTCCTATACCGGCCAGTTCCTGCAGCGCGTCCTGCAAGCCAATGGAGAGAAACGCCCGGCGCGGTAGGACAGGTGTTGCGCCGGTCCACGGGGTTCGATCACCCTCCCTGACCCGCTCCCGGCCTCCGGTAGGACTTGTAAAACCGGCCGGCCGCGGCAAGGGGCTCAGGCTGAACGCCTCTTCTACCAAGTTCTGCTAGGATGAGCAGAGCGAGTGGAGCCCATGGGCCGGATCCCGCGTTTGCGGCATGCGCCTGGCGCCGCCAAAGTCGTTTTGGTGGCCGTGTTTCTGGCTGCGCTCTGCCCCTGGCGCGCTGCCGCGGAAGAGACACTGGCCGCGCGGCGCGAAGAATTCCAGCACCAGTTGGACCCGGTGAGACGCGCCAAGTATTTTCCCAAGCTCGGCAACGCGTTGCTGGCGGAGATGAGAAAGCAGATCCAGGCGCAGGAGTTCGCACAGGTGCCGCCCCTGCTGGTGGAATACCGGGATGACGCCAACGCCGCGTTCGCCGGGCTGGAAACCGTTACCCGCGATGCGGATAAGCATCCCGCCGGCTACCGTGAACTCGAGATGCACCTGCGTCAATCGCTGCACGTGGTGAACGACATCGTCTTCGCGCTGCCGCTCGAAGACCGCGGCGCGGTGCTGGCCCCGCAGCGCGACATCGAGCAACTGGACCAGCGGCTGGTCAAGGCGCTCTTCCCGGCCAGACCGGAGGGCGCGAAGACACCACCATCTGCTTCGCAGTCGCATCCACAGGGATAGGCAGGTGAGGGAGAGAACGGTGAAGGGACAAACGCCATCGCCCATCCGGCTGCTGCTGGCCGCGGCGCTCCTGTTCCTCTCTGCAGCCGTGGCGCCGCAGGCATCCGCGCGGCCCGGCGACGCGCCCGGGCCCCAGCTCCCCAAGAAGGACTATCTCAGTCCGCTGGAGGCAGACCAGATTCGCGATGCCACCACCATTTCAGAGCGTGTCCGGCTGTTCCTCGGCTTCGCCGCGGAGCGGCTGCGCAAAATGGACTACGAACTGGAACGAAAGGAAAAAGACCGCGCCTGGAAAGAACGCATGTCCGGCCTGATCAACGGCTACACCGGCTGCGTGGATGATGCCGCGGATACTCTCGAGGCGGGACTCGAAAAACAGGAGAACCTTCGCCCGGGGGTGAAAGAGCTGGACAAACGCACCAAGGAATTTCTGCCTGAAATCCAGGCCTTCCACGATTCCCCGCAGCTTGCCGAGCTGAAGGCGGAGCTGGCAGACGCCATTCAAGCCACGCAGGACGCCGCCAAAACCGCGCAGGACGTGGCCAAGGAAATCTCCGCGGCCCCGGAGCGCAGAAAGCCGTGAGTCCGCGCCGGCCGCCCGGCGCCCCGCGCGGCGCCCTTCCCTTCTCCGGCGGTGCGGCGATCTTCCAGAGAATGTTCACGCGCCTGGGATGCCCGGGACGCCCGCCGCACTTCCAAGTCAGCTTTTATCCCTACGCCAGCCTGAGCCACACCATTCGTCTGCGCGAAGAGCGCGCCGAGGCGCGGCTCTCCGACCTGCTGCGCGGCGCGCCGTTGGATGTGCTGGAAGCTGCCGCGGCCCTCCTGCTGTCGAAAATGTACCGGCTGCGGCAGCCGGCCTCGGTGGCGGAAACCTACCGCCGGTTTGCGGAGAGTGCCGCCGTGCACCGGCACCTGGGCCGGCTCCGCAGGCGCCGTGGGCGGCGCACCCACACTGGCCCCAGGGGACAGTCCCATGACCTGCAGGAGATGTTCACCCGCCTGAACACGGAATATTTTTCCGGGCGCCTGCCGGCAACCGACATCGGCTGGAGCGCGCACACCTGGAAGCGACAGTTAGGAGTTTTTGATCCCGGCTTGCGGCACATCGTGATTAATCGGCGTTTGGACCGCCGCGAGGTTCCGCCGCATGCCGTGGCCTACGTGGTCTATCACGAGATGCTGCACCTGGAGCGCGCCGCGCCGCGCCGCCCGCGCACCGCCGGCAGCATCCCGGGCAGCGAACGCACCCGCTGCCATCTAGGCCTGCACACACCGGAGTTCCGCCGGGCGGAGCGCCGCTACCGCGAGTACCAGCAGGCGCGGCGCTTCCTGCTGCGCGCCGGGCTCTGGTAGTCCCTCTTCAGAGCGGCCGCGATCTCTGCGAAGACTCTCCCAGTTGAACTTTGGCGCCCGGCGCGCGAGGATACCAGACCGAAGACCCACGCCCTCAATTCTCGATGACCTCTTCCGAACAAACGCCCGCAGAATTTTTCGCCGTCCCGGAGCTCTCCGGCGGGTCTTCCACCCCGGCGGGCGCGAGGGCGGTGTGGATTTATGGGCCCCGGCTGGATCTGATCGTAGGCTGCGGCGGATGGTCGGCCCCGCTGCTGCTGGTGGCGCTTCTGGCCACCCGGGCGCACGAGCAGCAATGGTCCGTGGCGTTTTATTTTCTGGCCCTGCTCTTCAACTACCCGCACTTCATGGCCACGGTGTACCGCGCCTACCACTCGCGCGATCAATTTGAGAAATACCGCATCTTCACCCTGCACATCACGCTGCTGCTGGCCCTGGCCGGCGCGCTCACTCATGCCCTGCCGGCCATGCTGCCGTGGCTTTTTACGCTCTACATCTGCTGGAGCCCGTGGCATTACACCGGACAGAACTTCGGCCTGCTGATGATGTTTGGACGCCGCGCGGGCCTGGAGCCGCAGCCCGGCGAGCGCCGCGCGCTCTACTGGGCGTTTGTGGCCTCTTTCGTTCTGCTGATGCTCAGCTTTCACACCGGGCCTTCAACCGACGAGATGATTCTCTCTCTGGGAATTCCCTCGCGCCTGGCCCTGTGGCCCAAGGCTGGCTGCGCCGTAATTTTCCTGGTGCTGGGCGGCTGGGCGCTGGCGCGGTGGTGGCGCCGTGGCACGGGTCGCTCCGCACTCGCCGCGCCGCTCACTCTGTTTCTCTCCCAGTTCCTCTGGTTTGTCCTGCCCGTAGTCCTCGAAATCACCCGCGGCTGGCAGATTCCGCAGACGCGCTACAGTTCCGGCATCCTGGCCGTGCTGCACTCCTCGCAGTACATCTGGATCACCAGCTACTACCAGCGGCGCGAGTCGCGCGCCGGCTCCGCGGGAGGAACGGATTGGCGGCTGGGCGGCTACCTGGCCACGCTGGTGGCCGGAGGCATCGCCCTGTTTATTCCCGGCCCCTGGCTGGTCAGCCGGATTTTCCGCGTGGATTTTGCCGCCAGTTTTCTCACCTTCACCGCGCTGGTGAATATCCACCACTTCATTCTGGATGGGGCCATCTGGAAGCTGCGCGACACGCGGGTGGCCGCCCTGCTGCTGGGCAAACCCGAGCCTGCGGCAGCGCCGGAGGGCGCGGAGGCAAACGCCTCCAACGCAGTGTTGCGCGCCGCGCAGTGGCTGGCGGGAGATTCCGGCGGCGCACGCACCGTGCGGGTGGCCGCAGCCGTGCTGCTCTGCGCCTTCGGGCTGCTGGACCAGGCGCGATTCTACTGGGCGTCGCAATCCACCAGTCTGCCGAAGCTGATGCGCGTCGAAAAACTCACGCCCTACGACAGCAGCCTGCTGCTGCGCGTCGCCCAGGCCCAGGAGAACGCCGCAAACTCCGCCGGCGCTATGGCCGCGCTCACCGAAGCGGCGCGGCTGCGGCCCCACAGCCGTCTTGTGCTGCACGCTCTGGCCAAAGCCTTGCTCGCCTCCGGGAAGTACCCGGAGGCCTACGAGGTCTACCGCAAGCTGCTGGCGCGCTATCCGGACGATGTGGACGCGCTGGTGAATGCCGGCCTGCTGGCCACCCAGCAGGGCCACCGGGAAGAGGCGCTGGAGGACTGGCGCCGCGCCGTGGCGCTCGATCCCTCACAAGCGAATGCGGAGCTGTATCTGGGCGATGCGCTGACCGCGCGCGGCGAGCGGGAGGCGGCGGCCCGGCATTATCGCGCCTACCTGCAGATTGTGGCCGCGCACCCGGCAGAGCATGCCTCGGAAACCAAGGAGCAGTTGGCGGCGGAAATTGAAGTGGCGGATGCGGACGCGCGCGCCGGCCGCGCCGCGGAGGCTACACTGGCTCTCGACGTGGCCATTCACCTGGCCGAGAAGGAACACGAAGCGGCCCTGGAAAGCCGCGCGCTGGCCCGCCGCGCCGAACTCGAGGCGCAGCAGGGTCAGCCGGAACGCGCCGCGGCCACCATGCAGCACGCCCTGGCACTCGAGGGCTCCGTGACGGACCGCGCGGAACTCGCCGCCGATTGGGGCGAATACGGCCAGCTCATCCGCTCGCGCGGCCTGCCCGAAAGGCTGGCCTACGCGTGCTATCTTCACGCCGAGCAGTTGCTCGCCGGCGTCCAGGTGCAGGGCGACGAGCTCCGCACCATCACCGAATTGCGAGCGGAAAGCGAGGTTCGGCTGGGCGGGCAGGCGCCGGCGGTTCGTCGGGAACTGGATGCGGTTCTGCGGGAGGCGCTGGCTTTGCCCCCATCCCGGTTTGCCGGGAAATAGCTACGGCTTCGAGGCCGCGGCGCGCTTCCGATCATCCTCCTGGATGTCGGACCGCAGGCGGGCCACCCGTTTGCGGATATCCTCCGCATCATCCGCCTTGGGCGCGACTTGCAGGTACTTTTCGTATGCCTGCGCCGCTTCCGGCAGGAAATGCTTCTTCTCGTAGGCCTCGCCCATCAGGCGCAGGGGCAGCGCATAGGTGGGAAGTAATTGCGCGGCTTCGCGGTAGCGATCAATCGCGGCGTCATATTTCTCTTTTTTCTCGTAATATCGGCCCACTTCCACATCGTGCTCCGCCGTCGCCGTGTTGTTGATGCGGCGCGAGATAGGATCATCCCCACTGGCAGAGGCCGGGGGCGCGGGGTCCGGCGCCTGCGTTCCTTTGGTGCCGGACTTTTGGCCCTTCTTGGCCGGTTGCGGCGAGGGTTGATCCGCCGCGGGGGGCTGGTCCTCCGCCGGAGGACGCGAAGAGGAGGATTCCCCCTGTTGCGGCGCGGCCAATGCGGCCGGCACGCAGAACAGCAGCGCCAGCACCGCCCAGCCCGCTACTTTGTGGAGTTTCATGGCGTCCGTAGGTTTTCGATGCCGTCTGCTATCATCCTCGTTGCACCGCGCGGCCGGCGCGGGCGCCCTCCCTACCGTGGACCTCAGGGAAAAAGCCGAATCCCTCCCCTCCTCCCCCGGAGTGTATCTCTTCCGCGACGCGCGGGGAACTGTGCTCTACGTGGGCATGTCCGTGGCCCTGCGTTCGCGCGTGCGCTCGTATTTTTCCGAGGCGCGCGGCGGCGACCCCAAAACGTCCGCCCTGGTGGCCGCGGCCGCGGACTTCGACTACATCGTGGTGGATAACGAGCGCGAAGCTCTGGCGCTGGAAAACAACCTTATCAAGCAGTACCAGCCGAAATACAACGTCCTGCTCCGCGACGACAAAACGTATCCCTACATCAAGTTCACCGCGGGGGAAAAGTTCCCGCGCGTTTACGTCACCCGGCGGCTCAAGAAAGACGGTTCGCTGTATTTCGGCCCCTACTTCCCGGCCAGCCTGGCCTACCGCATCGTGAAACTGGTCCACAAATGGTTCAAAGTGCCCTCTTGCACCGTGGACCTGACCCGGGCCCACACCCGGCCCTGCCTGGAGTACTTCATCCACCGTTGCCACGGGCCCTGCGTACCCGGGCTGGTGACGGACGAGCGCTACGCCGAGGCCGCGCGGGATGTCCGGCTGTTTCTGGACGGCCGCAGGACCGAGCTGCGCGCCGGCCTGACCGCGCGCATGCAGCGCGCTTCCGAAGAAGAACTGTTTGAAGAGGCCGCCGCCCTGCGCGACCTGCTGCGCACACTCGAAGACCTGGAGGAACGGCAGAAAATGGCCGCGGCCGCCGGAGACGATACCGACGTCCTGGCCTGGCACGCCGAGCCTCCGCTGGTGGCTGTCAACCTGTTCCACATGCGCGGGGGACGCGTGGTGGACCGCCGCGACTTCTACTGGGAGGATCAGCAGGATTTCACGCCGGGCGAGTTTCTGCCGGCGCTGCTGAAACAGATTTATCTTGATTCCGCCTACCAGCCGCGACAGCTGCACGTGCCTCTGGAATTTCCCGAGCGCGCGCTGCTGGAAGAATTGCTCAGCGAGCGCGGCGGGCACCAGGTGGAGATCCTGGTCCCGCAACGCGGCCCCAAGCGTGCCCTGGTGGAGCTGGTGGAAAAGAACGCAAAGTTGTCTTTCGACCAGCGCTTCCGCGTCCTCCGGCCCTCTTCGCGCGCCATCGTGGATGCCCTCGAGGCGGCCCTCAACCTGCCGGAGAAGCCCCGGCGCATCGAGTGTTTCGATGTCTCCCACATTCAGGGGACAGACCAGGTGGCTTCCATGGTGGTGTGGGAGGACGGCAAGCTGCGCCGGGGGGAATACCGCAAATTCATCATCCGCGACGTCGCGGGTAACGATGATTTCGCCAGCATCCGCGAGGCCGTTGGGCGCCGCTACCGCCGCCTGCGCGACGAGCCCACCGCGCGCGCTCTGCCCGGCCTGATCCTGATTGACGGCGGCATCGGCCAGCTTCACGCCGCCGCCCAGGCGCTCGAGGAGCTGGGCATCATCAACCAGCCGCTGGCCAGCATCGCGAAGCGTGAAGAACTGCTCTACGTCTATGGGCAGGAAAGCGAGCCGGTGCGGCTGGACCGGCACTCGCCGATTCTGCACCTGGTGCAGCTGATTCGCGACGAAACCCACCGCTTCGCCGTTACCTTCCACCGCCAGCGCCGCGGCAAGCGCCAGCGCCAGTCCGCCCTGCTGGAGGTTCCCGGCATCGGCCCGCGGACCGCGGAAAAGCTGCTGCGGCATTTCGGCAGCCCCGCGCGCGTCGAGCAGGCTTCCGCCCAGGAACTTTCCGCGGTGATTGGCCGCGCGGTGGCCGCGCGCCTGGCCGCGCATTTCGAGAGTGCTCGCGCCAAGAGTTAGGGGCGTGTCTCGTGTTGCGGCTCACGATTTCGGGTGCGGAGCATTCCTGACCAACAGTCACGTTCGACCGTGCGCCACCTTCGGGACGCTTCCGCCTTGGAATCGTTGTGACCGCTGCGCTTGCGTCCCCTGGGGGCGTGTGCTAGCGTCCAAGCCCTGGGGGTTCATCATGAGTGAAAGTGGCGGTTCCAAGGTCAGTTATTTCCTGGTAGGCATGGGCATCGGGGCCCTGGTGGGAATTCTTTTCGCTCCCAAGTCCGGCGAAGAAACGCGGGATTACCTCACCCGCCGCGCCGATGAAGGCAAGGATTTCGCGCAGCGTAAGGCCCGGGAACTCCGCGAGCGCGCCGACGACCTGCTGGAGCGCGGTCGCGATACCGTCGAGACCGGCCGAGATTCCATCAACGAAGCGATCGAAGCCGGCAAGAGCGCGTATCGCCAGGCCAAGTCCAAGAACTGACCGGGCCGCGGGCGGAGCGGCCGGCGCCAAGTCGCCGGTCCACTTTGCCGGGCGGATGGGAAACCAGGGATGGAAAACTGGGTGGCATTTTTTGTGATTGTGGCCGCGCTGGCCATCGTCATGCAAGCGGCGATCCTGGCGGGGATGTTTCTCGCCCTGAAGAAGACCAGCGAACAGGTGATGCGCCTCTCCTCAGAGGTGACCACCAAGCTGATTCCGGTCCTCGAGAAAACGAATACCCTGCTGGAAGATTCCCGCTCGCGCATCAACAGCGTCCTGGCGGATACCGCGGAAATCGCGCACCTGGCGCGCAACCAGGCCAATCGCTTCGACCGCGTGGTGGGCGAAGGCATGGAAATGTTGCGCGTGCAGATCGTCCGCGCCGACCAGGTGATCAGTGGCGTGCTGGAATCCCTGGAAGACGCCCACGCCCAGGTGCGCCGCACGGTCAGCGGGCCGGTCACCCAGGTGGTGGCGTTGTTGCGCGGGGTAAAGGCCGGCCTGGACTTTTTTACCGGCGGAAAATCCGCAAAGAGTGAGGGGCCCCGCAACCCCTCCTCCGAAGAAGAGTTGTTCATTTAGCCGCGTCATCTCGCTTCCCGCAGTTCGATTTATTCCTCCCGCGCCCGCACATCCACTGATAAAAATTTTGTTGGGCCACGGGAAGTGTTGCGGGTTAGCGGATCCAGCCGCCGCCCAGCACGCGGTCGCTGTCGTAGAAAACGGCCGCCTGGCCGGGGGTGATGGCGCGCTGGGGCTCATCGAAGCGGACACACACCTGGGCGGCACCGCCCGGAGAGCCGCTCTCCTCGAGCGGCTCGACCCAGGCGGCCGCAGGCTCGTGACGATGGCGGATTTTCACTTCGGCGCGCAGCGGTGCGCTGGGCGCCTCCACGGAAACCCAGTTCACGTCCACCACCAGGCACCTGTCGCGGAAAAGTTCGCGGTCTTCCCCCACAACCAGCCGGCGGGATTCCGGCTCGATGCGCACCACGTACCTGGGTTCCCGGTGCGCGGCTCCGTCGCGGCTCAACACTCCCAGGCCGCGGCGCTGGCCCACCGTGTATCCATGCACGCCGGCGTGCGCGCCCACCACTTCGCCCGCGGTGTTCACGATTTCACCCGCGGTCGTCTCCGGGGCCGCGCCCTGCTCCGCCTGGTAGGCGGCGATAAATTGCGCGTAGTCGCCCGAGGGCACGAAGCAGATTTCCTGGCTCTCCGGCTTTTCGGCCACCGGCAGTTGCAAGTCGCGCGCCAGATCCCGCACTTCCCTCTTGGTGAGTTCGCCGAGGGGAAACAACGTGCGCGCCAACTGCTCCTGGGTCAGGCCAAACAGAAAATAGCTCTGGTCCTTCCCCGCGTCCCGCGCGCGCAGCAGTTCCCAGCGCCCGGTCGCTTCATTCCGGCGCACCCGGGCGTAATGCCCGGTGGCCAGGCGCTCCGCGCCGAGCTGCCGGGCGGTGGTCAGCAGATCGCTGAATTTCACGGACGAATTGCAGTGGGCGCACGGCAGCGGCGTGCGGCCCGAGAGATACTCCGCCACGAACGGGCGAATTACCGCGTCCTCGAACCGGCGCTCGAAATTCATCACGTAGAAGGGGAACCCGCAGTGCTCGGCTACGCGCCGCGCGTCGTACACGTCATCGAGCGAACAGCAGCGGTGCGCCACAGGACCGTCGCCGCCGGCCAGCTCCGGCAGGCGGCGCTGATTCCAGAGCTGGAGGGTCAGGCCCACCACACGCGCTCCCTGGCGCGCCAGCAGGCCCGCGACGGTGGAGCTATCCACCCCACCGCTCATGGCGACAACCACCGGGGCCGGATTGGATTCCGGAATCATATTTGAGCCCAGATGATTATACCGGGACGGCCGACGGAATTCGCGGGAAGCGCAGCCGGCGTTAACCAGCCGTTTTCTGATACAGGGGGGAGAGTTCGCGCAGGGTTTCGACGGCGCCGGGGATGATGGCCAGGGCCGTCTCCACGTCCGCGGTTGTGGTTTCGTGGCCCAGGCTGAAGCGCAAGCTGGCGCGGGCCTCCTCCGGCGGAAGGCCGATGGCGGTCAGCACGTGCGACGGCTCGATGGCCCCGGCGGAGCAGGCCGCGCCGGTCGAACAGGCCACACCCCTCAAATCGAGAGCAATCACCAGTGCCTCGCCCTCCACAAACGGAAACGTGATGTTGGACGTGTTGGGAGTGCGTGGCGCGCCCGCGCCATTCACGCGCGCCTGCGGGACGCGCGCCACCAGTTCCCTCTCCAGCCGGTCGCGCAACACGGCCAGGCGCGGCCCATCTACTGCGAGATTTGCCGCCGCCAGTTGCGCGGCGCGGCCCATCCCCACAATCCCGGGTACGTTCTCCGTGCCCGGACGGCGGTCGCGCTCGTGGTGCCCGCCGTAAAACAGCGGACGCAGGCGCGCGCCCTTGCGTACATACAAGGCGCCCACGCCCTTCGGCCCGCGCAATTTGTGCCCGGAGAGCGAGAGCAGGTCCACTCCGAGGCCATCCACAGCCAGCGGCAGCTTGCCCGCGGACTGCACCGCGTCCGTGTGGAAATACACGTCCGCTTCCGCGGCGATGCGCCCGATCTCTTCAATGGGCTGAACGGTCCCCAATTCGTTGTTGGCGTGCATCACCGTGATCAGCACGGTTTCCGGCCGCAGTGCGCGGCGCACCTCGGCCGGGTCCACCACGCCGGCACGGCTCACCGGCAGGTAGGTTACCTCCACGCCCAGGCGTTCAAGTGCCTGGCAGGAGTTCAGCACCGCGTGATGTTCAATTTGGGTTGTGATCACGTGCTTCGCGGCGCGCGCGTCTGCCGCGACGATGCCGAAAATCGCCAGGTTGTCCGATTCCGTGCCCCCGCTGGTGAAAACGACCTCCGCCGCCCGCGCGCCCACCAGCGCGGCCACGGATTCCCGCGCCCGCTCCACCGCCGCACGCGCCCGCTGGCCGTACGAATGAATGGAGCTGGCATTTCCGCATTCGCCGGAGAGATACGGCACCATGGCCTCCAGCACTTCCGGGGCCACCGGTGTGGTCGAATTGTGGTCCAGATAGACAGCCATCAGCTTTGCCCGTGCCTGGATTCAGAATAAGAGCCCACGGGAAGGGACGTCAAGCCACGCCTGACCGCGGAGTGTGAAGCCGCTTGCAGGGGCACGGCAGATGCACCGCCGCCGAGTGGCGGTCGGTCACTGCTGGAGTGGTTCAGGAACGGCCGCGCCGTCTTTCCGCGGGTCCGAAGCGCCGTAATTGATGCCGGTGGAGAAATCCCGCAGCACCGCCTGCCCGCCGCCCATGACCGCCGCGTACGGGCCGGCCAAGGCGAGTTGATGGCCCCGGGCCTCCAGCGCCGCGCGCACCTCCGGTGGGATGCGGCTCTCCACATCCACCTGGCAGCCGGCAAAAGAGCGCTTCGTAAATCGCGGGGCTTCCATCGCGGCCTGGATGTTCATCCCGTGATCCACCACGTTGGACACAAACTGCGCGTGGGCCTGGGACTGGTTCCACCCGCCCATGATTCCGAACGCGATGCGCAGGTTCCCCTTCTCCATCTGCGCGGGGATGATGGTATGCAGCGGGCGCTTGCGTCCGGCCAGCACGTTGGGGGATTGCGCGTCCAGGGTGAAGAGCGCGCCGCGGTTCTGGAGCGCGAAGCCCGCGCCGTCGGCCACGATTCCCGAACCGAACTCCGAATAATTGCTCTGGATCAGCGATACCTCGTTCCCTTCCCGGTCCACCACCGCCAGATAGGTGGTATCGCCCGCGGAAGGCAGCCCGGCGCTCACATCGCAGTTGGCCTTGGCCGGATCAATCTGGGCAGCGCGTTTCTTCGCGTAATCTTTGGAGAGCATCGCCGCCACCGGCACCTGCGCGAATTTGGGGTCCGCCACGTAGTGAAACATATCCGCGTACGCCAGCTTTTTGGCTTCGATCAGGATGTGCAGGGAATCCGCCGAATTGTGGATCATGAGCGGCAGCGGAAAATTCTCCATGAGGTTGAGCATCATCAGCGCGGCGATGCCCTGTCCATTGGGAGGCATCTCGTAAACCGTCCAGCCGCGATAGGTGGTGGAAATAGGTTCCACCCACTCGGCGGAAAACTCCGCCAGGTCCTCCGCGGTCATGGTGCCGCCGAAGCGCTGCTCCGTGGCCAGGATTTTCCGCGCGGTTTCGCCGCGGTAATAGCCGTCGCGGCCCGCGGCGCCGATCCTCCGAAGCGAGGCCGCCAATTCCGGGTTGCGGAAGATTTCCCCCACGCGCGGCGCGCGCCCCTCCGGCAAGTAAAGTTTCATTGCCGCCGGATCGTTTGCCAGCCAGTGGGTCTGCGCGGCCCCATCCCAGTAGTCGGCCACCCATTCCGTCACCGGAGCGCCTTCCTCCGCCAGGCGCACGGCCGCGGCCAGATCCTCCTCCAGCGGCCGTCGTCCAAACTTTTCATGCAGCTTGGCCCAGCCTTCCACCGTGCCCGGCACGGTCACGGTATGAATCCCCGCCGCGGGCATTTTGTCCATTCCGTGGGCGCGAAGAAAATCCGGCGTCAGCCCGCGGGGCGCCCAGCCGCTGGCGTTCACTCCGAATCGCCGCCCCGATTTCGCGTCGTACACGATGGCAAAGAGGTCTCCCCCGATGCCGTTCATCATGGGAGAGACCACACCCATCACCGCGTTGGCGGCGATGGCCGCATCCGCGGCGGAGCCGCCACGCGAGAGCACCTGCGCTCCCGCCTGTGCCGCCAGCGGCGACTCCGCGGCCACAATCCCTCCCCGCGTGATGACCATCGAGCGCGCCTGCGTGGAGCGCTGGGGCGCAGCTTCCGGCGCCAGCGTCATCGCTGCCGCCGCGCACACCAGTGCCAACAGACGAACTCGATTCCCCACGCAGCACCTCCAGAATGGCGCATGGAGCGAACTCTAGCCGGAATACGACGGAGGGGCAAGGAGGAAGGAATCGGGAGCAGGACTGATCTCCGCGGACTCCAGGTCCGCGCGGCGAGGGGCGAAGCGGGCAGGGGCAGGGCGCGGCCCTGCCCCTGGAGCGCGCGCGGCGACCTTACTTCTTCGGCCGGGAGTCGGGCGGGACAATGCCGTTCAGACGGTAGTAGACCACCATCTGGCCGTAATGCTCCCCGGCGTGCTCGCAGAAGTCGCTCCAGAAGCGGAAGGGATTCACCGGCCGCTGCGGACGCGGGATGTCTTTGGAAAAGTCGGCCTTTTCCAGGAGCGCGGTACCGTCTGCGATGGCCTTCTTCGCGTAGGCCACGATTTCCGCCTTGCTCTTGAAATTGGCACGCTTCGGCTCATCCTCTTCCTTCGGCTGGCGGCCCTCCAGGATGTCCCGGAAGTAGTAGATCGAGCCGGTCACGTGCAGCATCTGTTCCGCAAACGAGCGCACTTCCGGGGTGGGCTTGAAGTCGTACTTGCCTTCCGGAAAGTCCTCGGCCATCACTTCGATCTTTCCTGAGATTTCCTTCCAGGTGCGCAGAAAACCCTCGTTGGGATTCGGCGCCGTGGCTGCCGCGGCCTTTGCCGCCCCAACCGGTGCGGCAGCCGTTCCCGCGCCGGCGCGGCCGGTGAGCGGCAAAAACAGGACCACCATCCCTGCACATGCGGCGATGCCCATACTCCGGAGTCGAAGCTTCATGGATTCCCCCCTTTGCGAATTGCTCTCCGCTGTGACGCAGCCGGTGGGACCGCGGTTTCGCCAGCGCAACCGCCGGCGGCCGGCCGCTTACGCGAGAATCTGGCGGCGCCGCCCGGCGGCGGCCGTGCCCAGCAGGATCACCGTGGCGGCAAGAAAAACGAGCGGCGTATGCACAAGCAAGTGCGCCGACGCGCCCATAAAATCCAGCCCCGGAGTCGGCTGCGCCGGGCCCGCATACCACAGCGCGGTGTACAGCCCCTCGAAAAGTTTGCTGGTTCCGCTCCACACCCCCAGCGCCAGCGCGAGCGCGGGGATGAACATGACCCCCACAGCCCAGGCCAGCAGGTGCGTGCCATCGCCTGCCGCGAGCGCCCGCACCGCGGCACCGGCCCCGACGAGCGCGGCCACGCAAACACCCGCCAGCCATACAGCGGGAAGCTGGCGCTCCAGGGCGCGCGCGGAAGAAAAAATCAACGGGCCGGTGGCGTGGCGCACCTCCCGTGTGCCCATGGCAGACCACACCAGCACCGGCCACAGCCACGCAAACGCCAGAACCTTTCCGCGCGCCTCGCCGGCAGGCGCGGCAAACGATCCGATGAACAATCCGAGCGCCACCAGGTACCACCAACGCGAGCGGCCCTTCAGCATCAGCCGCAATTCGGCGGCGAGCACTCCCAAAAATCGCGCGCCCTGCGCGCGCCCGGAGAGCGGCGTCAAGTGAACCTGGCCGGCTTGCGGAAGCGCCAAGGGCTCATCCCCCGGAGCCTCCAGCCCGCCGGGAGGCTCCAGCGCTTCGGCGGTGCCGGCGGAGGCGCGGCGCATCCGGCCGGAGAGGCGATGCAGCCACCCGCGCGAAGGGTCGAAGCGGTCGAAAAACACTGCGGCCAGCAGCACGGTCAGCGCGGCCAGCACCACGCATCCCAGGCGCTGCACAATGTCCAGGGCCGTCCAGTGGAAGCCGTCCCAGACGAACGTGTTAAAGGTCTGGCCGGCGTGCGGCCCGATCTGAAACGAAAACCCGCCCTGATAGCCCGGCAGGATCTGTTGCGCGCGCTCCACCACCTCGCGCCGGATGATGGACATGCCCAGCATGTCCAGGGAAGCGTTGTGCAATTCCATCCCCGCGCCCAGCAGCGCCGTCCAGAAAAAGAAATAAAACACATTGCCGAAGCCGCCGCGCAGTCCCGGGACGCACTCAAACAGCACGGCCAGCGCCGCCAGGAATGCCAGGGCCGGAACGGTGAGGATCAGGAACGGCGCCAGCAGCTTCCACACGTCCACGCCGGTGTCTTCCGCGCGCCACAACTGCATGGCCAAAGCCGCGCACAAGAGAACCACCATGATCAGCAACACCACCGCGAAATTGCTCAGGGCCTTGCCCGCCAAATAACTCCCCCGGGTGAGGGGCGTGGCCGCCAGGATTTGTCCCACGCCGGTGTGGCGGTCGCGCTCCACGGTGTTTTTGATCACGTAGAAGCCCACCATGGTAATCAGCGTGGTCGCGGTCATGGAGAGCAACAGGCCCAGCCAGGCGGAGTTGTAAATCCCCCGGTAACTCCCCACGTTGACCACGATGTTGCCGCGATTGGCCTCGTAGCCCGCGTAGAGGGTAAACGCCAGGGTCACCAGAAAACTGTACCGGCGCACGCGCTCGAGAAAATCCGCGCGCGCAATGTGGTAGAGCACGCGCGGGTTCACGCCGCCTCCGCCTGCCGCTGGCCCGCTACGGCATCCAGATAGGCGTCTTCCAGCGTGGGCGGCACGCTGGCCGCACCCGGGCCGGGAGCCTCGCGCGAGACCACGCGCGCGTGCACGCCGTCGCCGCGCCGGGTGACCGTGGAGATCAGAAATTTCTGCCGGGCCGCGGGCAGCTCCGCGCTGGAAATCACCCACTCCCATACCCGTCCCTCCAGCGTGCCCAGCAGCGCTTCCGGAGCGGCGTGCGCCACCAGCCGGCCGCGCGAAAGAATGGCGATTCCGGTGGCCGTGGCTTCCACGTCGCTCACAATGTGCGTGGAAAGAATTACGATGCGCTCCCCGGAAAGTTCGGAGAGCAGGTTGCGAAAACGCACGCGCTCCTCCGGGTCCAGGCCGGCGGTGGGCTCGTCCACAATCAGCAACTGGGGATCATTGAGCAGCGCCTGGGCGATGCCCACCCTCTGGCGCATGCCGCCGGAAAATCCGCCCAGCGGGCGTTTGCGCGCTTCGGTCAGGTTGACCAGCGCCAGCAGCTCGTCAATCCTCCGCCGCGCCGCCCCCGCCGGAATCCCTTTCACCGCCGCCAGGTACTCGAGGAATTCCACCGCGTTCAAATTCGGGTACACGCCGAAATCCTGCGGCAGGTAGCCCAGCGCGGCACGCAGCGCGTCCGGCTCGCGGCGGATGTCCGCGCCGTTCCAGAGCACCGTGCCCTCGGTGGGATTGGAGATCGTCGCCAGGATGCGCATCAGTGTGGACTTCCCCGCCCCATTCGGCCCCAGCAGGCCCAGCACGCCGGGCGCGAGCTCCAGCGAGAGCCCGCGCAGGGCCCACACCTTTCCCTCGTACTGCTTGCTTACGCCGCGTATCTCCAGCTTCACCTGGCCCTCCCTCCCGGGTGCCGTGCTGCGCGCCTGCGCGCGCCACGTTGTTACATGGGGGTACGCCGGGGCGCAACGATTTGTTTCTTCGCCACGCCGGCATCGTGCAGCCGCGCGGGTGATATCATCGGCGCGCCTTGGAACAGGGGAATTCAGGCAAATACCTGGGGGATCTTTGGGGCGGCTTGGCGGCCATGCTGGTGGCCCTGCCGTCGGCCATCGCCTTTGGTGTGACGGTTTTCGCTCCGCTGGGCGGTTCCTTTGCGGCAGAGGGAGCCCTGGCCGGGATCCTGGGCACCACCGCACTGGGAATCATCGCGCCCACGTTTGGCGGCACCAACCGCCTGATCAGCTCGCCATCGGCGCCGGCCGCGGCGGTGCTCGCGGCCCTGGCGGTGGAACTGATGCGCGAGGATGTCTCCGCAGACCGGGCCGCGCTGCTGCTGATGCTGGTGGCATTTCTCTGCGGAGTCATCCAGCTGGCGTTCGGGGCCGCACGGCTCGGCCGGCTGATCAAGTACATGCCCTACCCGGTGGCCAGCGGATACCTGAGCGGCGTGGGCCTGGTCATCGTGGTGGGCCAATTTCCTAAACTGCTGGGCACGCCGAAGGGAACTTCGTTCTGGAGGGCGGTACGCGAGCCGGCGCTGTGGGACCCCACCGCGCTCACCGTCGGGGCGGTGACCATTGCCGTGATGCTGCTCGCGCCGCGGATCACCAAAGCGGTGCCGGCGGCGATCCTGGCCCTGCTATCCGGAGCTGCGGCCTATTTTGCGCTCGGCGTGCGGCACACATCGCTTCTAGCTCTGGCGGGGAACCGGTTCGTGGTCGGCCCGTTCGTGGCACATGGGGGCTTTCTGGCCGGCCTGACCGAGCGGGCGCACGCAGTGGGAACTATGCAGGTGCGGGAGCTGAGTGGCTTGCTGGTGCCCGCGCTTACGCTCGCGGTGCTGCTCTCCATCGACACGCTGAAGACCAGCGTGGTGCTGGACGTTCTTACCCGCACCCGCCACAACTCCAATCGTGAGCTGGTTGGCCAAGGGCTGGGCAACGTCGGCGCGGCCCTGGTGGGAGGAATCCCGGGCTCCGGCGGCATGGGCGTCACGCTCATCAATATGGCCAGCGGGGCCCAGACGCCGCTTTCCGGCGTCATCGAAGGTGTTCTGGCGCTGGTCGCCTTCCTCTTTCTGGGAAACCTGATTGCCTGGATTCCCCTGGCCTCCCTTGCCGGAATCCTGATGGTGGTGGGTGTCCGCATGTTCGACCGCAACAGCCTGCAACTGCTGCGCTCGCGCGACACCCTGCTGGATTTTGCGGTCATCGTGGCCGTGGCCGTGTTGGCCCAGGCGGCCAGCCTGATTGTGGCCTCCGCGGTGGGCATCGGCGCGGCCATGCTGCTCTTCATCCGCGAACAGGTGGGCGGCTCCGTGGTTCGCCGCAAGAGTTACGGCAACCTGGTGTTCTCCCGCCGCGCGCGGCTGCCGGAAGAAATGGCTGTGCTGGAGCGCTGCGGCGGCCGCACCGTCATTTTCGAGCTTCAGGGCAGCCTGTTTTTCGGCACCGCCGACCAATTGATGTCCGCGCTCGAGCCGGAGCTCTCCCAGCGCCGGTACGTCATCCTGGATATGCGCCGGGTGCTGGACGTGGATGTGACCGCGGCGCGCGTGCTCCAGCAGATTGAAGACACCCTGATGGAGCATGACGGCTTCCTGATGTTCTGCCACTTCGCGCTGCGCGTGCCCAGCGGGCGCGACCTGGAAAGACTGTTCGGCGCGCTGCGCATCGTGCGGCCCGAACACCACGCGCGCGTGTTTGAAACCCGCGACGATGCTCTGGAATGGACCGAGGAACGCATTCTCGAAGAGGAGAAGTTTGAGGTTCCCAAACTGGACCTGCTCGACCTGCGCGAAATGGTGGTGCTGGCCGGCCGCAAGGAAGAGACTTACGCGGACCTGGAGGCCTGCATGGAAACGCGCCACTACAAGGCCGGCGAACAAATTTTCACCCACGGGGATCCCGGCCACGAATTGTTCCTGATCCGCGGGGGGCTGGTGCGCATCCTGCTGCCGATTGCCGGAAGGATGAATTACCACGTGGCCACCTTCGGCCGGGGAGACTTTTTCGGCGAGATTTCGTTTCTGGGGGCGGGCCCGCGGACCGCCACCGCCCTGGCCTATACCAACTGCGAACTGTTCGCCCTGCCGCGCGCGAAATTCAATACTCTGGCCGGGGAGCACAAGATGCTGGCCATCCAGTTGCTCGAGGGCATCGCTCTCTGCGTGGCTACCCGCCTGCGCCGCACGGATAAACAGCTTCGCATCCTGCAGGAGGGCTAACGAGCGGAATCGCCGCTCATCCCGGGAGGGCGGCTGGAAGGCAACTTCGTTTGAGAGGAGGCGATTGCCGCCTCTCACCTTCCCCTCTTCAGCGAAACTCGAAGGAAGCGTGGCGCGACGTCTCAGTTGGGGTCAGGCTGGACGGCGGAAGGATCGTAGGAATCCGGCCAGCCCAACGACCACGGGTTGTAGTAGCCCACGCCCCAATACGGATAGCCCCAGCCCCAGTAATACGGGTCATACCAGTAAGGATATCCCCACAGGGAGTATCCCCAGAATGGCCAGCCCCAGCCGTATCCGAAACCGGCGCCCCATCCCCAGCCCCCACCCCAACCGTATCCGTAGCCCCAGCCGTAACCGCAGTTCCAGCATCCACGGCCGTATCCGTACCGGCCGGTACCACCAAATCCTCTCCCGTCATGCGCCCACCGGTCGCCGGAAGTGCCGCTGCCACCCAACCGCCCGCGGCCTGCAAATGAAGCGCCCATTGCGGTCCGGGAAGCGCCCAAACCCATGCCCCCAAAGTTGGACTCCAGGAACCTCGAGCCATGAGTTGCCAACGAGCTTGAGCGGCCGGCTCCGAGGCTGGAGAAAGAGGACGCCATCATCCCGCTGCGCAGGCCGCTCCGGCCCTCAAAGGAACCAGTGCTGGGAGCTGCGCGGTTCACTCCGCCTGCTACGGTCGAACTGCGCGCGGTCGAGGCCATTGCGCTCATCCCGGCCTGTGGAACTCTCTCCCCGGAAGCACTGCCGGAGTTACGGGGTGCGGAGGAGGAATTGAGGCTGGGGCGAGCTCCCGCGCCGTTACCCGCGGCAAAGCCCGCGTTGCCACGTGCATTTCCAAATGAGTGCCAGTTACCGTCTGTGTTGGGAGTAAAGTGCGGTCCCATCACTGCCCCGGCGCGATTTCCCGCGGATGGGCCAGCTCCAAACCTGGTTCCATTCATGCTGCCTGTGAAGCCGTGGCTCGCGCCGTTCGCGCCATTTCCACGATATGCCGGCGCGGAATAACCGCGCGGCGCGTTGGCGTATCCACGGGCACGGTTGGAGCCTCCTCCGCGGGCATACCCTGCCGGCGGAGTTCCCCGGTAGCCATAGCCGCCGCCACTGTAGCCGCGTGGCGCGCCAAATCCTCCGCCGAATCCGCCACCATGGAAGCCGCCGCCTCCACCGTGGAAACCCCCGCCTCCGAATCCGCCATGGCCGCCACCACCACGTTGTGCAAAGGCGGGCTGGGGCGCCAGGGCGATGGCCAACGCGGCGCTGAATGTGAACAGGAACTTAAGGGAGGTGGGTGCTCTCATGGTTCTACCTCCACCTGACAGCTTCTCCCCAGGCGCTTCCGAGGACCTCTCGCGCTCTGCTTGGTGGGCTGGACTTCGGTCCGCCCGCCAGGGAGAAGCGTTCGGCTCCTACCTATTAGAGTACTCCGCGGCACTCAAAGTTGCACTAGGCGGCAGGCCGAGGCAAGAAGTGGGATCGGCCGCGGTAGAAAGCCGGGAAAGAATCCCGCCACTGAAGCGGCGGGATTCATCGAACTTCGAACGATCAAGCCGCGTGCTGCGTGGGCGTGCCCTGTCCATCCCGTTTCTGCGGCGTGTATTCCCCCAGCGGCCCGCTGCGTTCCCACGGGCGGTAGGTGACCAGATCCGGATGCTCGCGCACAAACGTGTCGGCAATGTGGCAGTTCCAGCAGACCGGCTTCGAACCCCACAGCGCTTCAGGCAGCTTCTCCGGCGGGATGGCGTCCCACTCCACGCTCTTGTGCTGGGCATCGAGCAGCGCGGGCCGGCGGTCCAAGTGGCCCAGCCGGGTGATTGGTTTCCCGCAGCAGGCACACGCTCTTCCCCGGAACCATTCGGTGGCAACGTTCCATACGCGATGTCCTTCCGGATCCCCTACGATTTCGCAGATGCAGTCCTGCGGGCAATCGCGGCGCTCCGGCCAGCGCGAACAATTGCAAAGTTCCAGGTGGCGGCGTCCCAGCACGGCCGCCATGGCCGCGCGCCACACCGACACCTTGACCGCCGCGGGTTTCTTGTTTTCCGGACAGGTCACCAGCATGGCGCCACGAAAGGCGCGCACTCTGAGCAGTTGCGGAATCGCATACGCCAGGGCGAGGACCACCATGGCTCCCAGGAGGTAATATTCGTGGGACATAACACCCTCCCCGCCGGGCCGAAACGATTCCACAGGTGAGCCGAGGGCTGCCCGGCTTGGCAACTTCAGGTTGCCGCGAATTTCGCCTCGCTTCGGTGACCGGGGATACGCGTACGTGTGGCGCCGGTCACAAAGCTGAAGAATTCGGGGTCAGCGGGAGATGGCCAGGGGCGGCGGGAGTCCACAATTCGGACTCCCGGCAAACGCAAAGGTCTTCAGGCCGCCTCCGGCTACAGTAGAATATCTCTGGCTGAACCACGAGATGTCCGGCCACAGCGGCAGGCGAATTCCATGGACACCGCAGAACAAGCCAACGTACCCGCGGAGATCGAACAGATTGCCCGGGCGGAGCATTCCGACCCGTTCCATGTGCTCGGGCCGCATGCCGTGGAAGCGGGCGGCAAGCGGCAGTTGGCCATCCGCACGTTTCAGCCCCGCGCGGAGGGCGTCACCGTGGTCTTCACCGCGGGACTGCCGCCGCAACTGATGACGCGCGTGCATCCCGACGGCGTATTCGAAGCCGTGCTGCCCTATGCCGAGCTGACCGCGCCGTACCGCCTGGTGGTCCGTTATCCCGGCGGCGCGGCGGAAACCATTGACGATCCCTACCGCTTCCCGCCGTTGCTTTCCGAACTCGACCTGCACCTGCTGGGCGAAGGCACCCACTACGAAAAATACGAGAAGCTCGGCGCGCACGTGCGCACGTTGGAGGGCGTGACCGGCGTGAGCTTTGCGGTTTGGGCGCCCAATGCGCTGCGCGTGAGCGTGGTGGGCGACTTCAATCACTGGGACGGACGCATGCATCCCCTGCGGCTGCGCGGCGCCTCCGGCTTCTGGGAGCTGTTCCTTCCCGGCCTGGGGGAAGGCGCCATCTACAAATTCGAGATCCGTTCGCGCCTGGGACCGCTGGCGTTCCTGAAATCGGATCCCTACGGATATTTCGCGGAACTGCGGCCGAAAACCGCCTCCGTGGTGACCACCCTGGAGAAACATGAATGGGCGGACGCGGAGTGGATGGCCGCGCGCGCCAGCCGCGACTGGCTGGCCGCGCCCATGTCCATCTACGAGGTGCACCTGGGCTCGTGGAGGCGCCGGCCCGGGGGCGAAATGCTCTCCTACCGCGAGCTGGCCGCGGAATTGATCCCCTACGCGAAGCAGATGGGTTACACGCACCTCGAGCTGTTGCCGGTGATGGAGCATCCCTACGACGGCTCCTGGGGCTATCAGACGGTGGGCTACTACGCGCCCACCAGCCGGTACGGCCGGCCCGAAGATCTGATGGAATTCGTGGATCGCTGCCACCAGGCCGAGCTGGGCGTGTTTTTGGACTGGACTCCGGCGCACTTTCCGCGCGACGCGCACGGGCTGGCGGAGTTTGACGGCACGCACCTCTACGAGCACGCCGACCCGCGCAAGGGCGCGCACCCGGAGTGGGGCACACTGGTGTTCAATTACGGGCGCAACGAAGTGCAGAATTTCCTCATCGCCAACGCGCTTTTCTGGCTGGAGAAATATCACTTCGACGGCCTGCGCGTGGACGCGGTGGCCTCCATGCTGCACCTGGACTACGCGCGCAAGCCCGGCGAGTGGGTGCCCAACCAGTACGGCGGCCGGGAGAACATCGAGGCCATCCACTTTGTGCGCCGGCTGAACGAAGCCGTCCATGCGCGCACCAAGGGCGCGCTGATGGTGGCGGAGGAGTCCACGGAGTGGCCGCTGGTCACCAAGCCGCCCTACCTGGGCGGCCTGGGCTTCAACCTGAAATGGAACATGGGGTGGATGAACGACACGCTCAAGTATTTCCACCTGGATCCCATCCTCCGCAAATTCCATCACACTCAGATCACCTTCTCGATGATGTATGCCTTCAGCGAAAACTTCCTGCTGCCCTTCAGCCACGACGAAGTGGTGCACATGAAGGGTTCCATGATCGGCAAGATGCCCGGCGACGACTGGAAGAAATTCGCCAACCTGCGCGCGCTTTTCGGCTACCACTACGGCCACCCGGGAAAGAAGCTGCTGTTCATGGGCGGCGAATTCGCGCAGTGGCGCGAATGGGACGAGAAGCGCAGCCTGGATTGGGAGCTGACCGCCTACGACCGCCATCGCGGCATCCAACTCCTGGTGCAAGACCTGAACGCGCTCTACCTGCGCGAGCCCGCGCTCTATGAAGTGGACTACGACTGGACCGGCTTTGAATGGATGGATTGCAACGACGGGGATTCCAGCGTCCTCAGTTTTATCCGCCGGGCCAAAGACCAGCAGGACAGCCTTCTGTGCGTGTGCAACTTCACCCCGCTGGTGCGCGAAGGCTACCGCGTGCCCGTGCCCGCTCCCGGCTTCTATCAGGAAATCCTGAACACGGATGCGGAGCGCTACGGCGGAGGCAATGTCGGCAACCTCGGCGGCGTGGAAGCCCGGCCCGAGCCCTACCTGAAGAAGCCCTGCTCGCTGCTGCTGCGTCTCCCGCCGTTGGCCGTGCTGTTCTTCAGACTCCCGCGCGCACCCGACCCGACTCCGCCCCCCGCCAACGCGGCCCCCGGCCCCGAGTTGTAGCCACGGTCTGCGCTCACCTGACCGCTGACGTGATCCGTTTCCCATTTCCGGACAGCCCTGTGCCACGGAACTTCCCGGCTCGCGAAGCGTATTCACGGGTGGACACGTGCACCAGCCACTGGCAGGCCCGGCCGGTGCGTGCCCTCGATGGGGACTCCGCGGCACCGGCAGCCCTCTCCCCGGGGCGCCGGAACAATCTGGGGTGGCTGGGGAACTTTCCAGGGGGGCCCTGCGTACGTCTAAGTCAGAAGACAGTCGAGGAGGTGGCCGATGCCCGCATCACAAACTCGAAGGACCATCCTGCTGGCCGCACTGGCCCTGGTGGCGAGCGCGCTGCTTCTGGTGGTGCTGCTCCGGGCCGCACCGGCGGCGCAGGCAGCGCAAGCGCCCGCTGCGGCCGCCGCCCCATCCGGCGCGGAGCGCTGGCTGCACGTCAAGGTGGACTCCACCGACGACCGCGACGAGCGCGTGCGCGTAAATGTGCCGCTCTCGCTGGCACGCACCGTGTTGAACTCCGTGCAGCACGGCAAGCTGGATCACGGCGTGGTGCACATCGATCACATCCACATGGACGATGTGGACGTGCGCGGCATCGTCAAGGCGCTGAAGAGCGCCCAGGACGGCGAATACGTGACCGTGGAGAAGCACGACTGCACCGTCCACGTCAGCAAGCAGAGCGGCATGCTGTTGATCCACGTGACCGATCACGGCGCCGCGAAACATGACCGCGCCGATGCGGACCAGTCTGAGCACCCCCGGCGCCACCAGAACGTGGATGTGCGCGTGCCCCTCGAAGTGGCCGATGCGCTCTTCTCCGGCTCCTCCGACGAACTGAACGTGGGCGCTGCGCTGGATCTGCTCGCCCGCCACGAGAAGATCGAGCTGGTTTCCGTCAAGGACGGCGAGCAAACCGTGCACATCTGGATGGACACCAAGACCACGCAGGACTGAGCCCCCGGGCCCCGCACCGGGAAAGGAGCCAACCCCATGATCGGCAAAATCCTGCTGGGCGCAACCATGGCCACGGCGGTGGTGATGAAAGACGGAGTGATTGAAGTCAACGTGCAGGAGAAGCGCCCGGACGGCTCACATGTCCATCTCTATCTGCCCGGCACCGTAGCCACCTGGGGCGTTCACCTGGCACCGGAGCGCCGCATCGCGGAGCATCTGAGGGGCAAGCAGCAGGATCTGGCCATCGCCCACCTGGCGCTCAGCGAGCTCGAGAAAATTCCGGACGCCGATCTCGTCCAGGTGGATAGTCCCAAGGAACACGTGAACGTCGCCATCCGGAACGGCAGTCTCGTGGTGGACGTGGACGATCCGGGAGAAAAGGTGCACGTGCGCATGCCCATCCGCGCAGCTCGCAAGGTGATCGAAGACCTGCAAGCCGATGCGGGCGGACCTTCCACCTAAGCCCGCGGCGGGCTGAGCGCCGGCGTCTCGCGCCGGCCGGTTTCCTCCGCGCGCCACGCAACCCCGGCCGGCCGTCCTACACCGGCTCCTTGGTTTTCGGCTGCACCCAATACACTTCCTGGCGGACGGAATCCTTCGAAAATCCTCGCCGCTTCAAGATCCCCTCGCCGGACTCGATCATTTCCGGATGGCCGCACAGATACGCGGTGGTATCTCCGGGCGCGCACTCCCACACATCCGCGTACTTGCGGATTAAATCCTCGATGCGGCCGGTTTCTCCCCGCCACCCCGTGTCTTCCCAGGGCCGGCTGATGGTGGGAATGTATTTGAGCCAGGGCACCTCCGCGGCGATTTGCCGCAACTCCTCGCCGTAGCCCAATTCCCAGGAGCGGCTGGCGCCGTGAAGCACGAAGAGCTGGACATCCGCCGGGAGCTTCCCTTGCTTCCAATCGCGATGGAGCGTGCGCACGAAGCTGACGTAGGGAGCCACCCCGGTGACCGTAGCCAGCAGCAGGTGGCGCTTGTGGCCGCTCTCCAGGTCCAGCGTAAAGCGGCCCTTGATGGAGCGGCGCACCAGCAGTTCATGGCCGTGGCGCAACTGGTAGAGCAGTGGAGTCAACTCCCCGCCGGCCACCAGCTCGATGAAAAATTCCAGCTCCGGCTCGTAGGGAGAGGAGACGATGGAATAGGCGCGCTCCACGCGCTTTCCGGAATTTTCCACGCCCAGCGTGGCGTATTGCCCGGCAGTGAAGCGGATGGGCCCCTGCGGCGCGATGCGCACCGTCCACAGGTCCGCGGCAATGTCCCGGCGGTCCACTACCCGCGCCTCGTAGAATTTATCGGAAAGTGCGGACATCAGGTCTCCCAGCCGGAAATCTATTATCAATCCGGACCGGGGTGGCAAGAGACGCAGAAATCCAAATCAGACGCATCACAAATTCTGATGCTCGTGGCTCCCAGACGGGCGATCGCGCGCCGGTCCCGGCGGCAGGCGGAATCCGCCGCCCGAGGAACACGCCCGGGGCATTCTCAGAACGAGGGATGAGGCCCGGAAGGGTGCAAGCCTACTGGTTCGGGCGCTGCTGCATCATTTCCATGGGATTGAACGGCTTGACCGGCCCGGTGATTTTCGTCTTCGCGTCGGTGATCTGCCTCGAAAGCACCATGGTGCTGTCCTTGCTCACGGACTTCACCAGGCCCCACGGGGACACCTTGTCGGAGATCCACATCTCCGAAGAGCCGTCCGAGGCCTTGTAATGCTCGCAAACAAACGTGCCCGCAGGAACGGTGATGGTTTCCTTCCCCGCGTCCACAATGGTTTTGTCGTTGCGGATGTCTCCGGCTTCCGGCTTCGGCGCACGCCCGGCCATCATCGGGCTGTTCATCGGAAACTCGTAGGCCTGGCCGTTCATCATCACGATCATGCGCTTTGTGCCGGGATTCGGCCCTTCCATCACCATCAGCATTTTCGAGGCGCCCATTCCGCTGCGGGCGTCCGCGAAGGTCATTTCCAGCCAATAGCCCGTCTGGCCCTGGTAGTCCTCTTTGCCCACCACCGCGACCTCAAAGTCTTTCGGGCCTTCGCCACGGCCTTGCATTTGATACGCGGAGCCCTCGCCCACCACCGGGTGGAAGATTCCCCGCATGTTGGGCCCGCGTCCCATCCCAAACTGCGCCCATACCGGCACAGCCAGACCCAACGCAGCCACCACTGCCGCGCACTTTCTCGCCACTCGCATCAAGTTCCTCCCCTGGGGTTTTTCCCTGAGCCTCGATTTTGCAAGCAACTTCACCGGCGTCGCGCGCCGGGAAATTCCGCTCTCTTTATCTCTACCAGAAAACCAGCGGGGACGAAAGCAGACAAGAAAGAGTGTGACGCGTGAGCCGCAGGACGCACCGCGAGACTTCAAGCCCCGCAGCCGGCCGGCCGAAGACGTTTTCCCGGTGAGCGGAGACTCGAAGAATCGCCTTCGGCCGCAGGATTGACCCGCGGGCGGCGCGAGGTCTAGCATTCTTCCCTGATGGCCGCCCACTTCGAACTCGTCGGCCACACCCTCGGCCATTACCGGATCGTCGAACAGATCGGCGCGGGGGGCATGGGAGTTGTCTACCGCGCCCATGACTTGCAACTCGAGCGTGACGTCGCCCTGAAGGTCCTGCCCGCGGGCACCCTGGGCGACGAATCTGCCCGCAAGCAGTTCCGCAAAGAAGCCCTGGCGCTGGCCAAGCTCAATCACCCCAACATCGCCACGGTTTTCGAATTCAGCTCGCAAGAGGGAATCGACTTTCTGGCCATGGAACTGATCCCGGGCCAGCCGTTGAACGCGTGGTTAAAAGGGGAGCGGCTGCCGGAGCCGGAAATCGTCCGGCTGGGCACACAACTTGCCGATGGCCTGGCCGCGGCGCACGACCAGGGCGTGATCCATCGCGACCTCAAGCCGGGAAACCTGTTCATCAGCGCCGACGGCCGCCTGAAGATTCTGGACTTCGGCCTGGCCAAGCTCGCGCCGCTCGAGGGCGGGGGCGATTTGACCCGCAGCGTGACCTCGGAGGATGCCGGCGTGAGCGGCACAGTTCCCTACATGTCTCCCGAACAGCTCCGCGGGCTTCCCGTGGACCCGCGTAGCGATCTCTACGCCGCAGGCGCGGTCCTCTACGAGATGGCCGCGGCCCAGCGGCCATTTCCGCAAACCCAGAGCGCGGAGTTGATGGGGGCCATCCTGCACAAGTCCCCGCCGCCTTTGCGATCCTTGAACCCGGACGCCTCCCCCGCACTGGAGCACGTGGTCTCAAAATCGTTGGAGAAAGACGCTTCGCAGCGCTACCAATCGGCGCGCGAATTGCGTGTGGCGCTGGAAAGCCTCTCCCTCGCCACGGGCGGAAGCGCGGCGCAGGTCTTGGCGGTCCCCGCCTCCCCTGCGATACGCGCCATCCTCGCCGGCGGCCTGGCGGCTCTGCTGCTCGCGGGCCTGGCCATAGGCCTCAATTTCCGCGGCGTGCGCAATCGCATCTTCCGCCGTCCCGCTGTCAACACTGCGGAACAGCCCACCGCTTCGCTCGCGCCGGTCAAAGCACGGCGGTCCGTGGCAGTCCTGGGTCTGAAGAATCTCTCCGGCCAGGCAGACAAGGCCTGGCTGGCCACGGCGCTCGCGGAAATGCTGACCACCGAACTCGGGGCCGGGGACGAGCTGCGTACCGTTCCCGGCGAAAACGTGGCACGGATGAAGGCCAGCCTCGCGCTGCCGGATGAGGAAAGCTACGGCCGGGAGACGCTCGCCAGGATTCGCCAAAATCTCAACGCCGACGAGGTGGTGGTCGGTTCCTACGTTGCGCTCGGCGGCAATCAAATCCGCCTGGATCTGCGCCTGCAGGATGCGGTGGCCGGGGAGATCCTCGCCTCTGTTTCCGCAAAAGGCCGCGAAGACCAGATGGACGAGGTGGTGAACCGTGCCGGCGCCGATCTGCGCGCGAAACTCGGCGTCGGGGAGGTGTCCCCGGCAGACGCGGCCGCGGTGAAAGCCGCCCTGCCGGCCGGCGCGGAAGCCGCACGGCTCTATTCCCAGGGGCTCGCCAAGCTTCACGCCCGCGATACCCTGGCGGCGCGCGATTTGCTCGAGCGCTCCATCGCGCTCGAACCCAAATTTGCCCTGGCGCACTCCGCCCTGGCCGCAGCGTGGACCAGCCTGGGCTACGATGGCAAAGCCGCTACGGAAGCTAAAATTGCCTTCGATCTTTCCGGGGGGTTGCGCCGCGAGGACAAACTGGAGATCGAAGCCCGCTACCGTGAGGCCACCCGCGACTGGGAAAGTGCCATCCGGATTTATCGCGCGCTCTCCGAGTTCTATCCGGACAACCTGGAATACGGCCTGCGCCTGGCCTCCGCGCAGCATTCCGGCGGCAAGCAGAAGGATGCGCTCTCCACCCTGCAACTGCTTCGCCGGCTGCCCCCTCCTGCATCCCAGGATCCCCGGATCGATCTCGAAGAAGCCGGCGCCTATTTCGTTCTCTCCCAGTGGAAAGATGTGAGTGAATCCGCCGCGCGCGCGGCGGCCAAGGCCCGGACCAGCGGCGAGCGGCTGGTGCTGGCCCAGGCGCTCGCGCAGCAAGGGAGCGCCCTGCGCTATTTGAGCGAATTCGACAAGGCGGAGGCGGCCTTCAAAGAATCCGAGCGCCTGTTCTCCGCCGCCGGCGACCGCTGGGGCGCCGCCAATGCCACCCAGGGCCTGGGGGTCAACGCCTACAACCGCGGAGATCTGAAAGGCGCCAGGGCGCTTTACGAGCAATCCCTCGCCGTTTTCCGCGAGATCGGCTCCCAGCACAGCGCGGCCACCTGCCTGAACGCGATTGCCGTCACGCTGTACGATCAGGGAAATCTGGACGCGGCGCAGAAAATCTACGAGGAAGCGCTGCGCATCCACCGCGAGGTGGGCGATCGCCGGGGAATCGCCAACAACTTGAATAGCATCGCCAACGTGCTGGCCGATCGGGGTGATCAGGCGGGCGCCCAGGCCAAGTATGAGGAGGCGCTCAAATTGTTCCGCGAGCAGGGCGGACAATTCGAAGTGGCCATGATCCTGAGCAATCTCGGCGAGCTCTCGCTGGATATGGGAAATCTGACCCAGGCAAAGAAGCAATTCGAGCAGGCTTTAGAGGTCAAGCGCGGGCTTCACAATCGCCATTCCGAGGCCTACACGCTTTCCGCCCTCGGGGACCTCTATCTGGAACAGGGCGAGCTGGCCGCCGCCAGGAAGTCGCATGAAGATGCCCTGGCCATCCGCACGGAACTGGGCGAAAAGGCGAACGCCGCTCAGGATTCACTCTCGCTGGCTCGCCTGACACTGGAGGAAGGAAAACCTGTCGAAGCGCTGGCCGGCGCCCGTCAGGCGGGCGCTGAATTCCAGGCGCAAAAGCAGATTGGCTACCAGGTCTCCGCGCACGTTCTGGCGGCGCGCTGTTTACTGGACACGGGAAAGATCGAGGACGCCCGATCCGAAATTCATCTGGCCCAGCAACTCCTGGGAAAAAGCGACGATCGAACCTCGAGCCTTTCCGTGGCCATTACCGCCGCCCGCATCGCCGGGGCGGCGGGCCAATTTGCGGACGCGCGAAGCAAGCTGGAGGCTGCGTTGGCCGGCGCCACCAAATCCCACATGCTTTTCCTCCAGTATGAAGCCCGGCTGGCGCTGGGCGAACTCGAGATGAAATCAGGAAAGGCAGCCATCGGCCGCACCCACCTTACTGCGCTGCAAGAAGAGGCCGGGGCCAGGGGATTCGGACTGATCGCCCGAAAGGCCAAAACCGCGGCCGCGGGCTGAGCCGGGGTCCCCGCGGCAGCACAGCGCCACCCGGTTGGGGAATGCGGGTGATTGCCGGCTGCGGCGGCGCTGGGTGTGTGGCCCGGCTACTCGAAGGCCAGCGCCTCCACCGGATCGAAACCGGAAGCGCGCCAGGCGGGATACAGCGCGCCCATCAGCGCCCCCAGAAACGCCAGCCCCACGCTGCCCACCAGCCACTCCGGAGTGAGCAGCACGGCCAGTCCCGGCGTCCAGTAGTGCAGAAAGGCGCGAGTCAGAAATGTCGCGGTCAGTCCCGCGGCCACCCCCACCAGCGCCATGAACGCAGATTCCGCCAGAAACAGCCGGGCGATTTCCAGCCGCGATGCTCCCAGGGCTTTGAGCACGCCGATTTCCCGGGTGCGCTCCAGCACCATGGTGTGCATGGTCAGCAGCACCACGAGAAAGCTGATGGAGACGCCCAGCAGGATCATCACATCGAGGAAGGGTCCCATGCCCGGGAGATTTGAGGAGTTCATCAGCGTCAGATATTCCTGCATCGAGCGCACCTGATACCCCGGCAGCGTGCGGACAATGGCCTGCCGGGTGAGTTCCGTACTGCCCAGGCTGCGCACGTAGAAAAGCGTCACGCGGTGATTGGAGCCGGCCAGTTCCTCCGCCGTGGCCAGCGGAATATAGGACCGCGCTCCTTTGCCGTGGGCCACGATTCCGCAGACGGTAAAGTCCCGGCCCAGAAGCGGGTACTTGTCGCCCACGTGCAAGTGGTGCCGCGCCGCTTGCAGGTCGTCCACGATCAGGTCGCTCGCCCCGGCAAACGGTCCGCCGGCGTGAAAGACAAAACCCTTGCTCAGCCCGTTGAAACTCGCATAGTCGATTCCGTAAACGATTTCCAGGTTTTTCTGGTTGGCGATCACCAGGACGGGCGAAACTTCGTCCACACCGGATACCTTTTGCAGGGACTCGCCGAGCGATTCCGGAAGCACCGCGTTGCTGAACTGAAAAAAGATCGAGGCATTGGGCGCCTGGACCAGCAGGTCCGCCCCCACCCCCTCCACCCGCTTCTGCCAGTCATTCACCCAGCCCAGGGTCATGCCCACGATCAGCAAGACGAAGGTCACTTGCAGGGCCACACCCATCACGCTCAGCGTGGTGCGGATGGGCCGCGCCTTCAGGTTGTTCCACA
>DATIYQ010000005.1:0-8207 GCA_035517515.1 Binatia bacterium
GATTGGATCACCCTCGACGGCAACGAAGGCGCCGTATATCAAGGACAACTTCAACTCACTACCCCGCAGCTTCCCCCGGCTTACGCCACCCTGCTCGGCTGGTGCGACAAGATCCGCAAGATCGGCGTGCGCGCCAATGCAGACACCCCCCAGGACGCCCGCAAGTCACGCGAGATGGGCGCGGAGGGCATCGGCCTGGTCCGCACCGAGCACATGTTCTTCAAGGATTTCGAGCATCCCGAAAAGAGCATCGAGCGCCAGCGCGCCATCCAGGAAATGATCATCGCCGAGGATACCGAGCGCCGCCGCCGCGCCCTGGCCAAGCTGCTTCCGTTCCAGCGCGCGGACTTCATCGGCATCTTCAAGGCCATGGAGGGGCTGCCGGTGGTCATCCGCCTGGTGGACCCGCCGCTGCACGAATTCGTCCCCCACGACCGCGCCAAGCAGGAGGAACTGGCCCGAGACCTCGGCGTCAGCGCAGACGCCATCACCCGCCGCGTGGCCCAGCTTCATGAAGCCAACCCCATGCTCGGCCATCGCGGATGCCGCCTGTGCATCACTTATCCCGAGATCCTGGAGATGCAGGTGCAGGCCATCATCGAAGCCGCCATCGCCTGCCAGCGCCAGGGCATCAAGGTGCATCCCGAAATCATGCATCCGCTCACCCAGGACAAGAAGGAGATGCGCATCCTCGAGCAGGCCACCCGCCGCGTGGCAGAGGAAATCATCAAGCGCGAGAAGGTGAAGCTGCACTACCTGGTGGGCACCATGATCGAGCTGCCCCGCGCCGCCCTGCTTGCCGATGAAATCGCCGAGGTCGCCGAGTTCTTCTCCTTCGGCACCAACGACCTGACCCAGACCACCATGGGCCTCTCCCGCGACGATGCCGGGCGCTTTCTCCCCGATTACGTGGACGAGAAAAAGGCCGGCATCTTCAAGGCCGATCCCTTCCAGGTGCTGGACATCCACGGCGTGGGAAAACTCGTCGAGATGGGTATCCAGCTCGGACGCAAGACCCGGCCCAAACTCGAAGTGGGCATCTGCGGCGAGCATGGCGGCGAACCCGAAAGCGTCAAGTTCTGCCACCGTGTGGGCATGGACTACGTCAGCGCCTCCCCCTACATGGTTCCCATTGCGCGCCTGGCCGCCGCCCAGGCCGTGATTGAAGAAAAGAAGCACAAAGGAAAGCGCGCAAAACGCTGATCGCGCGGCCCGCGAATCGTGCGTCACGCCAATCCCGTGAGTCGCTAATCGTGCGCACAATATTCGTGCGTCACTTCTCGAACCTAAAGTAATACTTTAAGAACCTGCCCCTCGTTCGGGTGCCATCGCAAGGCCTCGTCTCACAAATCCTGGCGCCACCGCTGGATTTCACCCGCGCGCCTGTCATGCTGAAGCCCCGCGCTTTTCGCGGGGTGAGGGACCTGCTTTTTCTTCTCAGTCCCTCAGTGGAACTCATCAGCCCTCCCCTCTTCCGATTTCTGCGCTATCATCACCACCGCCCTGGGTCCACAAACCGCCCCCGTCCGAACGGGGCGGAACGACTGGTCTGGGCTGAATCTCCGGGAGGTCCCATGCTGAAGGAAGCGGACATTGCAGCCCTTCGTTCCGGCCTGCGCGGAGAAGTGATCGCGCCTTCCGACCCAACCTACGAGTCGGCGCGTCAGGTCTATAACGCCATGATCAGCCGGAGGCCCCGGCTGATCGCCCGGTGTGCGGACGCCGCAGACGTCATGCAGGCCGTAAATTTCGCCCGCAGCCAGAAGCTCCTGGTCTCCATCCGCGGAGGCGGGCACAACGCCGCGGGCCTGGGAGTGTGCGACGACGGGTTGGTGATTGACCTCTCCCCGATGAACTACGTCCGCGTGGATCCCGGCCGCAAGACCGTGCTGGTCGGAGGCGGCGCCCTGTGGCGCAACGTGGACCATGCCACCCACCCCTTCGGCCTGGCCGTTCCCTCCGGCATCATCTCCACCACGGGTGTCGCCGGCCTTACCCTGGGCGGCGGTCTGGGCCACCTGACCCGCCGCTACGGCCTGACCATCGACAATCTGCTGGCCGTGGACATGGTTCTTGCCGATGGACGTTTCGTCACCGCCAGCGCCCGTGAGCATCCCGACCTGTTTTGGGCGGTGCGTGGTGGGGGAGGCAACTTCGGGGTCGTAACATCTTTCCTGTTCCGCGGCCGCCCGGTCCACACCGTCTATGGCGGGCCCATGCTCTGGCCCCTGGAAGAAGCGGCGGATGTGCTGCGCTGGTATCGCGAGTTCATTCCCGGCGCCCCCGACGACGTCAACGGGTTCTTCGCCTTTCAGGTCGTCCCGCCGGGGCCTCCGTTCCCCGAGGCCTATCACGGCAAGAAAATGTGCGGAATCGTCTGGTGCTGCACCGGCCCGCAGGCCAAAGCGGAAAAGGTGCTGGCCGCCGTCCGCAAGCGCCGCCCTCCCGCCATCGATTTTGCCGGGCCGATTCCCCATCCCGCGCTGCAATCCATGTTCGACGGGCTGTATCCCCCCGGCCTGCAGTGGTATTGGAAGGCCGATTTTGTGCGCGAACTTCCGGACCAGGCCATCGCCATCCACGTGAAGTTCGCGGAGCGCATGCCCACCGCCAAATGCACCATGCATCTCTATCCCGTGGATGGTGCCGCCGGCAGGGTGAAGAAGAGCGCCACGCCATGGTTTTACCGCGACGCCGTCTGGGGCTCCGTGATCGTCGGTGTCGATCCCGATCCCGCCAACCGCGAACGGATTTCCGCCTGGGCCAAAGACTATTGGAGCGCCCTGCATCCCTACTCCGCCGGCGGCGCCTACCTCAACATGATTATGGAAGAGGGCGAAGAGCGTATCCGCGCCACCTACGGAAAGAATTTCCGCCGCCTCGCCGCCATTAAGAAGCGCTACGACCCGGCCAATTTCTTCCGGGTGAATCAGAATATCCCGCCGGAGTGAGCCGCCGCGTCCGCCGGCTCCGCGCGGCCTCACTCGGGACCTTGGAAACCTTTTCCGCCGCGTGCTAGCATCAATGGTGTTCCCAACGGAGAGGGTTGATGCCCAAATTTGTCATTGAACGCGAGATTCCCGGTGCCGGAAGTCTCACCGATGATCAATTGCGCGAAGTCTCTCGGAAGTCCCTCAGCGTTCTCAAAGCGATGGGGCCGGAGATTCAGTGGCTGCACAGCTACGTGACCGGCGACAAGGTCTATTGCGTCTATATGGCGCCCGATGAGGCCACCATCCGGGAACATGCCTCCCGCGTGGGCATCCCCGCCAATCGCATCTCCGCCGTGCGCCGCATGCTCGATCCCGCCAGCGCGGAGTAATCCATCAGCCGTTTCAGTCCCCGCCGGCCCCGGAAGCCATCACCTCGTCCATCACTCGCTCGGCTGGTGTCGTCCAGCCCCCCAGCCAGGCGTCCGTGCCGGAGGCGGCAAGCGACTGTCGCGCCGGCTCCAGCACGCTCTCCAGTCTGGCCCGCTCTGCGGGGGAGAGCGGAGCTCCCGTGGCCTCGCGCAGCGCGGCCGCCGCCCCGGCCAGCCGCAGCGATCGCTCCGCCCGTTGCTGCAGTGCCGCCGAGCACGCGAAACACTCCAGCACCAGCGCAATCCCGCGTTTGTGCTCCAGCTCCCGGAAAATCTTCAGGCTCTGGCGGTACAGTGTGTCTGCGGTTGCAAAGTCCCCCTGTTCCCGCGCCAGGTTCCCCACGTCCGCCAGCGTCCGTGCCACGCCCCAGTGATCGCCCAGCTCCCGGAAAATCGCCAGCCCTTGTTCGTAGACTTGCCGCGCCGCGGCCAATTCCCCCTGCTCGCGCAGCGCGTCGCCCTGATGGTTCAGCGACCACGCCACCCCCGATCGATCGCCCAGTTCCCGGAAGACCGCCAGAGACTGGGCATGCAGCTCCCGGGCCCCCGCGGAATCGCCCTGCATCGCCACGATGCTCGCCAGGTTGCTGAGTCCCCGGGCCACAGCCTGCTGGTCGCCCAGTTCCCGCCACAGCACCAGGCTCTCTTCCATCAGCTCGCGCGCACGCGCCAGGTCTCCCATTTCCCGGTGCACCACGCCCATTCCATTCAGGCACACCGCCGTGCCGTGTTTGTCGTCCAGCAGGCGGGAGATCCCCAGGCTCTCCTCCTTCAGCGCGTCCCCTGCGGCGTAATCTCCCTGGCTGCTGGCCAGAACCGCCGCGGCGAATAGCGCGCGCGCCCTCGCCTTTGTTTTCCCTGCCGCGCCCGGCAACCGCAGCAGCTTTCCCAGGTAGTCCCGGCCTTCCGCCAGGTACTCGCGCGTCTCCCAGAACTGGAATAGCGCCGTGCCCAGCCGCAGGCCCCACTCCGCGTCTCCGGTTTCGATCAGCCACTCCAGCGCCGCCCGAAGATTGACGTGCTCCGCCTCCAGAAGCAGCGCGCACCGCCGCCGCGAGGTCTCATCGTTCTGCGTCGCGCACTCTTCCGCCACCACCACGCAATACGCCGCGTGCGCCCGCCGCGTCTCCTGCTCTTCGCCGTTTTCCCGCAGGCACTCCAGCCCGTACTCGCGCATGGTGTCCAGCAGCGCAAATCGGCACTCCGCTCCCGAAGCTTCCATCTGCTGCACCAGGCTTTTGTCCACCAGCGAGCCCATTCCCTCCAGCACCTCCAGCCCCAGGTCCTGCCGCGTGTCGCACACCGCTTCCACGCCTTCCAGTGTGCAGCCCCCGGCGAACACCGCAAGCCTCCGGAAAAGCGCCTGCTCGGCCGGGCTCAGCAGGCCGTAGCTCCAGGCCATGGTTCCGCGCAACGTCCGCTGCCGCTCGGGCAGGTCTCGGGCCCCGCCGGTCAGCAGTTCCAGCCGCTTCTCCAGCCGCGCCCCCACCGCGGCGGGGGAGAGCATCTTGATGCGCGCCGCCGCCAACTCGATGGCCAGCGGCAATCCCTCCAGCCGCGCGCAGATGGCCGCCACGTCCGCCGCGTTCTCGTCGGTCAGCTCGAAGTTCGGCTTCACTGCCGACGCCCGGTTCAGGAACAGCGCCACTGAGGAATTCTGTGAAAACGCCTTCGCCGTCGCCGGCCCGCGCATGTCCGGCACCGGCAGCGAAGGCACCGGAAATTCGTGCTCCCCGTACAAATGCAGTGGAGCGCGGCTGGTCACCAGCACTTTCAGCGTCGGCGAAGCCGCCAGCATCTCCGCCACCGCCGGCGCCGCGCTCAGCAGGTGCTCGAAATTGTCGAAGAGCAGCAGCAGATTCAGCCGCAATTCCAGCAGGTACTCCTTCAGGCTCTCCAGCGTGATCGGCTGCCCCGTCTCTCTCATCCCCAGCCCCTGCCCCACAATCGATGGGATGCGCGCCGCGTCGTTCACCGCCGCCAGCGGGACAAAACACACTCCCCCCGGGAAATGCTGCGCCACCTCTCCCGCCGCCTTCAGCGCCAGCCGCGTCTTCCCGATTCCTCCGGGTCCGGTCAGCGTCACCACGCGTACATCCTTCTGCAGCAGCAGTTCCTGCACCGCTTCCACTTCACGTTCCCGCCCCACAAATACCGTTCGCTGCGCCGGCAGGTTCTGCTTCAGCGGCAGCGACCGCCGCGGCGGCGCGTCGTCCATCCGCCCCTGGATGGTGGCCAGGTCCCGCGCCAGGTCCTCGGTCGAGGCGTACCGCTCCACCGCGTCCTTCGCCAGGCAGCGCTCGATCACCCAGCAGAGCGGCGCCGGCGCCTTCGGGTTCAGCGACAGCACCGAGTCCGGATCCTCGTTCAGGATCGCCACCAGCGTCGCCGCCTCGCCCTGCTTCTGGAACGGCCGCCGGCCGGTCACCATCTCGTAGAGCACCGCGCCGAACGAAAACTGGTCGGAACGGAAATCCGTTTCCAGGCCGTTGGCCTGCTCCGGAGACATGTACGCGATCGTTCCCAGGATCGCCCCCGGAACGGTCAGCGCCGCGCTCAGCGTTCGGCCCCCGTCACCGCTGTGCTCCCCGGGATGCGCGAGCTTCGCCAGGCCGAAGTCCAGAATCTTCACCAGCCCGTCCCGCGTGATCATCAGGTTGCCGGGTTTCAGGTCCCGGTGGACCACTCCCGCCTGGTGGGCCTTGGCCAGCCCTCCTGCCGCCTGCGCCGCAATCGAAATCGCCTTCCGCAGCGGCAACGGCCCTTTCTGCAGCAAATCGCTCAGCGATTCGCCCTCCACCAGCTCCATGGCCAGGTAGTTCGTCTCCGCCACACGGGACAGCTCGAAAATCGTCACGATGTTCGGGTGGTTCAGCCGGGAGATGGACCGCGCCTCCAGCTCCAGCCGCTCCAGCGCCTGCGCGCTGGCCGACAATTTGCTGTTCAGGATTTTGATCGCCAGGTCCCGCCCCAGATGCGGATCGTGCGCGCGGTATACCTCGCCCATTCCTCCCGCTCCCAGTGGACAAATAATCTGGTACCGGCCAAACTGGCTGCCGGAGCACAGCGTTGAGGTTCGGTCCTGGTTGGGCACGAAGCGGTCTCGTTTGGCCGCCCCTCGTCCTTTTCCCGGTTTCCCGGGCCCGGCGCCGGGGGCACGCGGCCGCCCTCAAGAATAACAAAACTTTTCGGGGAGGGAGTTGAGTTATGGACGTCCGCTCGGTGCAACGGCCCTTGAAGGAGCAGTACCGCAGGGATCCCGCCTCCTCCCGCATTACCCTCACCGCCAAGGGCGCGCAGGCCGGAGCCCCCATGGCCTGTTCGATCGATATCGGCCGCGCCATCTACCAGGCGGAGGCTCACCGCGGCGTGGGCGGCTCCGGCTCCGCGGCCTGTTCCGGCGATTTGCTGCTGGGCGCCCTCGCCGCCTGCGCGCAGATTACCTGCCAGTTGGTCGCCGCCGCCATGGGCGTCCCCACCCGCGGCATGCAGGTCACCGCCAGCGGCGACCTCGACCTGCAGGGCACCCTCGGCATTTCCAAGGATGTGCCCGTGGGATTTGAAAGCATCCGTCTGCGCTTCGATTTGGACGCGCCCGATGCCACCCCCGAACAGCTTCGCGCCCTCCAGGAAAAAACCGAGCAATACTGCGTCGTCATGCAAACCCTGCTGCGTCCCCCGGCCATCCGCACCGAATGGACTCGCCCCTGAAGCCCTCTCCTCCCGCGCGCAAGGAGATGCCTTGTCGCCTCCCCGCCCGCGGGGAAGCGCCTCACGGCGGGCGCGTCTGCGCTACACTTGCCGGGAACATGGCTCCGGGTATCTACCTCCAGGTCCCCTTCTGCCAGTCGAAATGTACCTATTGTCATTTTTCGAGCGGCGTCTTTCCCCGTGAGCTGATGGCCCCATACGTGGACGCGCTCTGCCGCGAAATCTGCGAACACGAATCCCTCTTGGCCGCGCACCTGCTCACCTTTCCCCGCGCCGCGGCCCCGGACACCATCTACCTCGGCGGCGGCACGCCCAGCCTGCTCCCGCCGCAAGAGCTCGCGCGCATCCTAAACGCGGTGCGCGAGACCTTCCCCATGCGCTACTCTTGGCGCGAAGTCACCCTCGAAGCCGACCCGGAAACCGTCACCGAAGAAAAAGCCGCCGCGTGGAAGGCCGCGGGCATCAGCCGCGTCAGCCTGGGCGCGCAATCCTTTGCGGACGCGGAGCTGCGCGCCTCCGGCCGGCGCCATCGCGCCGCAGACGTTCCCCGTGCGGTCGCGGCCATCCGCTCCGCCGGCATCCCTGTCGTCAATCTGGATCTGATTCTTGGGCTCGCCGGCCAGACGGAAGCAAGTTGGCGCGACTCCCTGGAACATTTGCTCGCGCTGTCGCCCGCTCACGTCTCCATTTACATGTTTGACGCGGATGAAGACAGCCGCCTGGGCAGGGAACTGCTCGCCGGCGGAGCGCGCTACGGGGCCGGCAGTGTGCCCGATGACGACGCCCAGGCCGACTGGTTCGACCTCGCCTGCGCCCGGCTGGCCGCCGCCGGCTACCAGCATTACGAAATCTCCAACTGGGCGCTCCCCGGCCATCGCGCCGTGCACAATTCCAAGTACTGGCAGCGCGTGCCCTACCTCGGTTTCGGCGCCGGGGCCCATTCCTTCAATGGCTCCGAGCGCTGGGCCAGCACCCATGATCCCGTGGCCTATGTGCAGGCCCTCGAAGATGGACACCTGCTGGTCGAGCAGCGGCAGCTCATCTCGCCGCACATGGCGCTGGAGGAAGAGGTTTTTCTGGGATTGCGTTTGCTGGAAGGGATTGACCTCGCGCGCATCGAATCCGAATACGGGGT
>DATIYQ010000006.1:0-21917 GCA_035517515.1 Binatia bacterium
AATTCACACTCGCGGAGGTCGCCGAGGGCGGTGGGCAGCCAATCCACGCGCAGGAACAAGGTTTCGCGGTCGAAGCCGTAGCGCAATTCGTTCAGATGGTGGGTGCGCCCGTGCATGGAGCCTTCCTCCATGTCCGCGGAATAAAGCCCCGCGGCCATCCATTCGAAGTAATTGGTCTCCCGACCATCCACGACCACGCGGAGATAATCGGTGGGCGGAAGGATGAGAGCGCGCTCCGGGGGCCGTTTGATGGGCTGGGCCAGGGACTCCGGGGCGTCCAATCCCAGCGCCACGTACACCTCGGTGAGGTGGGTGCGGTAGATGGCGTCAAACTCCGCATCATTCGCGGAGCTGTGCTCCGGCCCATACCACCAGCACCAGTCACTGCCCTCCGCGGTGAGGATGCACTCATGGGCATGGGCCAGCTTTTCCGGGGGCACGGCGTTGCCCGCCTTGTTCTCGGCGGCCAGCCGCGCCTTTTCGTAAACGTCCCGGGTATCCCGCAGCACTTCCCAGGCGCGGATGTCTTCAGCGCTGCCCGCCCAGATGTCGAAGTTCGCGTTGATCCACGAGCCCGGAACGATGTGGCTCAACTCGGGCAGCTCTCCGGCGGCGGCAATGGCTTCTGAGGCGGTGAGCGCGCGAATTTCTGCGTCTGCCTGGATGCGGCCGTAGAACAGGCGGAGGAATTCGCGCCCGTTGCCCGGGAAGTACTCCCAGGCGTTTTCGCCATCCAAAATGAGCGGGACGGTGAGCGGCCGTGCCTCGCGCGCGCGCTCGCCAATGGCGAGGATTCTGCGGTGGAGATCTTCGGCCGCGGCGGCCGCGGGCATGCGGCTGTAGACGAAACCCACCAGGTCCGAAAGGTAGTGGTCGCGGAACAGCCCGGCGATTTCCTTTCCACCGAGGCGCAAACGCCAGGGGGAATAGAGCTGCAGGGCATTTGCGGGCACGCCGGCGGCATCGCGAGCGAAGCCCACACCGAGGGTGCGGCCCAGCACGCCCTCATCGCTGGCGAACCACGCGAAGCCCAAATCCGCGGCCGCGGTGAGCGCGGCGTCGGAGACGGAGCCTTCGGAGGGCCAAAGTCCGGCGGGCGGCTGCCCGAATCGTGACTCGTGGAAGCGGCGGGCGCGCTCGAGCTGCTCGCGGGCATCCTCGGGATGGACGAAGGGAGGGGCAAGAACGGGCGAGCGCGAATTCGATTCCTGGGCGGCGCGCGAGTCGCACAGCAGCGGGAGAATGGGGTGGTAGTAAGGCGTGGTGGACACTTCGATCTGGCCGCGCCGGGCGGAGCGCACGTACTCCGGCAACACCAGGCCCAGCAATTCCACCTGCTTGGAGCGCAATTGAATTTTCTGCGCCTCGGTGTAGTTCGCGCCCTGCTCGGCCAGGCTGCGAATTAGCGGGTCAGCGGCCAGGAATTCTTCATCCATCCAGGCGAGCTGGGAGAGCACCTGGAGGTCGCGCCAGTCGCGCACGCTCATGCCCACGCGGGCCTCGCGGCCGGCCGCCGCCACCTGCTGGTGAATTTCCACAAAGCGGGGCCAGCGGGACATCAGCCGTTCCTGGTTCAACTGAAAGGAGCGGAGCAAAATCTCCGACTCCTGCTCCTCGGAGAGCGCGTCGGCGGGGGCCATGGCTGCATCCAGCCAGACCTCGTGGAAATCGCCGGAGGCGTACTCTTCGATCTGGCGGGCCAGCGCCGGCACCACGTTGAAGGTGGCGTGAACGCCGGGGAATTCCTCCAGCACCTTCACCATGCCGTAGTAGTCCTTCAAGGCGTGCAGCCGGGTCCACGGGAGCAGGTAGCGGCCGGTGGCCGGGTCGCGGTACTGGGGCTGGTGCATGTGCCAGAGAATTACCAGGTGGATGCGCGCCATGGCCGCCCTGCCTTCCCGCGCTCGGGGTGGGCCGGGCGTCCGCGCTGCGTGCTAGACTTGGTGTTTTGAGCCATGCGATTGCGCCTGATTGACCGCTATATCTTCCGCGAAATCCTTTCCTACACGATTCTGGGCCTTTTCGTTTTTACCTTTATCTTCTTCGTCCCGCAACTGGTGCGGCTGATGGACCTGGTAGTGAGCCGATCGGCCGGCCTGGCTTCGATCGGAACGCTGGTGGCCTGCACGCTGCCGGGGATTTTCACGTTCACGCTGCCGATGGGCGTGCTGGTGGGGGTGCTCATCGGGCTGGGACGGCTTTCCGCGGACAGCGAACTGATCGCGCTGCAAGCGCTGGGCTTCGACCGCAAACGCATCCTGTTTCCGGTGGGCGTCCTCGCGGTGCTCGCCGGGGCGGCCACGCTGGGCATCACCCTGAACCTGGGGCCGCTGGCGGTGGCCCAACTGCACGCCACCGAAGCGGCGCTTTCCACCAGCCAGGCGTCCTTTGAAGTGCAGCCGCGCGTGTTCGAAGAGCGCTTTCCGCACCTGGTGCTGTACGTTTCCGACGTCACCGGGGGCGGCACGGAATGGCGCGGCATCGTGATGGTGCACACCGGCGCGGACGCGCTCTCGCAAATCACCTTCGCGGAAAGCGGCATCGTGCTGCCGGACCCGCAGCACGGCTCGCTGCAATTCCATCTCACGAACGGGGCCACGCACGAATTCTCGCGGACGGATCCCAATCATTATTCGCTTTCCACGTTTGGGCGCAGCGATTTCGCGCTGGCGGTGAGCGAAACGGGGGGCGCGGCGCCGGTGACCGTGACGGTGGCGGAACTGCCCTTCTCCGGGGTGTGGAAGCGTGCCCGGGCCGGGGATACGCAGGCGCTGGTGGAGTTTCACAGGCGCATTGCGTTCCCCGCGGCGTGCCTGGTGTTCGCGCTGCTGGGCGTACCCGTGGGCATCCGCCCGCACCGCGGGGGCCGGGCGGCGGGGTTCGTGGTCACACTGCTGATGGTGAGCGGCTATTACCTGTTCTTTGTGGTAGGGGCGGGCCTGGCGCGCCGCGGGAGCATTCCGGTGGGCCTGGGGATGTGGAGTGCGAACCTGGTGAGCGCGCTGTGCGGCCTGGCGCTGCTGCCGGGAGTGGATCAGATCCGCAGCGAAGAGAGCTTTCTGGAGCGGCTGCGCGGCTGGTTCCAGCCGGCCTACCAGCGGCCGCGCCGGCGCCGGGCGCGGCTGGCGGCGGCCCGGCCGGGCTATCTGCCCGGACCTCGCGCGGCGCGGGGCTATGCCTTTCCCCTGCTCATGGACCTGTACCTGCTCCGGTCCTTTTTCTTCTATATGCTGCTTTTTCTTGTGGCCTTCATTTTCATCTTCCACTCGTTCACGTTTTTCGAGCTATTGGAAGACATCGGGAAACATCACGTGCCCGCTTCCACGGTGATTCTGTATTTCTTCTTTCTCACTCCCTTCATGTTCTACCAACTGCTGCCGGTGGCGGCGCTGATCGGGGTGCTGGTAACCCTGGGCGTGCTCTCCAAGAATAACGAGGTGACCGCATTCAAAGCCTGCGGCGTGAGCATGTACCGCCTGGCGCTGCCGCTGCTGCTGGCGGGGGTGGCGCTGGCCGCGGTGATGTTTTCGCTGGACGACACGGTGCTGCCCACCGCCAACCAGCGCCAGGACGCTTTGCGCAACCAGATCAAAGGGCGGCCGGCGCAAACATTTTTCCAGCCGCGGCGGCAGTGGATCTTCGGCGAGGGCAACCGGCTGTACAACTACGATTACTTCGATGCCCAGCGCGGCCTGTTTGCCGGGCTGAGCATCTTCGAACTGGACCCGGCGACCTTCCAGCTTCGGCGCCGGGCCTTTGCCGCGCGGGCGCAATACCTGGAGAACGTGAGCGGGTGGGCGCTGGAGGAAGGCTGGGTGCGCAATTTCGAGGCCGGCCACGTCTCCTCGTTTTCGAAATTCCGGGTGACCGAACTGGCTGAATTCGCCGAGCCGCCCTCCTATTTCAACCGGGAGGTGCGCACGTACACGCAAATGAGCGCGGCGGCGCTGGGGGCGTACATCCGCGATCTGCGGCAGGCGGGATTCGACGTGTCGCGCCTTTCCGTGCAGTGGCACAAGAAGTTCGCCTACCCGATGATCGCGCCGATCATCATGCTGCTGGCGATTCCGTTCGCCTTTCTGGTGGGCACGCGGGGCGCGGTGGGAGGGCTGGCGCTGGGGGTGGGCATTGGGATTGTGTACTGGGCCTCCTCGGCGCTGGCCGAGGCCATCGGGGCGGCCGGGCAACTTCCCCCGGTTCTGGCCGGCTGGGGCGCGGACATTATCTTCGGCTTCACCGGCCTCTATTTCTTCCTGCGCATGCGCACGTAGCCCTGCCGTCCCGCTTGTTCCGTAGGGGCGCTGCTTGCTGCGTCCTCCGTCCCCCGCAGCGCCGCCCTTTCCCAGCGGCTTCGCCAATCCATGGCCGCCCCGCAAACAAAAAAGGCCGGGCACCCGCCCGGCCTTTCTCTTTGGATTTTCCCTGAAGGGTTAGGCCAGCGCCGTGGCCGACTGCACGCCGTAGAATCCATACCACGGTTTGGCCGCGCCCAGCCGGTCGTTCACGTTCTTGATATTTTTCACGCCGGTATCGGCCAGCCAGTCTTCCAGCGCGCGCAGACCGTGGCGGCCGTAGACGGGAATCGCGTCCTTCCAGGTGGCCCGGCCGCACAGTACGCCGGAGAAATTCACGCCGGTTTCCGAAGCCAGCTCGAGGGTTTCCGTGAACACGTCGTTGGAAACGCCGGCGGAGAGATAGATGAAGGGCTTCTTGGCCACGGAGGCGGCGCGGCGGAAAAAGTCCTTGGCCTGGTCGCGGGTGTAGGCGGACTCGCCCTTGCAGGCCTTGGTCCCGGCCACATAGGCCATGTTGATGGGCACCTCGACCTTCAGCACGTCCACGCCGTAACGGTCGCGGGAGAACTCCTCCATGCTGCGGATGACCAGCTCCGGCTTTTTCCGCGCGAACTCGATGCTCTTTTCTTCCACGCCCTCCTCGTAGGTGACGAATTCGAGGAAGAAGGGGACGTCGCAGGCGCGGCACTCGTCGCCGATGCGCTCCGTCCAGGCATGTTTCAGGTCGTTGATGTGAGGCGGATCGGCCGGGGCGTAATAGAGCAAAATCTTGACGCAATCCGCCCCGGCCTCGGTGAGCCTCCGCGCGGAATAATTCTCCAGCAAATCGGGGAGGCGGCCCGGCTGGGCATTGTCGTAGCCGCTCTTCTCATAGGCCAGTAGGAGTCCGGCGTTCTTGGCGCGGGCCCGCGCCGCGCGCAGGCCGTATTCGGGGTCCAGGAGGATGGCGCTGGCATGAGGGGTGAGGACGCGGACCACCGCCTCCTTGAACTCGCTCATCATGTCGTTGTTGACTTCTTTTTTGTCTACGCCCTTTTCCTTGGCGATGGCATTGCGCAGCGAGCCGCGCTGGTCCATGGCGGCGGCGGCGATGACCCCGCGCCCGTCGGATACCGCTTCCATTCCCTTGATTTTTCCGGCGCTGATCTTCATGGAATTGCCTCCACACTAGAGGTGAGAGAATCCCGGGGATTCTACCACGGGACGGCCTGCCGTGAGGCCGCAGGGAAAGGCCGCGGAACGGAAAGCGGCGTCGAGCCGCCGCACTCCATACAAAGCTCAGGCGCATGCGCCGGAAAAAATAAAGGCCGGTGAAGCCGAAGAGATACTTGTCAGGCTTCGGGCCGGCTGATATTCTGTAAACACAATGGCCAGGAAACGTACGAGCTTCGATTCGGCCGTTCGACGGGCCGCCGCGATTCTGGAAGAGCACTTTGCCACGCTTTCCAGGGCGGAAGAAAAGAAGGCGCGAAAAGAGCTGCATTCGCTTGCTACTTCCGTTGCCCGGCGTGCTCGCGGAAGAGCCTCAAAATCGCGCCAAAGCGCGGCGACTCGTCCATTACTCCGTTCCGCCTCAGGTAACGCATAAGTTCGGTTTCGGTGCCGCTTTCGAAGATTCTGGCGATGTCCCGTTCGGTGCGCTTGTTCCGCGGTAGCGCCTTGTACTTGCCGCTTCTTTCGCTGCGCTTCTCTTCTCCCATCAATGCTTGAATTTCTTTCTCGTCCGTCATTGGGCGAAAGCCTCGCTTGAAATCATCCCCAAAGCAAAACTACTCCCAACCACTGCCGACGACACAGATGCCGGGGTTAGCTGGGCAGACGTGCCTTTGCGATGGAGTTGGCGATCCAATCGCCAGCGGCGCGGGTGCCCAGGGAGCCGCCGAGGTCCGCGGTGCACTTCCCTTCCCGCACCGCGGCGCGAACAGCGCCACGCAGCGCCTGGCCCTCCGCGGTCCAACCCAGGTGGTCGCACAACATTCCCGCGGTGAGGATGGCGCCAAACGGATTGGCCAGATCCTTTCCGGCGATGGTGGGGGCCGATCCGTGCACGGGCTCGAAGAGCGACACCTGGCCCGGGAAGATGTTGCCGGAAGGCGAAAGCCCCAGGCCGCCGGCGAGTTCGGCGCCCAGGTCGCTGACAATGTCGCCGAACAGATTGTTGGTGACGATTACGTCGAACTGGGCAGGGTCGCGGACCATGGCCATGGCCAGGGTGTCGATGTACAGGTGGCGCGACTCGATCTCCGGGTATTGCCCGCGCAATTCCTTGAACACGCGCTGCCACAGATCGTGCCCGTGGGTGAGCGCGTTGGATTTGTCGCTCATGCAGACGCGCTTCAGCTTGCGCTCCCGGGCGAACTCGAAGGCGAAGCGCACGATGCGTTCCACGCCCTTGCGCGAGTTCAGCTCCTCCTGCACGGCGACTTCGTCCGCGGTGCCGCGTTTGAACTGGCCGCCGATGTTGACGTACATGCCCTCGGTGTTTTCCCGCACCACCACAAACTGCACATCGGCTTCGGCGCGGTCGCGCAGGGGGGTGAGCCGCTTATCGAGCAGCACGCAGGGGCGCAGATTGACGTAGAGGTCCAGGCCGAAGCGCAGGCCGAACAAAATGTCCAGGGCGTGCTGGTTGGAGGGCACGCGGGGATCGCCCACGGCCCCGAACAGGATGGCGTCAAAATCCCTGCGCATCATTTCCACGGAGCCAGCGGGCAGGGTGGTGCCATCGCGCAGAAAGCGCTCCGCGCCCCAGTCGAAGGAGGTGAAGACGGCCTGTTTGCCGCCGGCAGCGAGCGCGGCCTGCAGACACTTCACCGCCTGTTCCGTGACCTCCGGTCCGATCCCGTCTCCGGGAATCACCGCGATGCGCCGGGTTGGGTGGGTTGGGGTTGGCTGGGACATGGAAGGAAATCGGGTATGGCGCCGCGGCGAGAGCGGCTATTGCAGCATCTGCGCCCGTGCCGCGGTGGCCGCGCCGATGGCGGGCAGAGAGAGATTCAGCACATGGTCAATGCGTTCCAGGGCATCATCCGCGCAGCGCAGGCGCTCTTCGCGGTTATCGAGCAGGATGGAGCGGCTCATCGCCGCCAGCGGCCCGCGAATTTGCCGGTTCAGTTCCCCCACCAATTCCAGGCGGGCCTTGATCAACTTCAGCTCGTCGCGCTCTTCCCGAGCGCGGAGCAGGGCGGAAACCAGAAATGCGCCCAGGATTCCCAGGGTAATGTTATCCACTAGTGTCGAAGCCGGGGAAATCCCCGCGGCCTCGAAAGCGAATTCCAGGATATAGCTGAGCATGGTCAGCAGCGCCCCCACCGCGGCGAGGGGCACCAGACGATCCAGGGCCGCCAGGTCCTTCCGGTTGCGCATCCGAGAGCTGCTCACGTGCTTTCTCCTTTCGCCTGACTATAACGCGTTCTCCCCGGCCACTTCCACCTATCCGGACGGGCCGGCGGAGGCTCAGCCGCTGGATTCATCCTCCGCTTCGGTGCCACGCGGATGCATTTCGGTGAGCGCAACTCCGGTGAGCACCAGGACGCCGGAAAGCAGAAGCTGCCCGGTGTAGTTCTCATGCAGCAGGTAAACGCCGATGAGCGTGCCCAGCACCGGCTGGACGTAGGTGAAGACGCCCATGCGGGAGGCGGCCAGGTGGTGGATGGCCCACATCCAGATGAGGTAGCCGAACAGCGAGGCGCCCAGCCCGATGTAGAGCAGCGCGCCCCAGCCGATCCAGCCCACGCGGCTCCAGTCCGTGCGCGCGATCTGGCGGAAGGCCAGCGGAGAAAAAATCAGCGCGCCGAAATAGAAAGGCCAGCAGGTCATGGTCATGGTGTCGAGCCGGGAGGTGACCCGCTTGCCGACAATGGCGTATCCGGCAAAGGCCAGGGAGCCGCCCAGGGTGAGCAGGTCGCCCCGCAGCGTGGGATTGTGCGAACCCAATCCATGACCTGAGGCCAGCAGCACCACGCCGGAAAACGCCAGGAGCACCCCCGCCACTTTGTTCAGGGTCAGCCGCTCGAGTCCCACCAGTACGGCGAGCACCAGAATATTCACCGGCCCGATGGCGATGATCAGCGCGGAGTGTCCCACCGTGGTGTACGACAGCCCATAGATGAACAGCCCCTGGTTGAAGGCCATGAAGAATCCGAGACACGCCAGGACCCAATAATCGCGCGCGAGCAGAGGCCGGCGCAGGGGGCGATTCCTCCGGAAGGCCAGGTGGATGGGAACCAGGCAGAGCGCGGCCACCAGCACGCGCAGCGTCCCCAGGGTCAGCCCGTCGAGCTCCCGGTAGCCGAATTTGGCCACTGGATAGTTGAAGGCCCACAACACCATGACAAAGCCAATGAGCCCGTAGAGCAGGACCGGATTGGTGTGATGAGGACGGCTGGAAAGCGCGCCAGGGCCGGAAACCGGCCCGGGCGGATTCTCCGGAGGACCCTCTGCGAGGCCGGGGGGCGAGCTCAGCGCAGCACCTCTGTGCGAACCGCCAGGCGCTCGATCAATTCACGCCTGGGCTGGTAGCCGATTCCCGGAGCCTGGGGCGCGAGGATGGTTCCCCGCGGGGAAACTTCCACTGGCGGGTCAATGATGTCCTCATGCCAGTAACGCTTGCTGGCGGAGACATCCCCAGGCAGCGAGAAATTCTCGAGAGTGGACATGGCGATGTTGTGGGCGCGGCCGATGCCGGTCTCGAGCATGCCGCCGCACCACACGGGAACGCCATGGTCGCGGCAGAGATCATGGATGCGCCGCGCCGGGGCGTGCCCGCCCACGCGGCCCAGCTTGATGTTGATGATCTTGCCCGCCTCAATCTCAATCGCCGCGCGCGCCTGGGCGAAGCCCGGGATGCATTCATCCAGGCAAATCGGCGTGGAGGTGATTTTCTGCAGCTCGCGGTGGGCGTAGAGATCGTCGTAGGCCAGGGGCTGCTCCAGCATCATCAGGAAGAAGCGCTCGAAGCTCTTCAGGTGCGGAATATCTTTCTGGATGTAGGCGCAATTGGCATCGGCCATCAGCCGGATGCGCTGGTAGCGCGCGCGCAACGCCTCCATGGGCTCCGCATCCCATCCCGGCTTGATCTTGATCTTGATGCGCTGGTAGCCGGCGGCCAGTTCTTCGCCCACCGTCTCCACCAGCTCCGCGATGCTGGGTTTGATTCCGATGGAGACACCGCAGGGAATTTCCTGCCGGGTTCCGCCGAGCAGGCGCCACAACGGTGTTTTCTTCTGCCGCGCTTCCGCGTCCCAGACCGAGGTTTCCAGGCCGCCCTTGGCCATATTGTGGCCGCGCACGCGGGCCAGCGCGCCCCAGATTTCGTCCGCGCCGGCAAAATCCCGGCCGCGCACCATCGGCCACAGGAAATCCCGCAGGATGTGCCAGGCGGTGTCGATGGTCTCGTAGCTGTAGAAGGGGTCCGCGTCCACGGTGGCTTCGCCCCACCCGGCCACGCCGTCCACGATGGATTCCAGCAGCAACACGCGACGCTCTTCGGTGCGGTCAAAGCTGGTTTCAAACGGCTTGACCAGCCGCATGCGAATCTCGCGCAAGGTAATCTGTTCGATTTTCATGAGTCACAGGGGCGCTGCCCGCTGCGCCCTCCCTCTCTCATTCGCGTCCGGAGTTTTCCCCGCCCGGGGGAAGCCGGAATTTCTCCAGCACGTAGTCCGTGGTTGGCCCCCGGCTTTCCACGCGGGTTACGGCGAACCCCCGAGCGAAGCCGTCTAGAAACGCCTGCCGCATCCGCGTTTGAAACCGGGTGGCCTCGGCGCGGTCGCGTTCCTTGATTTTTCCGATATCCGACGGCACGGCAATGCGCAGGGCGTCCGGTCCCGCCGCGGGAGGGGACTCTCCGGCCGCGGCGGCGGCCACGCGCGGCGAATCGAGATACCACTCCGCCACCAGCCGGTCCGTCGGTATCCCGGAATGCAGCGGACTGGTGGTGATGCCGTAGAGATTGGGGAGATAGCGGCGCATGACCGCGCCCAAGCGCATCACGTTGAAATAGGCATTGCGGAGTTCGAAGGGGTCAAAGGTCCATTCCACCAGGCGGATGCCGCGGCCCAAAGCTTCCTCGCGCTGAAACAGCTTCAGGCGCCTGCCAATGCCCAGGTTCTGATACTCGGGCAAGACCGCGGTCATGTGGGAATGCAGGAAGGTGAGCAATCCCCCGCCCTGGACACGGCAGGCGGCGAGCGCAAACGTAAATCCGATCATGCGGCCGCCCTCGAACGCCCCCAGCACCTGCCCGCCGGTTTCGGCCACCACGCGGATGAGCGCGGCCGGGACCACCTCAACGTCGTCGGTCTGCCAGATGCGTTTTTCCAGGGTGACGCAGGCCTCGCAGTCCTGGAGCGAGTGGCAGACGCGGATTTCAATGCCCGGTGCCGCAGCGGCGCTCATGGGCGGTCGCCGCCATTTTCGGCCTGGTGGGGCGCTGCTTGCCGGGCCCCTTTGACCCGCTCCCACAGTTCATCCAACTCCGCGGCAGAGGCCCCGGCCAGCTTGCGTCCTTGCCGCCCCGCCTCCTCTTCCATGGCGCGAAACCGGTGTTCGAACTTGGCGTTGGCGCGGCGCAGGGCCAGTTCCGGGTCCAGGCGCAGGAAGCGCGCGGCATTCATGGCCGCGAACAACAGGTCTCCGGCCTCGTCTTCCAGCCGGTGGCGGGCCGCCGGATCCACAGCGCGCAGTTCCGCGGCCTCTTCCTCCACTTTCTGGAGGACGCCGGCCAGGCTCGCCCAGTCGAAGCCCACATTCGCCGCGCGGCGGGTCAGTTGATAGGCGCGCATCAGGGCGGGCAGGGAGTGCGGGACGCCATCGAGGACGGATGCGGCTGCCTCTGGCGCACTTCCCTCTTTCGCTGCGCCGGCGGCGCGGCGCTCTTGCGCTTTAATCTGCTCCCAGTTTTTCAGGACCTCGGCGGCGTCCCGCGCCTTGGTTTCTCCGAACACGTGGGGGTGGCGGCGAACCATCTTCAGATAAATGCTCTCGATGACGTCGCCCAGATCGAAGGTTCCCGCCAGGCGTCCCAATTCCGCATGGAACAGGATTTGAAGCAGCAGGTCGCCCAGTTCTTCGGCAATCTTCTCCGGCTGCTTGGAGTCCAGCGCGTCGAGCACCTCGTAAGTTTCTTCCAGGAGGTAGGTGCGCAGGGTCTCGTGGGTCTGCTCCCGGTCCCACGGACACCCCTCCGGGGCCAGGAGCTTCTGTTGCAGGGCCACCAGATCTTCAAATCGGCGTGACACAGGTCTCCCCTGGCTTGCGAATTGCACGGGTTCGAAGCCGAATCAGCCAATCTAGGGCACAGAGGCGGCAAGCACAAGAGTCAAACCGGACTGGAGGGCGGGTGAGCCGCGGAGCTGGAGCGAGCGGGGTAACAGAAAATTAACCGGTCCACGTGGAGGCAAACGGGCACCGTTTTTCCGCCTTACCCCGCTGAATATGCAGGATTTGCGCCCGGCGGGAACCCCGGCGGGCAGGCGGCTTTGCGTCACCGCCACGGGTGATTACCATCACGGGTGGATGCCCCGCCTGCGCCTATAGACTGGAAACGGAACCACCCATCCCGCAGGTCGAGGTGCATGGATGCACAAGAACCCGAAAGTCCTGTTCTTGTCGAAGGGGAGCGCGTCCCGGAGCCAGATGGCGGAGGGCCTGCTGCGCGCGCTGGGCGGCGATCAATTCATCGTATCCAGCGCGGGCTGTGAACATGCCGGGGTGAGCCCGCAGGCGATCGAGGTGATGCGTGAAGTGGGGATTGACATTTCCGCGCAGGAGCCGCGCGAGGTGATTTCCGTTTTTGGGGAAACATTTCAATGCGTGGTCTCGCTGTGCGATCCCCCGCGCGAACGGTATCCGGTCTATCCATTCACGCGGAAATTGTTGCGGTGGAGCGTGCCAGACCCCGAAGCGGGGAGCGGCGAGCCGGAGGAGAGGATTGAAGCCTTCCGCCAGGTCCGGGAGGAGTTGCAGGATCGCGTGGAGAAATTCATCGCCTCGATGGAGCCAGAGGGCAGCGCCATGGAAAGAGCCCGCGCAGCGACGGCCTGACCGCCAGCCGGCACGGCCTGTGCCCGGCTGAGCATGGTTTCCGATTTCTCAAGCATTCGACGCCGGGGGCCGAAGACCATAAGAGGCGCCCACATCAGGAGGGTAAACACCATGAAACCCATCCGCACGTTCAGCGTCGTTCCGTCCCTGCCTCCGGAGCTGGAAGCACTGCGCAAGATCGCCTACAACCTGCGCTGGTGCTGGAGCCATGCCACGGTGGAATTGTTCCGCCGATTGGACCGGGACCTGTGGGAAACCTGCGGACACAATCCGGTGCACATGCTGGGCATCATCGAACAATCCAAGCTGGAGGCGGCGGCCAAGGATGATGCGTTTCTGGCGCATCTGCGCGGGATCGAGTCCAGTCTGGACGCGTATCTGGCCGCGGAGTCCACGTGGTTCCGGCGCTCGATTGCAAGTTCCGGGGAAACCCCGCTCATCGCCTACTTCTCGGCGGAGTTCGGGCTGACCGAGTGCCTCTCGATTTTTGCCGGGGGGCTGGGCATCCTGGCCGGGGATCACCTGAAATCGGCCAGTGATCTGGGAGTGCCGCTGGTGGGAGTGGGTTTGCTGTACCAGCAGGGCTATTTTCTGCAGCGACTGAATCAGGCCGGGTGGCAGCAGGAAGCGTATCTGGAAAACGACTTCCACACCCTGCCGGTCAGCCTGGTCTCGCGCGCGGAGGGCAAGCCCCTGACGGTCGAGGTGAGTCTTGCCGGTCATGCGGTGTACGCGCAGGTGTGGAAGGCGCAGGTAGGACGCGTGGCGCTGTATCTTCTCGACACCAATATCACCGGGAATGCGCGCCCGGAAGACCGCGACCTGACCGGCCAGCTCTATGGCGGGGACCGCGAGACGCGCATCCGGCAGGAAATTCTGCTGGGTATCGGGGGATACCGCGCCCTGCGGCTGCTGGGGCTGGCCCCGACGGTGTTTCACATGAACGAAGGGCACTCCGCGTTTCTGGCGCTGGAACACATCCGCCATCTGATGAAGGGGCAGGGGCTGAATTTCGCGCAGGCCCGCCAACTGGCCTCGGCGAGCCTGGTGTTCACCACGCATACTCCGGTGGAAGCCGGACACGATTATTTCTCCGCGCAGCTCATGAGCAAGTACTTCGGGGAAATAGCCGGGGGCCTGGGCCTCTCGCAGCACGAACTTCTGGAGCTTGGCCGCGCCAAGAACAACCCGGATTTCTGCATGACGGTGCTGGCGCTGCGGCTGGCGGCGCGCGCCAACGGCGTGAGCAAGCTGCACGGAGAGGTAAGCCGGAAGACGTGGCAGTCGTTGTGGCCGGACGTGCCGGTGGAGGAAATTCCCATCGGTCATGTGACCAACGGGGTGCATTTCCGCAGCTGGATTTCGGCCGAATTCAACCTGCTGTACGACCGTTACCTGGGTCCGCAGTGGCGGGAAGAGCCGGCGCACAGTGAAGTGTGGAACCGCGTGCAATCGGTGCCCGCGGAAGAGCTGTGGCGCAGCCACGAACGCCGCCGGGAGCGGCTGGTGGCCTGGGCGCGGCGGCGGGTGGGCGAGCAGCGCAGGCGCCGGGAAGCTCCCCAGGCGGAGATTGACGCCGCGGCGGAGGTGCTGGATCCGGAGGTGCTGACCATCGGATTCGCGCGTCGCTTCGCCACCTACAAGCGCTCCACGCTGATCTTCCGGGACATGGACCGGCTGCGGCGGCTGCTGGCCGACCCGGCCCGCCCGGTGCAACTGATCTTTGCCGGCAAGGCGCACCCGCAGGACAACGCCGGGAAGGAGTTGATCCGCAAGATCGTGGAGGTCAGCCGCGACCCAGTGCTCGGCCGGCGCGTGGTCTTCCTGGAAAACTACGACATGGCGGTGGCCCGGTCGCTGGTGCAGGGTGTGGACGTGTGGCTGAATACCCCGCTGCGGCCCAACGAGGCGTCCGGAACCAGCGGAATGAAAGCCGCGGCGAATGCGGTGCTCAACCTGAGCGTCCCGGATGGCTGGTGGGACGAGGTGTGGAACGACCCGGAGCGCTCGCGAAAAATCGGGTGGGTGATCGGAAAGGGCGAAGAATACACGGATCCGAATTATCAGGATCAGGTGGAGGCCGAAGCGCTCTACGACGTGCTGGAACGCGACGTCATCCCCACCTTTTATGAACGGGGAGCCGACCGGACCCCCCGCAAATGGATCGAGCGCATGAAAGCTTGCGTGGGTTCGCTGTGCCCCTTTGTCAACACGCATCGCATGGTGCGCGATTACGTGGCCGGATACTATGTGCCGGCGCATCAGCAGTTCCGCGCCCTGGAAGCGGACGATTTCCGGCGGGCCAAAGAGCTGGAAGCGGCGGTGGCGCGCATCCGCAAGGCCTGGCAGGAAGTGCGGGTGGAAGAGGTGGAGGACGGCCGGGCGGTGGTGACGGTCAATACTCCGCAACAGGTGCGGGCGCGCGTGCACCTGGGGCCGCTCGATCCCCGGGATGTGCTGGTGGAGCTTTACGTGGGCCGCGTGGACATGCATGGCGAACTTGCGGCGGGCCATGCCATCCCGATGCAGCCGCAGGCGCAACATTCCGACGGCGCGTATCAATATGCGGTGGAGACCTCCATTCCCTGCAGCGGGCTGCACGGGATCACGGTGAGGGTGCGGCCGAGCCATCCGGACTTGTCGGTGGAATTTATTCCCGGGCTGATTTCCTGGGCGGGGCGGCCGGTGATGGCGCTGACACCGGCGTGAGCTGGAGGGGCGAGAAGAAAAGACAGGTCCCTTACCCCGCGAAAAGCGCGGGGGTTCGGGATGACGAGCGGGGGCGAGGGCGCTAGAGAGCGGGATGTCAGCAGGACACGTTTGCTCGGGAGTGATTTTGAGCCGCTGGCGGGGTTAAAACCCGGGCCTTCCTTTTTTCCAGCCTCGAGTAGCCGCTGGGTTGAAACCCCGCCCCCTGTATTATCCAACCTCGACTGGTGGCGTCGTTGAAACCCGGCCTTGCCGCGTTTTCCAGCTTTGCCTGATGGCGGGGCTGAAATCGCGCGCTGCCGCGAAATCGGCTTGAAAGAATCGGGTGGTTGCAGTCGAATCTCCGGTGTGCGCGCCCCGTTGTTGCCCACCAACCAACCTAACCGCGGAGGGCGAACCTCAGTCTAATGACTCGGATGGCCGATACCGATGCGGCTCAGGTGGCGCTGGTCCTGGGTGGGGACCCGGACGCGTATCGCGTCCTGGTGGACCGCCATAGCCGCCGTCTGTTTCGACTGGCCTATCGTATGACGGGAAACGAACACGACGCCGAAGAAGTGGTGCAGGACGCGCTGCTGCGCGCCTATCGCCGCCTGGAGCAATTCGAGTCCCGCGCCAATTTTGGCACCTGGCTCTACCGCATCTGCGCCAACTGCGCGCTGGACCGGTTGCGCAAGCAGCGCGGGGAAAACCTGCGCGTGGAGCCCGCGGCCGGCGAGGATCCCGACGCCGCCGATCCCCTGGACACGGCGCCCAGCCCGGAACCCGGCCCGGAACGGCTGGCGCTGAGCGGGGAGATGGGGGCGCAGGTCCAAACGGCCATGGAATCGCTCAGCGCCACAGAGCGCATGGCGTTCGTGCTGCGCCACGTGGAAGGGCTGGGGCTGGACGAAATCTCCGCGTCGCTGGGCCTGAATATCGGCGCGACCAAGAACAGCATTTTCCGGGCGGTGCAGAAGCTGCGCCGGCAACTGGAACCGCTGGTGAGCGAGGCACGATAGATGACCACGCCGCACATGACCGAAGAGCAACTGATGGACTACTGCGGAGGCGAAACCGCGGGCCGCGAGGCCGTGGAGTCGCACCTCCGCGCGTGCCCGGAGTGCGCCGCTCGCTGCCAATCGCTCCGGCAGGTGCTGGCGCTCGCTGCTTCCCTGCCGCTTCCGGAGCCGGATGTTGCGTTCGAGTCGCGGATGTGGAGGGGCATCCGGCCGCAACTCGAGCCGCGCGTGGCGCGGGCCGGCTGGCGGGAATGGATTGCGGTGCGGCGCCTGGTGGCGGTGGGCGCGGTGGCCGGCCTGGTGCTGGCCGCGTTTGTGGCGGGACGCTACTTCCCCACCAACACGGGGGTGGCGCCCGCTCCGGTGGCGCAAGTGACCCCGCAGGTGCGTGAGCGGATTCTGCTGGTGGCGGTGGGGGACCATCTGGACCGGGCGCAGTCCATCCTGCTGGAAATTTCGAACGCCGAGCCGGCTGCCGCCGGTTCCGCGACCGTGGACTTCTCCCGCGAGCAGCAGCGCGCGCAGCAATTGCTGGCCGCCAATCGCATCTACCGCCAGACCGCCGGGCAGACCGGTGACGCCGCGGTGGCCGGATTCCTGGACGAACTTGAGCCGCTGCTGGTGGAGATTGCCAACAGTCCGGGCCAGGTGGCTCCCGGTGAGCTGGCGGAGTTGCGCCGGCGGATCGCGGCGCGCGGTTTGCTGTTGAAGGTGCGGGTTGTGGGTTCTGCGGTGCGCGAGCGGCAACAGCCGGCCGCGCCGGCACCAGCCCAGGGAAAATCCTGATGAGAGAGGCACAGTCCATGTCCATTGCATCCAGCCTTAAAATTGTTACCGCGGCCGCCGCGATGCTGCTGCTATTCGCCGCGCCCGCCTTGGCCCTCGGAAGCACAGGCTTTCAGCCTGTGCTTCTCGCCTCCCACGTGTGGCTCGGCGATTTCAGCGACGCCCAGCGCGCCGAATTCACAGCGCCCGCGCCCCTGGCCACAACCGCCGCCGACGACCAGGACAAGTCACGCGAAGAAGATCTCTACGAGGAAGGCACGGACCTGATTGACGACTCCAAATGGCAGGAAGCGGCGGAGAAGTTTGACCGGGTGATCCAGATGCACGGGAAGCGCGCGGACGCCGCGCTCTACTGGAAGGCATGGGCGCTGAACAAGTTGGGCCGCCGCCCGGAGGCGCTGACCACGCTGGCGGAATTGCAGCGCACCGCCCCGCAAAGCCGCTGGGCCAACGACGGCAAGGCCCTGGACATCGAAATCCGGCAAGCCTCCCAGCAGAACGTTTCGCCCGAAGCGCAGAGCGACTGCGAGCTGAAGCTGCTGGCCATCAACGGGCTGCAGCAGATGGATTCGGCCCGGGCCGTGCCCATGCTGGAAAAAATGCTGCACGGGCACGATTGCCCGAAGCTGCGCACGCAGGCGCTGTTTGTGCTGGCGCAGTCCAACGCGCCCGCGGCCCGGGAGGCCATCGCCCGCACCGCCCGGGACGATTCCGATCCGGAACTGCAGCGCAAGGCCATCCAGGATCTCGGCCTGTTCTCCGGAGACTGGGGCCGGGAAACACTGGGCCAAATCTACGCTTCCACGAAAAGCCTGGAAGTGAAGAAGCGCATTCTGGGCGCGTTCATGGTGGCGGGAGACCGCGCGCGGCTGCTGGCCGCGGCCCGGGAGGAGAAAGATCCGGAGCTGCGCGCCGAAGCCATCCGCCAGCTCGGAGTGATGGGCGCACGCGAAGAGATCTGGCAGCTCTACCAGAAGGAAACCTCCGTGGAGGTGAAAAAGAAAATCCTCCAGGCCATGTGGATTTCGGGGGACCTGGACCGGGTCTCGCAACTTGCAACCCGCGAGCAGGACCGGGAGCTGCGCATCACGGCGATCAGGGACCTGGGGCTGATGGGGAACAAAGCGGGCGACAGCCTGGTCTCGCTCTACGCATCCGATAAGGATCCGGAAGTGCGCCGCGCGGTGATCCAGGCGTTGTTCGTTTCCAACGACGCCAAAGCGATGGTGGCGATCGCGCGCAAGGAGACCGATCCGGAGATGAAGCGCGTGATCGTCCGCCAGCTTTCGCTGATGCAATCGAAAGAGGCCGCGGATTATTTGATGGAACTGCTGAACAAATAATGGAGAGGGTGAACCCAATGGCGACTCCCAACGATTGTCCTTCCGGCCTGGCATCGCGTCCAACGGGGCGGAGCGGAAAATCTGCTTGCCAAAAGTCGCGGCGGAGCGCGCGGCTGCGGCTGGCCTGCCTGCCGGCGGTTGTGGTGCTGCTGTGGTCCGTGCCGGCCCGCGCCGACCAGCCCAAAATCTCGAACGCGCGCCTCGAAACGCGCTCCGCGGCGCAAGGACTGGAGCCGGAGTTTCGCAACTTCCTGGCGGCGCAAGCCGACCCGGGCTGGCTGGCATACTCGGTGCCTGCCCTGCCCGGGCATCATCCGCTGTGCTGCGGCGAGGGCTGGACCGACGATGACCGGGATCGCTGCACGCGGTGCGCGCTGGAATCCGGCGACGGTTCAAACCACACGGTGCAAGGTTCGGGCCAGGACAGCACACGCCTGGAAGGTCCGCAGGACATGGCCATTTTTCTGCGCGTGGCGGACCATGGCGTCACCAAAATCCGCGTGCTCTCGCCCGACTGCCAAGTGGACGCCGGAGGCCTGCGGGTTCTGTGGCTGACGGAGGTAAAGCCGGCGGAAAGCGTGGTGGTGCTTACCACGCTGGTGCCAGCCGGCTTCAGCGCGGAGGGTGAAGGCCGCAAGGTGGCCCACGGCGCCCTGGCGGCGATCGCCATGCAGGCGGATCCCGCGGCGGATCGCGCGCTCGATGCTTTCACCGCGCCGAGCCAGCCCGAAAAGCTTCGCGAGCAGGCCGCCTTCTGGCTGGGCAGCGCGCGCGGGGCCGCGGGCCTGGCGGCTCTCGAGCGCATGGCCAAATCGGACCCCAGCAACCACGTGCGCCAGCAGGTGGCTTTTGCCTATTCGGTGAGCCGGGAGCCCGCGGCCGTGGACGATTTGATTCGCATGGCCCACGATGACGAAAACGAGCACGTGCGCGGCCAGGCACTGTTCTGGTTGGCGCAGAAGGCGGGCAAGCGCGCCGGGCAGGCCATCACCGACGCCATCGAGAACGATCCGGATACCGCGCTAAAAAAGTCCGCGGTGTTCGCGCTGACCCAGATGCCCCACGACGAAGGCATCCCGCTGCTCATCCAGGTGGCGCGCGACAACAAGAACCCGGCGGTGCGCAAGCAGGCGTTTTTCTGGCTGGGGCAATCCAAGGACCCGCGCGCGCTGGCGTTTTTCGAGCAAGTGCTGGGTTCCCGGTAGCGCCAGGCGGTGCAGCGCGAAGGGCGGGAGGTCTCCGCTGCGGGCTGCGCGGCATCGTCCGGGCGCCTGCTTCCAGGGACAGGCGCAGAGATACGGCGCAGCCGCGCCCTTTCTCTTCCGTCTCCACCGGCTGGGTACCTGCCTTGCTGCGCCCCATTCGCGGTGATAAACTGCCCCTTCAGCGAGCCCCTTCGGAACAATCGAGGACGCGACGTGACACCGGAAAAACCCGATACCAGCTTTCGTGTGATTGATCGCCGCCTCTTCACCGAGGAAGGCGAACTGCGCCCGGAAGCCAAAGAACAGGCGCGGCATGAAAAAGAGGCGCCGGCAGCCATACCACCACCGGCCGCGGGGATTCCGGCGGGCAAGCCGGCGGAGCCGACGGCGGCCGCGGCGGCTCCCGGGCCGGCCCCGGCGCGTTCACCGCATTTCGAGCTGCTGGTGCGCAGCCTGGCGAATCAGGCGGCCATGCTGATGACCGGCATGACCGATCCGGCCACGGGCGAAACGGTGCTGGACGTGGAGGGGGCGCGCGAGGTGATTGACATGCTGGACGCGCTGCGCGAAAAGACCCGCGGCAATTTGGCGCCGGAAGAGGACCGCTCGCTCTCCGACCTGCTCGGTTCGCTGAAGTACAGCTACCTGGAAGTGACCAAGGCGGTCACGGCGGGGCCCGGGCGGCAGCGCAGCGGGGCGGCTTCGCGCCGCTGAAGCCCGCAGGGAGCGAGGCATCGCGGCCCGCGCCGGAGATTGCAGGACACCCGCCCGTTCCCAGGCACCGTGACATGGCCTCCGGTCCCATCACTGCTCATCCCGTGCGTCCCACTTCCCTGACGCTGACCATGCTGGGTTCGGGCACCTCGATGGGCGTGCCCTCACTGGGCTGCGGTTGCGCGGTGTGCCGCTCCGCGGACCCGCGCGATAATCGCACCCGCGCTTCCATCCTGCTCACCGCCGGCGAACAGAATATTCTGATCGACACGTCGCCGGACTTCCGCCAGCAGGCGCTGCGCGCCGGTTTGGCGCGGCTGGACGGCGTGCTCTATACCCACGGGCACGCGGATCACATCCTGGGCCTGGACGACATCCGCCCGTTCAATCTGAAGCAAAAGCAGCGCCTGCCGGTGTTTGGCAACCGCCAGACGTTAAACATTCTGGCGCGGACGTTTGCCTACATCTTCGACGATAAACCGACGCTGAGCACCGTTCCCTCCGTGGATTTGCGCGAGATTACCGGGCCCTTCGAATTCGCGGGGATAGAGTTCCAGCCGGTGCCGGCGCGGCATGGCGACATGGACGTGCTGGGATTCCGCTTCGGCCGCGCCGCGTACCTGACCGATTTCTCGGAGCTTCCGGCGGCCTCGATGGAGCTCCTCGAAGGATTGGACGATCTGATCCTGGATGCGTTGCGCGACCGGCCGCACCCCATGCACTCGACGGTAGCCCATTCGCTGGAGATCGTGCGCCAGCTCACCCCGCGCCGCGCGTGGTTTACGCACATCTGCCACGACCTGGCGCACCAGGAAACCAATGCGCGCTTGCCGGAGAATGTCCGCTTGGGCTACGACGGGCTGCGCTTTGAGGTGACGCTGCGATGACCATGCGCGTCCTGCGCGGACCGCAAGCCTGGAGCGCCGATGCCATGGTGGCGGCGCGGCGCACGGCCATGGCCATCGGAAATTTCGATGGGGTGCACCTGGGGCATCAGGCGGTGCTCAAGCGCGTGGTGGAATACGCGCGCGGCTCCGGGGCGCTGCCCATGGCCATCACCTTCGATCCCCATCCGCTGAAGTTTCTGCGCCCGCAACACGCGCCGCTGCTCATCTCGACCCAGGAGCAGCGCCTGGCGTGGATGGAAGCCCTGGGCGTGGAGGCGGTGCTGCTGCTTCCCTTCACGCGGGAGCTCTCCCAGCTTACCGCGGAGGAGTTCACCGCGGAGGTGCTGGCGGGCACGCTGCACGCCGAGCGCATCTTCGTGGGAGAAAATTTCTGCTTTGGCCATCGCCACGCGGGGAATGTGGCCCTGCTGGAGCGGCTGAGCGCGCGCTTCGGTTACACGGTGGAAATCACGCCCCCGGTGACCCGCCGCGGCGAAATCATCTCCAGCACCGGGGTGCGCCGGGCCATTCAGGAAGGGCGCATGGGCGCGGCGGAGCGGCTGATGGGCCGCCCGTTGACGCTGACCGGCCGAATCGTGACCGGCACAGGAACCGGAAGGCGTGAAGTGGTGCCCACGCTCAATCTGCATTGCGATCAGGAATTATTGCCGGCGCAGGGCGTGTACGTGACCGAAGCGCGGTTGAGCCCGGGGGATCCCGCGGAGGAGGGCCGCTGGCATCCCGCGGCCACCAACGTGGGAACCCGGCCGACCTTCGATGGGCAAAGCCTGTCCATCGAGACGCACCTGTTGGATGTGCAGCTTCGCGCCTCCGGTGCGGCGATGGAGTTGCGCTTCTGGAAGCGCCTGCGCGGGGAAAAGAAATTCTCCAGCCCCGCGGAGCTGAAGAAGCAGGTGGAGCTGGACCTGCG
>DATIYQ010000007.1:0-4698 GCA_035517515.1 Binatia bacterium
GAGTGCGTTCCCGCGGCGTCGCCCGTGGCCTTCCAGCGCATCATCCCCAACCGCGAAATCATGAATCTCTTCCACGATTTCCGCAGCTCGAAAACCTTCGTCGGCCGCGACCAGATCCGCGAAGTCCTCTTCTTTCGCTGAAGCAGCGCAGCCCTTCCCGGTTGCGCGCTCGGAGAACCGAAGGGTCCGCGCAATGACCTCAAATCACGCCAACGGCGGATGAATATGCGCCGATTCACCCGGCTGACCAATGCGTTCTCCAAGAAACTAGAGAATCACTGTGCGGCTGTGGCGCTGCATTTCATGCATTACAACTTCTGTCGGATTCACCAGACTTTGCGTGTCACGCCTGCGATGGAAGCGGGAGTTTCTGACCATGTTTGGACATTGGAAGAAGTAGCCGCTCTGTTAGACTGCCCGAAGGCAAACGCAGCCTAACGGGAGGACATATGGACAAGAAAGATATGGCTTTGGTAATGACAATTCTCCAATTGCTCGACAAACCGATTGCTGCATCGAAGGTTGAAACTACTTACTTGAATGCTTGCATTCAGATTGAGAGGTGGGAAGAATCTCAAGGCAGACCGAAGGAACATCACCGCCAATAGGGTACGAAAAACAGTCCGCGAGCGTGAGCCATTTTTCCGCGCGATTCAGCAACAGACTTTTCTCACCACTGTTTAGGTGTGTAATCCCGTTCAGATACGCGAGCAAATTCTCCAAGTCTTTGTCATCCACTGACCGGTCACACCGCACCTGTGACTTTCGCCGGAGTTTCGCTTGCATCCTTCCGAAGAGGAGCGTAGGAAGGGGCTGAGAGGGAGGATGACTCCCCCGGACACAGATCGAACTGCAGACTGAAAACCACACCGCGCATGCGGTGTTTTCGCGTGGCCGCCCCGCCCTTGCGGCAGGTCACGGCACGCGAAGTCAAAAAAGCAAATCGGGGAGCTGCCTGGCTCCCCGATTCGCTTTTTAGCGCCACCCCGAAATGCCGGAATTCCGAGCCGCCGGTTGGCCGCGATGCCGGAATCCCGCGATGCCGTCATTTCGAACTGCGGGTAAGCGGCGATGCCGTCATTCCGAACCGCGGCGCAGCTTGCCGGGGTGAGCAACCTGTTGGTTCCGGACGAAACGCCTCGCCAGGTTCCGGCTCCCCACGGAACGCACTGCTCCAAGCGTCCCACTCCAATCGCATCCATCGCAGCAGCAGGAGAACTTCGGGCTAGCTAGAAGTCTCGAGAATCTGCATCACCGCCGCCGCCCAGCCCTCCGGCCCGCCGGCTTCCGCGCGCCGTGCGCCCGGCAGCCGCTCCAGCAGTTTCTCGTCATGCTCACCACCGGGCCCAGCCAGCAACCACACGCGGCCCGCGGCTTTGAGCAGCGGCAAATCCGCCGCGCCCGACCCGATGGCTACCGAACGCACCCGGGCGTGCCTCGCCACCCGGTACATTTCCAGCAGACGATGCACCGCGCGGCCCACGTCTGCGCCCGAGGAAATGTGCCAGAAGCGCTCCCCGCGCCGCACCTGCCAGCCGCGCCGCGCCGCCGCTTCCGCCAGCCGCCGGCTGGCCCGCGGTTCTTCGCCGGCAAAAAAGAATGGCTCGTCATACTCCCGCTGCCGCGCCAGGTCCGCCCACCGCGCCGGCAGCCCGGAATTCTCCGCAATTTCCCGCGCGCTCATCTGGTGGAATCCTGCGACCTCCGCTTTCGCCTCCGCCGCCGCTCTTTCCAGCTCCGCGCACGCCTCCGCGTACGGCTTGGCCAGCGAGATGCAATGGAAGTGGCGGATGGTTTCTGCCTCCGGCGGCCTCTGCCGGAAGTAACCCTCCGGCAGGAACAACCCCCCGCCGCTTTCGCTGATCAGCGGATGCCGGTTCTCCATCCGCCGCCGCGCGAACTCGATCTCCGCGCGTGTGCCCCGGCCGGCCAGCACCAGCGGCACTCCCCGGCGTTCCAGCGCGTCAAGCGCCTCCGTCACCGCGGCATCCAGCGTGCGGCTTTCCGGCGGGAAAAAATGGAAGGGTTCTGCGAACACCACCAGGGATGAGGCCAGCATGTCAGCGGAATTCTACAGGCTGCGGGCGCCAAGCAACAGCGGCACGCCGCGCTACTCGCCCTCCGGCATGGGACGCGGCGCCGCGGGAGCCGTGGCCCGCTCCGCCCGGCGCTGCCGCAGCACTTCCAGCCCCGCCGGGATCAGGGAGAGAAACACCACCACGGCAATTACGATGTGCAGGTTTTGGTTTACGTTGGGCACCGAACGGCCCAGGAAGTAGCCGCCCAGCACCATGCTGAACACCCACAAGGCCCCGCCCACAATGTCGAAGGTCAGGTACGTCCGGTAGTCCATTGCCGCCGCGCCGGCCACCGCCGGGCAAAACGTGCGCACGATGGGCACGAACCGCGCGATGATGATGGTCTTCACTCCGTTTTTTTCGTAGAAGGCGTGGGCCCGCTCCAGGTGCTTCTTCTTGAAAAACAGCGAATCCTCGCGGCGGTACAGCGCCTGGCCCGCCTGCCGCCCCACGAAATAATTGAGCTGATCCCCCAGGATGGCGCACAGCGTCACCAGTCCCAGCAATCCGCCCAGGCTCAGATGGCCGGCCGCGGCCAGAATGCCCGCGGTCACCAGCAGGGAATCCCCAGGGAGAAAGAAACCGAAAAACAGCCCCGTCTCCGTAAACACGATTCCGCAGACCACCGCCAGCCCGCCCGTGCGCACCAGTCCTTCCACGTCTCGCAGCGTTTGGAAAAGGTGGCGTAGCGTTTCCATTGGAGGATTGGCTTCCAGCGTCCGGCGCAGCCGCCAGCAGCCCTGGCAGCTTCAGGCTAGCAGATTTGCCGCGCGTTTGCCGGTTCTCCGGCGCGCACTGTTGCCCGCGAACTGATTCGACCGCGGCAATCCCCCCATTTTCCCCATCACCCCGGCGCCCGCCAATGAATCCTTGGTACCAATGGCCGCGGATCGCTAACCAAAGGGTTCTAGGGGTACCAGGTTGGGACAGTACCGATGCGCGCGCTCAAAAATGGCCCGCCCGTACCATGGTCGCCGCTCTCTCGTGGCCGCAGAATCCGCGTTGATGACACCCCAAAAATCCATGGCCATGCAAACCCCCGCGGCGCCGCCGCAAACCTTCGACTCCTGGATTGGACTCCCGGTCGTCCTGCACACCACCGTGGGCGAGCTTTGCGTGCCCCTGCGCGGCATTGTCCTCCGCGAGACCGCCACCGTGCTCCGCTTCCGCATCGGTGAAGGATGGGACGTGGATATTTTCAAGAGCATGGTGCTCAGCATCGAACCGGATTGCTGGAACGGCATCACCTAGATTTCCGCCTCCGCTCAGCCCCCGCTGTATATCCCCGGACCCTGGGCCGCCGCTTCCCCCCGGCGACCCAGGGTTTTTTCTTGCTCAGGTACCGGGTTCCCGCAAGGCCGGGTTGGCCCGGCGGACTCCCTGGCGCCGGCGTCCCGTGCACCCTGAGCGGATGCCAAGGGCGCCGGCCGGATCCCCGCGCACACCCTCAGCGCTGTGTCTCGGCTGCGGCCCGGAGCGTCTTCTGGTTTTACTGCTGCTGAGGAGGCTGATCATCCGGACGCCGCTTGAGCGTCGGACGATCGTCGTCGCCGGAGGAGCCGCTATCCTGGCCCCCGGTTTTTTGGGTCTGCTCGGTGCGCTTGCGCAGGGTGGGTTTGTTGGTGCCGTTGTCGTTCAGCTTCACGCGGTTCTGGATCATGCGCAGCCGCGCCTTCACCACGTCGAACTCAGAGGTGGTGACGATATATTCCGCGCGCGCCGGCAGGATGTGCGAGATTTCATCCTGAATGTTGCGGATGCGCTCGGCCGTGGGCGGGTGCGTGGAGAACACCTTGGGGATACTTCCCGGCTTGCGCCGCTCCTCCGCCTGGATTTTCTCGAAAAAGCTGACGTAGGAGTTCGGGTCGTAGCCCGCCTTGTACATGTACTGCAGGCCCAGGAAGTCCGCCTCGCGCTCCTGGTCTCTTGAAAACTTCAGGAAGCCCAGGGGGATGGCAAACTGCAAGCCCTCGAAAATTGCGTATCCGGTCCACGTGTAGGGGATGAAAATCATCGCCGGGATCATGGCCAGTTGCACCAGCTCTCCCTTGGTCTGCGTGCGCGTGCCGTGCCGCGCGCACACGTGGGCGATTTCATGGGCCATCACCCCGGCCAGTTCCGACTCTTCGTCGGCCGCCAGAATCAGCCCGCTGTTCACGTAAAAAAATCCGCCCGGCAGCGCGAAGGCATTGATGGCGTCGTCGTCCAGCACCTTGATGGTAAAGGGCACCCGCGCATCGGAGTTGCGCACCAGGTTCTGCCCCACGCGGTTCACATAGTCCCCGATCACCGGATCGTCCACGAACTTTGCGGATTTCTCCACTTCCTGCGCCAGTTGTTTCCCCAGGGCGATTTCCCGCTCCAGCGAGTAAAAGTTGATCCCTTTGCCCACGCCGCGGTCCCCGATCTTGGAGACATCGTCCTTGGGATTTTTCGGGTGGACTTGTTGGTCGGGCTGGTCCGGCGGGTTCTGGTCGGACGGCGTCTGCTGCGTGGCATCCGGAGCCGCTGGCGACTGATCCTGCTGCGCAGGCGCCGATTGTCCCGGCGCCGCCTGCGGCGTCGTACTGCCCTGGGTCTGCGTCTGCTGCGGAGGATTCTGCTGTGTCTGCTGCGCAGG
>DATIYQ010000008.1:0-3592 GCA_035517515.1 Binatia bacterium
GCGCAGATTGGCGTGCCACGGGCGCGGCAAGCAGCGTCCCTACGAATGCCCACGGTCAGTCCCGCAGCTTCGGGAGGCACTGACCGTGGCTACCCGGGCCATTTGGAGTGCGGCGGCTCGACGCCGGTTTGGGCCGCAGCCGACCCGGCCAGCTCTCGCGTCACACGCCGGCTGCCCATGCTGGTCTCCACTTCCAGCGGCGGGTGGCGCAGCCGACACGTGGGTGCCTGCCGGAAAGGTTTTCCCACGCGCGTGGGGATGGTCCGGAGCCATCGCTGGTCTTCCCAGCCCCTCTCTCCACCCCGAAGCCCCCTGCTTGGGGCGGACATTTCACGTGCTAATCAAGCGGACAGTTCATGTGCTAACGACAATACCTCAGTTTCCTCTTGAATTACGTCCCCAACCTGTGATATCCTGCGCCCGGCAGAATGTACATGGACCGCGCCAGACCAATCCGAGAGCAGTTAGCCCACCTTCTGTCCCTAACTCCTGTGGAATGTGCACTTACGTCACTGCATCACTCCATTTTTCATAACCCCTGTAGAATGTGCACTTATGCAATCCAAGGGGCAGGGGGGTAGGGGGGTACGGACCGGCACATCCCTGACACTTTGGACCGGGAGCTTTCCTGAAATTGTGACCAGTCGACAGCGCTGGTTATCCAGGAGGAGGGACTACGCGATGCGCGTCTTGACGGCCGGGAGCGATTCGGCTTCCAGGGTCTTTAAATCCATGGTTTCTGAGGCGTGCTGGATGTCGAGGCCGACAACGCGGCCCCGCGCATCGAAATCAACCACCAGGCTTTCGCTGATCTCGCGAGAGTCTGTGCTGGGCTCCGGGCTGAGCTCGATGTACAGCGAATCGGTTTCGGGATAGTAATGAAGTTTCATGTTCGCACCTGCTTGGAGCCGGGCGGCCGGAAATCGCGATCCGGAAAGGCGTTGTGTATGGTCTCTCCGTCCTCCAAAGTCACCACCCGCAAGATTCGCCCCGCCAGCTCTGGCACGCTGCCCCAGAAGCGGATTCGTCCGTCGGCCTGGGTCTCACGTGCCAGCGGCTGCTCGAGAATCCGCTCGCTCCACTCTAGCTTAATATACGGGCGTTTGCGCAGAACCTGCTCCCGAAAGTACCGCGTGGTGTTCATCCCCGGCACGGTAGCAGACCACAGGCGAGAAGCCTTCTGCCAGCCCAAAAAGCAGACCTCGCAACCGGAGTGGCGGGTTCGGCGCTTCGGCGCGACTCTCTCCCTTCGGCCGGGCTCGGGGCCTCCGGCAGGATCAACATCCTGGCCGGATGTCGAGATGACGGCGACTTCTTTGGGAACGACAGCCGGACCTCTCTGCGAACTCGGTTTTTCTGCGCCCTCTGCGTTGGATCCCTTTCCCTGTCTGCTTGTGGAATTCCCTATGGGAAAAGAGCGGGCGCGGCCAGCAGCGCCCCTAGGCCCGCGCTGCAAACCGAGTTGAGAGCGAAGCGGGCCTCGCCTATAATGCTTGGTTTGGCGGAAGCAAGAGGAGCGCGCAGTAATGATTGAGTTTTTCCAGCGCAAAGACACGTTAGTCCGGATCTTCATGGGCCTGGTGATCGTTCTGCTGGGCGCGTCCATGCTGATCTATCTGGTGCCGGGGACCGGCGGATCCGAGGGCGGCTCGGCAGACGCGGTGGCCACGGTGGCCGGCCACGACATCACCTCCACCGAGCTCAGCCGGCAACTCAGCCAGATCGAGCGCAACAGCCAGCCCATTCCCAAGAGCATGCGCCCGCTCTACGTGAAGGATCTGCTCGACCGCATGATCAACCAGCGCATGCTGGAATACGAGGCCCTGCGCCTGGGCTTGCGCGTGACCGACCAGGAAAACGCCGAACAGATCAAAATGATCCTGCCCACGGCGTTCAGCGGCGGCTCCGTGGCCAGCCTGGAAGGCTACGCCGCGGAAGTGCAGCAGCGCACCGGAATGAGCGTGCCGGAGTTCGAGGAAGCCCTGCGCTCTTCGCTGCTGCAAGCCAAAATCCGCCGGCTGGTTACGGACGGCGTTTCCGCCAGTCCCGAGGAAATTGCCGAGGAATTCAAGCAGAAGAACGAAAAAGCCAAGCTCGAATATGTGCTGATCAAGCCCGCGGAGCTGGCCGCCAAGGTGGACGTGAACGATGCCGCCTTGGCCGGCTTCTTCGACAAAAACAAGGCGCGCTACCAGGTTCCCGAGCGGCGCAGCTTCCAGTACGCCCTGCTGGACGTGGCCGCCCTGCGCCAGTCCATGCATCCCAGCGACGCCGCCCTCGAGGCCTACTACAAACAAAACCTGGAGCAGTACCGCGTGCAGAACCGCGTCCACGTGGAGCACATCCTGCTGAAAACCACCGGAAAGACGGACGCGGAAGTCGCCGAAATCCGCAAGAAGGCGGAAGACGTCCTGGCCAAGGCCCGCAAGGGCGCCAACTTCGAGGAGCTGGCCAAACAATATTCCGAGGACGACACCAGCAAGGTGAAAGGCGGCGACCTGGGATGGATTATCAAGGGCCAGACCGTGCCGGAATTCGAGCAGGCCGCCTTTGCCCTCAAACCCGGCGAGATTTCGGGCCTGGTGAAGTCCATGTTCGGGTTTCACATCATCAAGATGGTGGAGCGCGAGGAGGCCCGCACCCGCTCGTTTGAGGAAGTGAAGGGAACCATTGTGCCCATCCTGGCCGCGCAGATGGCCGAAGAAAAGGCCTCCACGCTGAGCGATCAGATGGCCACGGCTGTGCGCCAATCCAGCCGCGCGCCGCTCGAAGACATTGCCCGGCAATTCAACCTGCAACTCGGCAGCGTCCCGCCCGTGGCCGCCGCGGACCCGCTGGGGCCGCTGGGAGTTGCCAACGAGGTGCGCGACTTCCTGTTTTCCGCGCAGAAGGGGGAGGACTCCACCCCGATTCGCCTGGACCGCGGAACCGTGATTGTCCGGGTCACAGACATCCAGCCGGCCCACCAGGCGGTGCTGGCCGAAGTCCGCCCCAAGGTGGAAGCCGATTTCCGGGCCGAGCAGTCCACCACCCTGGCCCGCCAGCGCGCCGAAGAGCTGGCCAAACGCGCCCAGGGTGGGGAGGCGCTAGCGGCCGCCGCCAAGGCCCTGGGCTTCGAAACCCAGAATAGTGACTTCCTGGCCCGCGGCGATACCCTGGCCGGCCTCACGCCCATGCGCAAGCTGAACGGCGCCTTTACCTTGCCAATCGGGCAGGCCTCCACAGCGGTCTCACTGGGCACGGATTGGATCGTTTTCCGAGTGGTGGAGCGCCAGGAGCCCAAACCGGAGGAATTGGCCCAGCAGCAGGAGCAGATCAAGCGGCAAATCGTCCAAACCAAGCAGCAATTGGCCTTCGAGGCCTTTCAGGAATCCCTGCGGCAACGGCTGGAAAAGGAAGGCAAGCTGACCATCAATGACCAGATCCTCCATCGGCTAAGCACCGCCGGATGACCGCTAACATATTGAAAATAGTGAAGATAGACTGAGAAACACGCCCTCGCCTTTCTGGTTGCCTCGCGCCGCGCATTGGGCTAGCCTTTTAAGGTCATCCTGAGGTGGTCTCGCAGTCCCCCCGGCGAGGCTCCGAGGTT
>DATIYQ010000009.1:0-3903 GCA_035517515.1 Binatia bacterium
GGGGCCCTCCCGGGGCTGCTCCGAAGCCTCATGCCGGGCCAGACGCAGCGTGAGCGCTTCCCAGGCGGGCGCGAGGGCGCGCCGGCGGACCCAGGCGAGAGACGCGGAATGGCGCAACGCCAAAAGCACCGCAGACTGCGGCGCTTCCGCGCTCTCCACCTGCTCGAATTTGAATTTCTCCGCCCAGGCGATCAGCGGGCGCCACAGAAACTGATCGAGCAGCAGAATCACCGCAATCATCGCCGCCAGGCCCCACAGAATGGCGCGCATGTCTCCGGCGCTCGCCGCGGTCTGCAGGTAGGAACCCAACCCCGGAAGGCGAAAGTCGCGCTGGCCGAGCTGGAACATTTCGCAGGCCATCAGGAAAAACCATCCGCCGGCCACCGACATCATTGAATTCCACACCAGACCGATGGCCCCGTAAGGCAACTCGAGCTGGTAGAAGCGCTGCCAGTGGCCCAGGCGGTAGGTGGTGGCCGCTTCGGTGAGCTCGCGCGGCAGCCCTTTGAGCGAAGCGTAAAAGCTGAACGCCAGATTCCACACCTGACCCGTAAATATCAGCAGGATGGAGCCCAGCTCGAGGCCCAGTTCGCGGTCCGGAAAAATGGAGACCATGGCCATCATTACGCCCGGGAGAAAACTGAGCACGGGGATGGACTGGAGAATATCCAGCAGCGGAATGAGCAGGCGCTCCGCGACGCGGTTGCGCGCGGCGGCATAAGCATAGACCAGGGCGAACACCAGGCTGGCCAGGTAAGCGAGGCCCATCCGCCAGAGCGAGTACAGGGCATACACGGGAAGCGCCGAAGGCGAAAGGGAAATTTCCGCCACCGCCCGCGCCGGCGAGAGCCAACTGCGGCTGATGCCCATCACCCCGTAGAGCGCCGCCAGCCCCGCGGCAAAGATCGCTGCGTCCGTGAGCAGGCTGGCCGGACGCCGCGCGGCCGCGGCCCGCTCCATGGTCAGGACCCGGGTCACGTTTCCGTTCCCAACAGCCGGTCGGATTGCGAGTCGTAGTCGAAGATTTCGGCGTAGCGGCCCCAGTCCATCGCCGTTTCCATCTGCCGCGGGGCCTCATCGGCGCTGAATCGATCGTCCAAAATGTCGCGAAAGAACTCTGCGGGCATGGCGTGGTCGCTTTTTGCGCGCAGCGCGGTATGGATCTGCCGCAGCAGCGGGATGCGCTCGAGCGCCGCCTCGCGGAAGATCTGTTTGCGCTGCTCGATGCTGGCCTCGGCGTAGGTTTTGCCGGTGGGCGTCAGCCGCACGTCGCCTTCGCTCACTTCTGCGAATCCCAGCAGGCGCGCGGCCTCCACGATCGGCAGCAGGTCTTCCACGTCCAAGACCAGGTCTTCCGCCAGGTGATACAGATCATCTCTGCCCCCGCGGTCTCCGATGATCTCCACCAGGCCGGCGATGCCGCCGGGCCGGGCGTGCGGCAGCGCCACGTGCTCTTTCGGCGCGGCCGCTCCCGCCGCCGGAGCCGCGGCCGGGAGCACGTGCTTCTCCTCCGGCTGCGTGAGCAGTTTGTAGATGTGGTCCACCAGCTCGTGGAAGCGCGGCATCGTGTGCGTGCGCGGCTGGGGCAGCTCCACCAGAAAATCGTCCCGAATCGACGCCGGGCGGTGCGCCAGCACCACGATGCGGTCCGCCAGCTCCACCGCCTCTTCAATATTGTGGGTCACCATGAAGATGGCCCGCGTGGGAATTCTCCGGCTGGTCCACAGCTCCAGCAGTTCGCCGCGCAGCGTTTCCGAAGTGAGCACGTCCAGCGCGGAGAATGGCTCGTCCATAAACAACACTTCCGGTTCAACCACCAGCCCGCGCGCAAACCCCACGCGCTGCTTCATCCCTCCGGAAAGCTCCTTCGGGTAAGCGGTCTCGAAGCCGTCCAGTCCCACCGTGTCCAGGATGCGCAGGGCGCGCTTGCGCCGCTCGAAAATGCCCATGCCGCGGGCGCGCAGCGGCGCCTCCACGTTTTCGATCACCGTGAGCCAGGGAAAAAGCGCGAAGCTCTGAAAGACGATGGCCACGTTGGGCTGTTTGCCGTTGAGCGGCTGGCCGTGCCATAGAACCTCGCCCGCCGGAGGCCGCACCAACCCGCTTAGAATCCGCAGAAGCGTGGACTTGCCGCAGCCCGAAGCGCCCAGCAGGGCCACGATCTGGTCCGGCTGGATGGAGAGATTCGTGGGAGTGAGGATCTCGGTGCGCTGCCCGCCCGGCTGGATGTAGAACTGCTCCACGCCTCGCGCTTCGATGATGGGTTCGAGGTGGGTCATGTCCGGAAGTCGCGACAGTCTAATGCAAACTATGTGACAGTTGCGAGAAAGCCGAGGTCAGGCACCGCGAGGGGATAGAGCTCCAAGTAGGGGCGACAGCAGGGACATGCTTGTAGCCCTGGAGGGTGGCGCGCCATATCTCGAACGCAAAGGGGAAGCCCCGGCAGGCGCGCGCGCCCTGCGAGAGCTTCTGTGTGTGCGCGGCAGAATGTGAGTGCGCCATTCCTCTGCGGGAATCGGAGGGATCTCGATGCTCTCCTCGGCGAACTTCCGCGCCTTAGCTGCGTTTGTGCAGGCTTTCGAAATCGGTCCGGGTGGCGGCGACCGCTTCTTTCAACGGGGCCAGCCGGCTGCGCGCCTCTTTCACGAAACCCTGGAAGCGATGGGCGAGCTCCCGGATGCGCGCAGATTCGCGGCGCTCGATCGCATCCAGGGGAATCAACTCGGAGCCCACGCCGATGGCGGTGGCCCCGGCGGTGATGAAACCGGCGGCAGTCAACTGGGTCACGCCTCCGGCCGCAATCAAGGGAATCTGCGGTAGGGCTGCTTTCAGCGCACGAATGTATTTGTCGCCACCCACCTGGGAGCACGGAAAGATTTTGACAAAGTCGGCGCCGGCCTGCCACGCGCTGATCACCTCGGTTGGGGTCAATGCGCCGGGAAGCACGGTGACGCCCTGCTTGGCGGCAAATTCCACGATGGCGCGGTCGAATCCCGGCGCGGTCAGGAAGCGCGCCCCGGCCTCCAGGCAGCGCCGCGCGGTCTCGCAATCCAGCACCGTGCCGGCCCCCACCACGATCTTTTTGTGGTGGCGGACCAGATGGGAAATCAACTCCACGGCCTCCGGCACGGTCATGGTGATTTCAACAATCGGGATTCCTGCGCGGCACACGCAATCAGCGGCAAAGTGGGCATCCTCCGCGGAGGCCACGCGAACCGCGGGGATAATGCCGATCTCCCGGATGACTTCGCGGACTTCGGCTTTTTCCATGGTCACAGTCCTTCAAACGGCCGGGCAATCGCGCCGGAGCCGCAGGCCGCTGCCAGCATCCTACACCGCCCGGTCCATGTCCGGCTCGGGGAGCCGGTCGCCGGGGCGGGCGATCCAGGCGTAGAGCGTGGGCAGCAGGAAGATGCCCACCGCCAGGTTGGCTAGCAGGCCGCCCACAATCACAATGGCAAAGGGGCGCTGCGAATCGGACCCGATGCCGTGGGAGAGGGCCGCGGGGAGCAGTCCCAGGGTGGCCACCAGCATGGTCATCATGATGGGCCGCAGGCGCAGAACCGCCCCCTCGACCGCGGAGTCTTCGATGGTGTAACCCTGGGCGCGGAGCTGATTGATGTATTCCACCATGATCACGCCGGTCTGCACGGAGACTCCGAACAGCGCCAGAAAGCCCACCCCCGAGGAGACGCTCAGGTAGGTATGGCTGATGAGCAGGGCCAGCAGCCCTCCGAGCGGGGCCATGGATACGTTGGTAAGAATCAGGAGGGCCCATTTCACGGAATTGAACATGGAGTAGAGGATCACGTAGATGGCCACGAGGGTCACCGGGAGCACGAACATGAGCCGGCGCTGGGATCGCTTCTGGCTTTCATACTCGCCGGCCCAGTCAATGGTGTA
>DATIYQ010000010.1:0-9876 GCA_035517515.1 Binatia bacterium
GGCGTCGAGGCTGGAACCCCCGCGCGCCAGGATGTCGCGGCCCGCCTCCAAAGCCTGGGTGAGGGCCGCCCGCGCAGGTTCCAGGCGTTCCGGCGAGGCATCGGTGTAGCTGCCGGCCCCGCCGTGCATCACCAGGACAAAATCTCCCGCGGCACGAGGCGGCGGCAGAGTAATCGGGCGCGCCAGGGGCGCTGCGGTACCGGCCAGCGCAAGCACGGCGGCCAGAGCGAGACAGGATGAGAGCCTCATGAAGTCCTCCTGGGGAGAGATGAAGTCGTGAAATCCGGCGCGAATTTACACCCCCGGCAGGCCGGGCACAATGCGCGTTTGCGCGAGCGCGAGAGCTGATTACTGCTTTGGCGGAAACGTTTCGAGGCCTTTCGCAATCAGCTTGTCGATTTCACTCTGTAGATTGTTCAGAAACTTCTTGGTGTTCTTTACTTTCTTGGTGGTCAACGATTCCCAGACCACTGTGTTGTGAGCGGCGTCCTCGACCTGGAAGCGGAGAGCGCCCTCGACTTCCAGCCATACGTCCAGAGAGACGCCGGGAATAGCCCCGTAGAGCGCGCCGTTCGGGCCGAGTGGCACCACCGTGGTGGGGATTCCGGTTTTCGAGTCTGGCAGGGCTCCGGCACTGTAGGTGATATAGAAGTCCGGCTTTGCATCGTCGCGGACGAAGCCTTTTTTGTGGAGATCCTGATCGGCGGAGGCCTCGATGGTTTTCTCAATCTGGTCCGCAACTTCCTTCCTCTGCCGGCTCACCAGCTTGTTCTTGCCCCAGGCATAGGTTTTGTAATGCTTGAAGGAGGCGTTGTGATCGTAGCTCACTTCGACTTTCTGAGCGGGAAGTCTCGTCCCCGTTAGACTGAAGAGCACTCCAAGCACGACGATCCGGCAAACGACCTGGTGGCGCATCATCAGCTCCCTCCGCAGGTTATACATGATGGGCCCATGCTGTCCCGGATGCCAGAACAGTCTGCGGGCTTGCAGGTTGCGCGGTGGCGGTCTATTCTGCGCCGCGACCGTTCTGTCGAGCGCCTGAGGAAAAGGGGTAGCGCATATGGCCGGGTGGACACGCAGAAAGTTTTTTTTCGCCTCCATGGGTACGGGGCTGCTCGCAGGCACGCGGCGCCTGCTCGGAGGCACCCCGCCGCCGGGACAAGCTTCGGCTGGACACGCGCGGCCGCTCATCGTTTCCAGCGCCAATGGAGTGAAGCACCTGGAACGGGGGATGGCCGTTTTGAAGCAAGGTGGAGATACCCTGGATGCAGTGCTCGCCGTGGTCACCGCGGTGGAAGATGATCCCAACGATGATTCCGTCGGCTATGGCGGTCTGCCCAACGAAGAGGGCGAAGTGGAGCTGGATGCCAGCGTGATGCACGGGCCCACGCGCCGCGCGGGTTCGGTGGCCGCGATCCGGCGAATCAAGAATCCGTCCCTGGTCGCCCGCGTGGTCATGGAGCGTACCAGCCACGTCATGATCGCCGGAGAGGGCGCGCGGCGCTTTGCCGTGGACCAGGGCTTTCAAGACATGAACCTGCTCACCGAGCGTTCTCGAATCGCCTGGCTGGCCTGGAAAGCAAAATCCAGCAAGAATTGGCGGCCGGGCTTGGACAGTCCGGACTGGAAGCAGGACCTCGCGGCCATGCTGAACACCCCGGAAAAACGGCTCTGGGCTGCGCACATCGAAAACGTAGTCGAGCATCCGCCCACCGGCACCATCAACTGCCTGGCCGTGGACGCAAGCGGCGCGATCTCCGGCACCACTACCACGTCCGGCCTGTCCTGGAAAATCCCGGGCCGAGTGGGCGATTCCCCGATTATTGGCGCGGGACTCTACGTGGACAACGACGTGGGCGCCGCCGGCTCGACGGGCAAGGGCGAGGAGAACATCAAGATCTCTGGCGGGCACACCGTGGTGGAGGCCATGCGCCGGGGCGCCACGCCCACCGAGGCCTGCCTCGAAGCGCTCAAGCGCATCGCCCGCAATTACAACAACAACATGGACAAGCTCCGCCAGTTCCACATCAAGTTTTACGCTTTGAACAAGTACGGCGATTTCGGCGGCGCCTCCCTCTGGCAGAAGGATTACAACGGCAAAGACAACAGCGATTACGCGGTGCACGATGGCAGCGGCGCGCGTCTGGTGGACATGGCATTTCTGTTCGGTGGCGCCGGCGTGGTCGAATAATCCTTCCGGGACCCCGCCGCGGTTGGGAGCATGACCCAGACGGAAACTGCGACCGTGGTGATCATCGGCGGCGGCGTAGTGGGATGCGCCGTGGCCATGGAGCTTTCCGGCCGCTATGAGGACGTCTTCCTGCTTGAGGAAATGCCGCAACTGGGCATGGCGGCAAGTTCCCGCAACAGCGGCGTGATTCACTCCGGAATTTATTACCCCACGGGCTCGCGCAAGGCACGGCTCTGCGTGGAAGGCAACCGCCTGACCTATGAATTCTGCGAGGCGCACGGTGTGCCGCACCGCCGCACCGGCAAAGTGGTGGTGGCCGCATCCACTGGTGAAGAACCGCAACTGGAGGCACTGCTCCATCGCGGACAGGAGAATGGCGTCGCCGGCCTGCGCATCATTGATGGCCAGGAGTTGCGGGCACGCGAGCCGCATGTGGAAGGACGCGCCGCGCTCGAAGTGCCCTCTGCCGGTTTGGTGGTGAGCGAGGAACTGGTCAAGGCGTATGCACGCGTGGCGCGCGACCGCGGCGCGAATCTGCTCACTCATGCCAAGGTTTCGGCCCTCGAGCCCGCGGGCCGCGCGCTGCGGGTAACCAGCGAACGCGGAACCATTGACGCGCGTGCCGTGGTGAACTGCGCCGGCCTGTTCGCGGACGAAGTGGCCGCGCTGACCGGCGAAACGCGCCACAGGATTCAACCGGTGCGCGGCGATTATTGCGAGGTGGCGCCGGCAAAGGCGCATCTGGTGCACTCCCTGGTCTATCCGTTGCCGGACCCCCGGGGCATGTCGCTCGGATTGCACCTCACCAAAACACTCTGGGGCACGCTGCTGGTCGGTCCCACGGCCCAGGTGGTCTCCAGCAAAACGGACTATGAAAGTGGCCGGGTTCCGGTAGCGGTGTTTGCGCGCGACGTTCGCAGGCTGCTGCCGGAACTTGAAGAAGAGGACCTGCGGCCGGCATATTCCGGAATTCGCGCGAAATTGGCATCCGCGATTCCCCAGCAGGGCGAGCAAACCAAAGAGATTTCCGACTTTGTGATCGAACGTGATCCGCGCCTGCCCGGCATCATTCACCTCATCGGGATCGAATCTCCCGGGCTGACATCCGCCTACGCGCTGGCACGAGAGGTCACTGCCATGGTCCGCGAGACGCTTTCGTAGGGGCTCTACGGCCGCGGCGGCTCGGAGGAATCCCGCCGCAGCAGTGCGGATGCGCTGACCAGGCGGGTGCCTCGCGCCTCGACCTCCGGCAGGGCATCCGCGAGCACGGCGAGCGTCGAGCTGTGGGGATGCCCGATGGCCACGCACCAGCCCTGCTCGCGCGCCTGGCGCACGGCGCGATCGAGCTGCCGGCGGATGGCCGCGGGCTGCTCGTCGTCATCGAGAAACACATTGCGCGCCGCCGCCGGCACTCCCGCGCGCCGCGCGGCATCGTAGGCCACGCTGGCACCCGAGGTGCGGCTGTCCACAAAAAAGAGCCCGCGCGCGCGCAGAGCCGCAGCCACCGCGGACATCAGCGCCACGTCGGCCGTGGCGCGCGAACCCTGATGGTTGTTGACCCCCACGGCATACGGGACCGTGGCCAGCATCTGGTCCAACGCGCGGTTGACCTCTCCCGCAGACTCACCCACGTGCAACTCCACTTTTTCAGCTTTATCCTCTCCGGCCAGGGACTCCATGGGCAGGTGCAGCAGCACTTCCAGCCCGCGTCGGTGCGCTTGTTCGGCGATGGCGGTTGAGTCCGGAAGTCCGGGCAGCACGGCCACGGTCACTCGACCTGGGAGGGCGAAGACGGCGCGCGCGGAGCCGGCATCGTAGCCCAGGTCATCCACAATCAAGGCCAGTTCCGGACCGGCACGCGGCCCGGAAGCGGAATCGCCGGAAGCGGGGGTGACCGCGAACACGTCCAGCAGGAGCGCCGTCTTTCCGGCAGCGCTCACCACAAACGTCACGGAATCATTGCCTGCTTCGCGGCGATCCACGGTTACGCCGCGTTCCGCTGCGGCGCTGCGCCAAGCCGCTTCCAACGCGGGCAGGCGCGCGAAATCGGGCAGGGACACGAGCACACGTGCAGGCGCTGCCGCGGAAGAAGGCACAGCGGGAATGATCCGGATGGGGGCTTCATTTCCAGCCGCGCCGCGCGCCGTGGCCGCAAAATCCACAGCCAGGCGCGTTGGATCGGAAACCGGCGGCGTCTTTGGCCTGCAGGAGGAGCACAGAAAAACGAAACTGCAAACGAACAAGAAAGCGAGGCAAGCGGTGGCTGACCTCCAGAATCCACAGCGACAGGGCAGAAGCCTGCAGCGAACGAAAAGGCCCGGACCGGAATGCACGAGGCTAGGCAGCTTTGGCCGGAACCGCGGTCTGACGGCGGAGAATCTCAAGGGCTCTGCGCACGGCCGGATCATCGTGCAGGTGTGGCGAAGTTCCCGAGGAGGGATGCTCCCCGTTTCCGGAATCCGCGCCCTGGTCGAAGTCCGAAGAGTCATCCCCTCCGCCGGCCATATCCGCGGAGGGCTTCACGCCCGATTCGTTGATGCTTTTTCCGGAGGGCGCGTGATAAAGGGCGGTGGTGAGGATCAAGGCACCGCCATCTTCGAGGGCGATCACGCTCTGCTCGCCGGCGCTCCCAAACGTGCGCTCGCCGATGGTGGGAGCCGCGCGGTCATCCGCCAGCGCCGCGGCCAGCACTTCCGCGGCACCCGCGGTGCTCGAAGAGATGAGCACGGTCACCGGGCCGGACCAAACCATCTTCTGCGGGTCGGCGGTGAAGCTCTTCGGAGGCACCGACTGCCCGCGGAGCGTGGCGATGGTTCCGTTATTCACGAACAAGTTGGCGGTGGCGATGCCCTCCTGAAAACTTCCGGAGGCGCAGTCGCGCAGGTCCAGCACCAGCTTATGCAGGCCCTGGCGGGAGAATTCGGCAAGCTTTTGGCGGATCTCCGCGGCACGGCCCGGAGTAAACGCGGCCACGCGCAGGTAGGCCACGTCTTCCTCCAGCTTGTCGGTCACTAGGTGCGGCGTGCCGAGCACGGCCCGGGTGATTTCCACGTCGTGGGATTCGGTACCGCCATGGCGAACGGCGGAGACCTTCACGCTGGTGCCGGGTTCGCCCTCGAGAAGCAGTTCCGCCTGGCGAATGGAAATCTCGCGGGTGGAAAAGCCCGCGATCGTCTCCAGGATGTCTCCGGTGGAAAGACCAGCCTTTTGCGCCGGGCTATCGGGCAGCGTGGCCAGCACCATCAAGTAGCCGAACCGTTTGGAAAGGGCCACGCCGATGTCGCCGCGGGCGTGGGCCTTCAGCCGGGCCTGGTAATCCTCGTACTCCCGGGCGCTCAGGTATCCGGACTGCGGGTCCAGGGACTCCACCAGCCCGTGCAGGGCGCCGCGCGTCACCTGGCGGATGTTCGGTTCCTCGACGTAGTCCTGCTGGACGCGTTGCAGGACCTCGCTGTAAACGCCCAGCGAACGATAGGTATTGTCCTGAGAGGTGCGGGCCAGCGCGTAGCCGATTCCGGCGTAGAGGACCACCAGGCTGGAAAGAGCCAAGACGAGGAAGCGTGTGGCGCGGTTCATCCGATCTCTCCGGCAAAACCCCAGTATAACATTCCCAGGCTCCGCATTCAGGCTTTTCCGCCGGAGTTATTGGACGGGAGCGTGCACCGGCAGCGCTTCCATCTCCGCGTAGGTAATGTAGGTCTGGGAGATGCGGTCGTGCCAGGTGAGGCCATCCTCGTCCCAGGCGGCCCACACGAATCCCAGCATTCCCGCGGCGGCAGAGAGCAGGCAGCCGAATCCGCGCCAGCACAGCTCCAGCGCACCGGGCGAAGTGCCGTCAAAGCAGACCACGCGCAGGCCGCGCAGCATCATGCCCGGGGTGGCGCCGGCGGTGACCGTGAACAGCAGGAAGTATTGCGCGTAGATGAGGAACGATGCCGCCAGCACCACGGCAACGCCGACGCGGGAGAAAGACAGCTCGCCGCCGGCCAGGCGGAAGGCTATGAAAAAGGCGGCCACGGTGAAGGCCAGAATCGCCGCGTCAATGGCTCCCGCGGAGCGCCGCTCGCGCAAATCGGCCACCGGCACCTGCTGATCCTGCGGGTGTTCCGACATGGTGCCGGGAGCTGCGAAATCGAAGACCGGCTGCGGCACGTTGATTTCGATGCGCTCCGGAGGCGTGGCCGGGGAGCGGCGGGAGGCGGTACGCAGAGCTTCCCGGCGGGGATCGGTCACTTCGACTTCATCTTCCGCCGGTTTGCCGGAGAAAAGCGCTTCGCCGGGAGCCTCGATTCCGGCCATGGCCGCGGAGTCGGGCGCAGGCTCCGGGGCGGTTTCGGCGGCCGGCTGGAGCGGTGATTCGATGGTCTCTTCGAGCAAAGGCGAAGCGTTGACTTCGGTAAGAGATGCAGCCTCTGGCCCGGCCGGGAACTCCTCCGCGACCGCGCGGTGCGCGTCCAGGCCGGAGGTCAGCGAGCCGCACTCCACCTCTCCCAGATCGAAAGCGGCGTCAGGCTCGACGCTCGGAGCGGTGCGCCAATACTCCGTGTCAATCGCGGGAATTGCCGGAAGGGCTTCCACCGCGGGAGTGTACGGCGCCGCAAAAGCAGCCGCGGGCGCTGCGGCTTCGAGTTCCAGGGGATCGGCATGCACTTCTAGAGTTGTAGCATCCGCAAGCACGATGGCCGGATCTGTAGCCAGCGGCAAAGACCCTGGCGGTTCGGCCGGCAACTCCGCGCCCGGGAGAGCGGCTTCGGCGGCCGCGATTTCCACTTCGGCGTCGCAGGCGGAAACCGGAGCCAATGCGCCGGCCTCCTGCTCCATTGGGGGCAGTTCCACGTCTTCAAACTCATTTGCAGGCGCTTCAATGGACGGTGAATCGTGAGACGTGTCGAGATCGGGCACGTGGACGTCTGGAGGGGCGTAAATACGCTCTCCGCCGGCGCTCGAGATCGTTCCGGTCCGTGCGCGTGAGGCAGCGGGACCCGCTCCAGCGGCAGCAGCCATGGCCTGGGGCACGGAAGCACCCGACTCCGAGATTATGGCTTCCGTGTCCGGCGTGCGCGGTTCGGTACGAAATTCTTGCATGGGGTTTCCCGCCTCCGCGGGTGGGTCTGCGACTTCCGGAACCGCATCGGCGGCGCCGGCATCTTTTTTGGAATGCACGCGGAATTCGAGCACGGATTGGCCATTGCCATTGGTGCGGGATTGGCGTTCGCGGCGCTGGCGGTAGGTTTCCAGGCGCTCGCTCACTTCGCGGCGCCATTCCGGAACCTCCGGCTCAGCCGCGTCCGCGGCACGCTCTCCGGCCGCGGCGCCGGCCCGCTCGGAGGGCGGCTTCATTTCCGCGACGGTGGAGGAGGATTCGGTGCGCCGCCGGCCGCGTCCGGCCGGACGCGACTCGATGGGCACGGCGGCCAGGATGGCCCGGATGCGCTCCGCGGCCTTCTTGCGGGTGTCGCCGGCCGTTTCGTCGGGATCGAGACCGGCGTAGCCGTCGCAGATGGCGGTGGGCTCGTCGTGAATCAAACCACACTTCAAGCAGGGTGTTTTCACGGTCCTGTTTTGCGCTGCGGACGGTCCGCCTTGCAGGGCCAGTGCGGAGACTAGCATGACGGCAGGCGTGTGGATGGCTTGGGTCACGGGCGTGTCGTCAAACGGGCAACGGGGCAGTGGCGAGCGGGGAGTGGCCCTTCGACTGCGCTCACGATCAGCATCCTGGTGGGATGCCGACGAGAAGGAGAGGGGGAAGGGATCGGGGCCCGGAGTTGAGGGTTGGACGTTGAGAGTTGAGAGGGAAGAGTCCTTTTCGCCAAGTAAACAATAAGACCCCACCCCCCCACCCCCCACTGTGCGTAAGTGCGCATTCCAAAGGACTTGCGGGAGGCCGAGTTCGTAAGTATGCAATCTACAGGGGTTGCGGACGCCGATCCTGCAAGTATGCATTCTAAAGGAGTTAGGCGCGGTCTGAAGCGTGCCGTAATGGCCTGGTGCGGAGGGGCGCATGTATGGTTATCCTCCAGTTATGATACCACACGGTGTACACACACGTCAAGGAAGAAGGGGAGACGGTAGCGTCAAGGGTTTTGTGTAAATTCCAGGAGGGATTTTCTCTCCCAGGAGCGGTTTAAGTGACTGATGACCCCGAACACGATGCGATCGCAGCTCTCGCAACTGGAGAAGCTGGAGATCGGTCGCGTCCGTCTTCGCACCTCCCGGAAAGCGCGCTCGATGACATTGGTGGTGCGCACTTTTTTCCAATGGGCCTCCGGGACGTCGAAAAAGTACAAGAGCGCCTCCAGGTCGCGTTCCACACAGGCCACCGCCTTCGGGCGACGCTCTTCCCAACGCTGCTTCCAGTGCAGGAACGCGCGCTGCGCCTCGCTTTTGTTCTTGGCGCGGTAGATCGCCGAGGCTTCTGCTACGCACGAACCATCCTTCTGGGGCACTTTGTCCGCGAGGTTGCGCATCTTGTGCGCCCAGCAGAGCTGCACCGGCACGGAGGGGAACGCCAACGGCAGTGCGGCCGCTAACCCGGTCGAGCCATCGGTGGTGATCAACTTCAGATTCCGCCCGTCCAGGCCGCGGAGATACAAGGTTTGCAGGAACGCCACCCAGGACGCTTCGCTTTCCCCCTGCGCGAGTTGGTAGTCGATCACTTCGCGTTTTCCCGACGCGGTGATCCCGTAGGCCACCAAAATCGTGCGCCGGACCACGATGCGACGGCTGTCGCGCATCTTCAATACCACCCCGTCCAGAAACAGGTAGACGTACCCATCGGCCAGCTTGCGGTGGTGGAACTGATGGACCGCGGCGTTGAGTTCGCGCGCGATGTTGGAGACGGTCTGCGCCGAATAGGCTTCTCCCAACACCGGCTCCAGCACTTCGCCCACTTGGCGGGTGGAGATGCCGCGCAGAAAGGCTTCCCGCACCAGGTCGTGCACGGCCTCCTGCCGGCGCTGGTAGCGCGGCAGCAGTTGCGAGCGATATCCCCGGCGCGTGCGGGGAATCCGCAAACGCCGCAGCAATCCCAACTTGGTGGCGAAGTCGCGGAAGTAGTAGCCGTTGCGGTAGTCGAAGCGGAATTCGGGTTGGTGCTCGTAGTAGCCCAGTTGCATCTGGTAGTCGCGCTCGACTTCCAGGGCCTGCTCGATCAGCCGCTTGACCTGGCTGCGCACCCATTCGTCCCATTCCTGCGCAAAGAAGTCTTTCCACTCCCAGTAGTCCAGCTTAAGATGGCCGTTGCCCAGGACGTTCAGTTCTGGCATCAGGGTGTACCTCCTCTGTGAGTTGGCGCTCTCAGAGAAAGTACGCCCTCTTTTTTTGCTTCAAAACCGGAATTTACACAAAAGACGTTACGCTACCGCGGCTTAGCTGTCGTTAGCACATGAAATTTCCACCTGATTCGCACATGAAATGTCCGCAAGTGCCCCACCCTTCCCGCCCCGAAGCCTCGGGGCCGCCGGGAAGGATTGGGCGCCCCCGGCCATAACTGCGCGATGAATTACTGCGGTGGTATCATCTGACGGTGTGCGGGAGTCAAGAGAGAATCGGCCGGAACAGCCCGGGCCACCCGCCGGATGCTCTGAGCAACGCCATCGGCGAACTCAACAGAGAGGGCGTGGTGCCCTTGTTAAGCAGCGGATTCAGGACCGCCTTCGAGCAACTTAACTTGCAGTCCGCGGGAG
>DATIYQ010000011.1:0-15077 GCA_035517515.1 Binatia bacterium
GCTCCAGAGGCGGTGGTTAGGAAGGCGAGGGAACACGAAGGGATGAGGGCCACGCTCCACCTTCCGCTTCCGCGGGAAATCGCTGTTGCCTCCGTGAGAAAGGTGCCAAAGAGTAGCAGTGGTTGATAATTCGGTCAAGCATTTCGAGGGCATACCCTAAACATTAATAGGTCATTACGGTTCAGTACTCCCATTACTCCACCGCATGGCTCGACCCTCTTCCCCCGCCTGTGCGAATTGCAATTCGTTGCAGATAGTGTTTCAGGTCGCCCGCGGACTGGAGATAGCACCCAGCTTCGGGATGGCTCAAGGGTTTGACCCGGGCACCCTCGGGGTCAACCAAAAAGGGACATCCTGCGACTCGCTCCCTTCCCGGGACTGAGCTTTCCGACTCACCGTAGGAGCAGCGGATAGGAACTCCACTCTTGACCAGGCTTTCGAATTTGAAGAATGTACGCACCGGGGCGGAAGGAGGAAAGGTTCATAGTAACCGGAAGCGTCGGAATGAAATTGCTCAGTTTCGCTATTCCGTTAGTGCTGGCGAGTGGCTCCCCGGAAAGCCCGACAATGCGAACCTCGTAGGGGCCTTCGGGGCTCCCGAGGGGCAGATAAATGTTCAGCCGTGTCACCGCACGACTGAGGTCCAGTGGCGGCTCACCCTGAGCTTAGTTGGAGATCAGCGGACGGTCCCGAAGGATCGGGAGCACCAATTTGCAGCAGCAGAGGCAAACGGGTGCCCCGGAGCTTCGGGTGGCAGGATTTCGGTTTTGTCGAGGAACTGGACTCTTATTGCAGGGGGAGGACCAGGGGCACCCGAACGCAGCTAATCCGCCTGTGCTCTTCCGGCGCGGCTACGGGCGATCGGCGGGAATGCCCTCCGCGGGCGATAGACGGGAACGCCGTCCGCGGACGACAGGCGAGAATGGCTGGCCTACGGAGGACGGGCGGGAATGGCTGGGTCACGGGCGACAGGCAAGAATGCCTGTCCCACCTATAGGTTCAGTTCGCGGAGGCCGGGGGGCAGGACCACATCAATGCGGCGCGCGGGCAGGTCCACGCGCACGCAAATCTCGTCGGCGAGCGGGATGAGCACTTCGCCGGCGGGAGTATCCACCACCAGCAGGGGTGTGCCACCACCGGGCAGTTGAACGTCACGCACTGTGCCGAGACGCTCTGCGTTCCCGGCGGCGGCCGCATCTCGGCCCGCTGAACCGGAAGTTCGGCGTTCCCAAACCTCGCAACCGACCAGGTCGCTTACGTAATAGCGTCCGGCGGGCAGGGGGGCGCGTTCCTCGAAGGGGACCTGGACCTCCAGCCCGACCAGCGCTTTCGCCTGAGCAATCGAATCACACCCTTCGAACTGGAAAATGGCTTGTCCACCGTGGCTGGTGGAGAGCCAGCAGCGATGCACGCGCACGCGCCGGTCCTCTTCAGCGCCGGTCTTGCCGGGCGTCGCGCCGGCCAGCCAGACGTGGCGGAGCCGGGTCAAGCGTTCGGGGAAATCGGTAAGGATCTGGGCAGCGACCTCACCCTTGAGGCCGCGGGCGCGGACGATGCGGGCCAGAGTCACTCGCTGAGACATTATTCGAGGATTTCGAGGGAATAGCGTTTGTGGGACTTGATTCCCGCGGTGGAGAGCAGGGTGCGGATGGCTTTGGCGGTGCGCCCCTGGCGGCCGATGACCTTTCCGAGATCCTCGGGATGGACGCGAAGCTCGAGAACGGTGCCCTGCTCGCCCTCGACGGCGCGCACCTGCACGTCCTGGGGGTGGTCCACCAAGGCCCTGGCGATGGCTTCCACCAACTCCTTCATTCCTTCTCCTCAACAGCCCAGAGCGTATGGCCTGCGGAAGGCGCCAACAGGAACGCGCACGGAAGCTCCCACCCCGCGCCCCAACCGAGTACGGACGGCGGGGCAAAACGGATTGGGCTTCAGGCGATTTTTTGTTTGCGGATGAACGTGCGGACCGTGTCGCTCGGCTGCGCGCCGTGGCCGAGCCAGTGCTTTACGCGCTCTGCGTCCAGGGTCACCTCCGGGGGATTTTTCAAGGGATTGTAGGTCCCCACGATCTCCACGAAGCGGCCGTCGCGGGGGCGGCGCTTGTCAATCACCACCACCCGGTAGAAGGGCTGCTTCTTCTTGCCAATCCTGGATAGACGAATCGAAAGCACGAACTTTCCTCCCTGTAAGGACGCAGTATGGTACCGGAAAAGATGCCTGCCGGGTAGAACGATTGAATAGTTTACGATGGAAGGCCCGGTTTGCCTAATCCCCGCCCGCGCATCCGCGCCAGGGAGCCGTATTGCTTGATCATGCGGCGCATTTCCATGTATTGGCGCAGCACGTCGTTGACGTCCTGAACGGTGGCGCCGCTGCCGCGGGCAATGCGTTTGCGGCGCTTGCCGTCGATGAGGTTGTGATCGGCGCGCTCGGCCGCAGTCATGGAGTTGATGATGGCCTCGACGCGCTTCAGGCGTTTTTCGTCCACCTGGGCATCTTTGGGCAGGTTTTGCAGCGGTCCGATTTTGGGCAGCATGCCGACGAGCTGCTCGAGCGAGCCCATTTTCTTCAACTGCTGCAACTGGTCGCGGAAATCCTCGAGCGAGAATTCTTCGCGGCGCAGCTTGCGCGCCAGGTCTTCCGCCTTTTTGCGGTCCAGGGACTGCTCGGCGCGCTCGATCAGGCTGAGCATGTCTCCCATGCCCAGGATGCGGGAGACGATGCGGTCGGGGTAGAAGGGTTCGAGCGCGTCGTACTTTTCCCCGAGGCCGACAAACTTGACCGGCGCCCCGGTGACTTTGCGGATGGAGAGCGCGGCCCCGCCGCGGGCGTCGCCATCGAGTTTGGTGAGCGCCACGCCGGTGATGCCCAGCCGGCGGTGGAATTCGCCGGCGGAACGCACCGCGTCCTGGCCGATCATGGCGTCCGCGACAAACAGGATTTCCGCGGGCTGCAATTCCTTTTTCAATTCGGCCAGCTCGGCCATCAAGTCGTCGTCAATGTGCAGGCGGCCGGCGGTGTCCACCAGCACCACATCGCTGGCGGAGAGCTTGGCCTCGCGCAGCGCGGCGCGGGCAATGTCCAGGGGCTTGGAAAGATTCGCCGCGGCAAAACAAGCCACCCCCGCTCCCTTGGCCACCTGGGTGAGTTGCTCGCGCGCCGCGGGACGATAGACGTCTGTGGACACCACCAGCGGCCGGTGGCCGTTGTGCTGCAACCACCGGCCGATTTTTCCGGTGGTGGTGGTTTTGCCGGAGCCTTGCAGCCCCACCATCAGCCAGACCGAGGGCGGCTTGGAGGCGTAACGGGGCTTGGAATGCTCACCGAGCAGGGTGCCCAGCTCGTCTCGAACGATTTTGACCACCTGCTGATCGGGCGAGAGTTGCAGCAAGACCTCAGAGCCCAGCGCCCTGGCGCGGATGCCGGCGAGCAATTCGTCCGCCACCTGCAGGTTGACGTCGCCTTCGAGCAGCGCGTCGCGGATTTCGCCGAGCGCGGCGTCCAAATGCTCCTCGGAGAGCTTGCCCTGGCCGCGCAGATTCTTGAAGGCACGCTGGAACCGTTCGGTGAGCGTCTCAAACATAGTTTGCCGGCACGGCGCAACCCGCGCCGCGCCGCAGAATCTTCCATTCTAGAGGCCAACCCGCCGCACCGCAATGCGAGCCGACGGGAGGCTTGTTGCGGCGTGATTCATGCTGTTATCCTAGCGTCGCCATGTCACACGCCAAGAGAATCAAAGAGATTGAGGCTGCTGCGGCGAAGATCGTGGGGATCATCGAGGACGGCCTGCGCAAGCTGACGCCGGCGTGGGGCGCGTATACGCGGCGCCAGATTCACGCGATTCTCGGCATGAGCGGCGCTCGACCCTCGCGAAAGGCTTCACGGCCCGCCAAAGCGCGGGCGCGCCGTGGCGCCGCCCGGCCTGCCCGAGCGCGCCGAGCAAAAGCCCCGCATCGCGCCTCCTGACTGTCCTCACCAGCCCGGTGAGAATCCGTCAATCCTCCCAAATTTTCTTGCGGGGCGAAGACGTGTGGCGCCGGGGTGGGTCAGTTGCTGGCGGCGCTGACGCTCTGATTGCCGCCACCGCGGCTCACTCCTGAAAGCTATTGCGGCGAAGCCTCGGCGCGCGCCGGAGTCTTTGCGAACGCGGCCACGAACAGGAAGGCCAGGACCCAGTCCACAAAGCCGAATACGAAAACGGAGATCGGAATGCGGCCCTGGGCCAGCAGGGCCACGACGGCGATGCCATAGGTGACTTTTTCCAGGATGGCGGGCAGCATCAGGAAGCGGTAGCGCACCGGGTCGCTGGCCAGCAGCAGGAAAGCGCATTGCCAGGACAGACCCACGCCGATGAAGCCGTAGAAATACTCGGGATGGGTGATGGGCGGCGGGGTCTGCTGGCCAACCGCGCCTTCCAGAAAATAGAGGGGGGTGAGCACTAGAATCCCGTAAATACCCGCCACCAGAAAAACGGCTCGCGCGAATCTCATGATCTACCCTCCCAGCGTCCTATCTTACAGTTTGACCGCGCGAAAGGGCGCGTTTACACTTAGAGTTTCGTTTTCGTCTGCCGGCGCGATCTGTGACGCCACGGCGCCGAACCCCAGCGAGGAGAAGGTTCTTTGCCCAAACGGACATTTCAGCCAAAAGTGCGCCGCCGCCACAAGACGCACGGTTTCCGCGCGCGCATGAAAAGCGTGGGCGGGAGGAAAGTGCTTGCGGCGCGCCGCAGGAAGGGCCGCCACGCGCTCACCCGGGTCTAGTCCCGCGGGTGCGGGACGCCGGCGGGGCCCCCTCGGCTCCGCGCGCCTGGTACGCCGGGCCGAGTTTGACGCCGTCTACCGCAACGGCCGCCGGCGCACCAGCCGGCAGTTCACGGTGTTTTTTGCTCCCAACGGCCTTACGGAAACCCGCTTTGGGATGAGCGTGGGCCGGACTTTGGGCGGCGCGGTGGTTCGAAACCGCATCCGGCGGCGGGTGCGCGAAATACTGAGGCTCAGCCGCCGGGAAATTCCCGCGGGATGGGACATCGTGGTGCATCCGCGCGCATCGGTGGCCTCAGCCGAGTTTTTCACGCTGCGTGGGGAGCTGGTGGGCCTGCTGGGGAACTCGATATCCGGCGCATCCGTTCCATCCTGCGGGGAACACAGCGGGCGCGGCCGAGACGCGGCCGATGAGAAACCGGGTTCTGGAAGTCCACCCGTGAAGCCATGAAGAAAGTCTTGCTGATCGCCGTGCGGATCTATCAGGTGTGGCTCGGGCCGCTGCTGGGCGGAGCGTGCCGCTACTATCCCTCGTGCTCGCACTATGCGCTGGAAGCGATCGAGCGGCACGGGGCGCGGCGGGGCGCGGGACTGGCGGCGCGCCGCGTGTTGCGTTGCCATCCCTTTTCCCCCGGGGGAATTGACCTGGTGCCGGAGGTGGAAGCCGCCGACCGGGGCGCACGAGCCATTCCCGCTTCCGGAAACCTGACCGCAGCGCCCACGCCGCAGCGTGATTTGGCTGCAAGATCCGCGCGGCGGAGCGCGGAGCCTGTGCGGAGCGCGCGAGAGGAATTCGCCCGGTGAAGGAAATTTCCCAGGAAGTACGAACCGTCCTCGCCATCGTGCTTTCGGTGGTGGTGATCGGCATTTGGTCCTATTTCTTCCGGCCCAAGCCGCCGGCGGTACTCCCCGGTTCCACCGTTGCGCAGAAATCTTCCGCGACGTCTCCTCCGGGCCCGACCCCCTCCCCAGCGGGCAGGGAAAGAACCGCGGCGGGAGAAACGGCTGGAGCCACAGGCGCCAAAGGAGTCTCCGCGGCGGCAACTGCGGCGGCCCCCAGGCCGCGGGCTGCGTCCACGGAACAGACCCTGGTGGTGGAGAGCGGCCTGTATCGTGTGGAGCTCTCCAACCAAGGCGGCAGCGTGCGCAGCTGGCAACTGGCCAAGTTCCGGGAGGAAAGCGGGAAGCCGCTGGACGTGGTGCATGCCGCGGTGGCGCGGGTCACGGGCCGCTGGCCGCTGATGCTGGCGCTCGACGATGCGCAGCAGGAAGCAGCGGTGAACGGCGCGCTCTACCAAATGACACCCGCGGAAGGAGTGGTGCGGGCGCCGGCGAGCGTCGAGTTGGCGTGGAGTGACGGCCACCTGGCGGTCAGCAAACGCCTGAAGTTCGCGGAGGATTACATCGTCTCCATCGAGACGCTGGTGACGCTGGATGGAAAGCCGGTGCCGCACGCCGTGGCGTGGCGCGGGGGCTTTGGCGACGCGACCGCTTTTGCCGCGGCCGACCAGGTGCGTGTGGTGTACAGCCGCGGCGGGTCCCTGAGCGACATTGCCGCGAAGAAGGCCGGCGATTCGAAGAATCCGGAAAAGCCCGTGAGCATCGGCGGAGAGGCGGATTTTGGCGGCATCGTGGATCATTATTTTGCCGCCGCCTTCCTGCCCGGCGACGGGAAGGGGATGTCGCTAGAGCACTGGAAGTTCGACCGCGAAATCGAGGTGGAGGGCAAGAAGGACACGGAGGCGGTGGCGGAGGTCGCGGCGAGCGAGCCGGCGGCAAATCCCATGCGCCTGCGGCTGTTTGTGGGGCCCAAGGCGGTGGACGTGCTGGAGCGGGTGAGGCCTCCGCTGACCGACTTGGTGACCTTCGGCTACCTGGCGATCGTGGCCCGGCCGCTCTTCGACTTTCTGATCTGGATTCACCGCTACGTGCCGAACTACGGCTGGGCCATCGTGGTGATGACCGTGCTGATCAACATGGTGCTGTTTCCGCTGAAGTACCGCAGCTTCCACCAGATGCTGAAAATGCAGCGGGTGATGCCGGAAATCAAACAGATCCAGGATCGCTACAAGAAATACTCGATGCGCGACCCGCGCAAGCAGGAAATGAACCAGGAAGTGATGGCGGTATACAACCGCGAGGGGGTGAACCCGATCGGGGGATGCCTGCCCACGGTGATCCAGATGCCCATCTGGTTCGCGCTGTACCGGATGCTGGACGTGGCCATCGAGCTGCGCCAGGCGCCGTGGCAGATGTGGGTGCACGATCTTTCGGCTCGGGACCCCTATTACATTCTTCCCATCCTGATGTGCGTCACCATGTACTTCATGCAGAAGATGACTCCGGTGACCACGGCGGACCCGGCGCAGCAGCGCATGATGAACTACATGCCGCTGTTCATGGGCTTTCTGTTCCTGCGCCTGGCCAGCGGCCTTGTGCTTTACATCCTGACAAGTAATATAGTGGCTACGGGACAGCAGTGGTTCCTGTACCGGACGATGAAAGAAGCAAAGGATGCGGGCGGCAAGAAGAGCGCGCCGGAGAAGAAAGCAAAACCGGGCTAGCGCGGCCGCTGGCGGATGGATCCATGGCGTTTCGCTACTTCACCGGCGATCAGTTTGAGGCCGAGGCCTTTGCCGCAGACCTCGCGCCCCTGGTGCGTTCCCTGCTGGGGCACGCGGGGCTGAAGCTGGAGTGTGAAATCCTGACCGGCGCCGGAGCGGACCGGGATGGGAGCGGCGCGGCTGTGGCCGCACTGTTCGACGGCCCGGATGTGGAATTGCTGCTGGAGCACAACGCGGAGCTGCTGCTGGCGCTGGAACATCTGTTGCTGCGCTGCCTGCGGGTGGACCCGCGCGCGCACGAACTGGTGCGCTTTGACGCGCGCGAATTTCGCGCCACGCGGCTGGCGGAGCTGCGGCTTTCGGCCCAGGTGGCGGCACAGCGCGTGCGCGAACTGCATCAGCCGTTCCGCATGAGCCCCATGTCCGCGCGCGAGCGCCGCGTGGTGCACCTGGCGCTGGCGGGTGAGAAGGATGTGCGCACCTCGAGCGAGGGCGAAGGGGAACAGCGCCGGGTGGTCATTTTTCCGGCGGATGTGGCCAGCGCACCGAGGCCGGCGCCGCCCGGACGGCCTCCGCGCCGAGGGCGGTAGCGCGGGGCTTTACTGTTCTTGCGCGGGCCACGAGGGAAGAAACGGAAGAAGCAGGTCCCTCACCCGCGCAGAACGCGGGTTCGGGATGACGCGGGTCGCGGTGGCGGAAGAGATTGGGCGGGGACGGTCTGGCGGGGGGGAGCGGATGTTGCCGCCGGGAGCGCCTCAGGCTGCGGCATCGGAGGCGCCGAGGTAGGCCTGGCGCACGTGGTCGTCGGCGCGCAATTGCTGGCTGGGCCCTTCGAGGGCGATCTTCCCGGATTCCATCACATAGCCGTAGTGCGAAACCGCGAGGGCGTAGTTGGCGTTTTGCGCCGCGAGCAGGATGGTGACGCCCTGCTGGGCGATGGTGCCGATGAGCGCAAAGACTTCGTCCACCAGGCGCGGGGCCAGGCCCAGGGACGGTTCGTCCAGCATGAGCAGCAGCGGGTCTGCCATCATCCCGCGACCGATGGCGCACATTTGCTGCTCGCCCCCGGAAAGCGTTCCGGCGTGCTGATGCCGCCGTTCGCGCAGGCGCGGGAACATGGCGTAGACGCCTTCCAGCGAGTCACGCGATTTCTTGCGGAAGGCGCCGGGGAACGCGCCCATCAGAAGATTTTCTTCCACGGTCATGCGCGGCCAGAGATGCCGGCCCTCTGGAATCAGGGCGAGCCTGCGGCGAATGCGCCGGTGCACGCGGTCCTTGGTGACGTCTACGCCTTGCAGCAGCATGCGCCCGCGCTTGGCGGGCAGCACGCCGGTGACGGCATTGAGGGTGGTGGTTTTTCCGGCGCCATTGGGGCCGATGAGGCAGACCACGGAGCCCCGAGGCACCACCAGGTTGATGCCCCAGACCACCTGGATGGGCCCGTAGGCCACTTCCAGATTTTCGAGTTTGAGCAGGTCTTCCATACGCAGAAACTTCAGGCCTCCGCTTTCTTTCCGATATAGGCTTCGATCACCGCGGGATCGTTTTGCATCTGTTCCGGCGGCCCCTCGGCAAGCTTCTTTCCGAAATTCAGCACCACCACATGGTGGCAGGTGGAGAGGATGGCGCGAAGATTGTGTTCGACGTAGATGATGGTGGTGCCCAGCTTCTGGATGCGGCGGAGCAGCTCCAGAATGGAGGCCATTTCGCTTTCGGTGAGCCCGGCACACACTTCATCGAGCAGCAGAAGATTGGGGCGCGCGGCCAGGGTGCGGGCCAGCTCCAGGCGCTTCAGGTCGCCAACGGAGAGGGTCATGCTGGACATCTCCGCAAGATTCTGGATGCCGACCAGCTCGAGGATGTCCCGGACCTCTTTGTCGATCCCGTGGCGGGCTGCGGCGGCGCCGCCGCCCTTGCGTCCGAAGCGCAAACCCACCTCCACGTTTTCGCGGACGGTCATGGAGCGGAAGGGCCGGGTAATCTGGTGGGTGCGGGCGATGCCGGCGTGCACCGCGCGAAAGGATTTGACGCCGGTGATGTCGCGTCCCTGGAAGGTGATTTTGCCGGAGGTGGGGGCCTGCGAGCCGGCAATAATGCTGAAGAGGGTGGTTTTTCCGGCGCCGTTGGGACCGATCAGGCCGACGATTTCTCCCTCGCGGATTTCGAAGCTCACGTCATCGAGCGCGGCCAGCCCCGCGAAGTACTTGGTCACGGCCTCGAGTTTCAAGATGGCTGCCATGCACCCACCCGGCGGCGCAGTATGAGGCGCCGCAAACGTCCGAGGAGGCCCATCAAGCCTCCCGGCTCGAACAGAATGATCAGGATCACCAGCACACCGTAGAGCAGCAGATGAAACTCCGGGAAGCGCGCGGAAAGCTCCTCTTCCACCACGCCGTAGACGCCCCCGCCGAGCACCGGACCCCAGATGGTGTTCACGCCACCGATAATGGGCATGAGTAAAATGGACACACTGCGCTGGAAGGCAAAGACTCCGTCCGGAGAAATGAAGGCCGCGTAGCGTGCATAGACGCCGCCGGCCACGCCGGTGAGGGCCGCAGCGACGGCGTGTGCGGCGAGTTTTGAGGCGTAGGGATTGACTCCGCTGTCCGCGGCCGCCTCCTGATCGTCGCGAATCGCCCGCAACCCGAGCCCGAAGCGCGAGCGGCGAATCAGGATGGAAGCGGCCACCGCCAGGGCAGCCAGGGCCAGCCCGGTGTAGTAATGCTCGGTCTGCCGGAAGGGCACGTGTTCGGTGATGCGGTAGCCGCTGGCACCTCCGGTGAATCCCAGGTTGGTCATGATTACGCGAACGGCTTCGCTCACGCCGATGGTGGCGATTGCAAAATACGGTCCGCGCAACCGGAACGTGGGCAGGCCGATGAAGAGGGACGCGAGGGTGGCCACGGCGGCGGCAAGCGCGTAGGTCAGATAGGGATTTATTCCCCCATTGATTGCCACGGCAGAGGTATAAGCGCCCAGCCCGTAGAACACGGCGAAACCAAAGGAAGCCTGCCCGGCGAAACCGCCCAGGATATTCCAGGCCACGCTCGCGCAGATCCAGACAAAGGTCAGAAAGAGCACTTTGGTGCGGTTTGCGCCAATGTCTCCCAGCGGGAGGAGCAGGAGCACGGCCAACAGCAGGAGCGGCATGCCGGCGCGCAGAACCCGCAGGGCCAAGCTCTCCGGCGCGGTCTCGGTTTTTGGACTCACGCCAGGCGACGCTTCCGCGCCAGGATTCCGGCGACTCCGCCCGGAAGGACGATCAGCGCGACGACCAGCAGGCTGAAGGAAATGGCGGGCTGATAACTGGAAGGGATGGCAAGAATGCTGAAGGTTTCCACCAGGGCCAGGATCAGGGCTCCCAGAAAAACCCCGGAAAAGGACTCCAGGCCGCCCAGCACGATGATGACAAAGGAGCGCAACAGGAAGGGGCGTCCGAAGTCCGGGCTGAAGGGAAACAACAGAGCCAGCAGGCCCCCGGCGGTGCCGGCAAAGGCGATGCCCAGGCCGAAGGTCATCCGCGCGGTGCGCTGCACGTGAACGCCGACGATGCGACACGCGTAACGGTTCTGGATCAGCGCGCGCACCGAGCGCCCAAACCAGGTTTTGTGCAGCACGAATTCAAGGGCCACCAGGGAAACGACGGCGCTGACGAACACCACCAGCCCGATTTTGGGGATGGTGATCTCCCCGTAGCGCAGGGTGGCAAAGGTCATCGGCGTCAGGATGGCGCGGTCGCTGGTGCCCCAGACCAGGTAGCCGAGATTCTGGAGCACCAGCCAGAGGCCGAACATGAGCAGCAAGGAGGCCAGCGTGGGTTCATCGGAGACGGGAATGCCCCGGCCCAGGGCCCAGTGCACCGCCATGCCCAGCAAATAAAATGCGGGAAATGCCAGGGCCACTCCCAGGAGCGGGTGCAGCCCTGCCCGCTCGTGGACTTCATATACAAAATAGGCGCCCAGCATGAGGAAGCCGGCGTGGGCCAGGTTGACGATTTTCATCACGCCGTAAATCACGGTCATGCCCACGGCCACCGCCGCGTAGGTGCCGGCCAGCAGCACCGCGGAGATCAGCAGATTCAGGTAATCCGTAAAGGTCATTCAACCCTCTTGCGCGCCGCGGCGCACCGGCCCGCGCAGCCGCCGCGCGCCTGCTGATTCCGGGCCCAGGGAGCGGGCCTAACTCTGCGGCTTCGGCGCCACCGGCGGCCCGGTGGCCGCATCCTGAGGAAACACGATGTCCACTTTTCCGTCCGGTTTGTTCTGCACGATGACGAACGGGTTGCTCACCTGGCCGGTCTTGCCGAACTTCAGCACCTGGGTGGGCAAAATGGAATTCTTCAGCTCTCCGGAGCGCAACTGGTCGCGGATCGCGGTCTTATCGAGTTTGCCGGCACGCTCGATGGATTGCGCGAGCATGCGCATGGCGTCGTAGGAGGTGGCCGCGTACCAGGAATCGGGAGCGTGGCCGGTGAAGGCCTGATAGTCGGTGTTGAATTTCTTCACCTGCGGATAGGTGAGATCCTTGGACCACCAGATGGCGGCGAAAATGTAATCAATGCCGCTGCCCATGGCCTTGCGCGCGTCCGCCTCCGGTCCCCGCGCCCCGTAGCTGATCATCTGGTGATACATGCCCGATTGCAGGTACTGCCGCTGCATGGTCAGGTAGTCGGGCAGGTGGGCGTCTGAGAGGAAAATGTCCGCGTGAGAGTTTTTCACCTTTTGCAGCAGGCCGGAAAAATCGGTGGCCCCCGGGTAATCGAACTTCTCGTTAAAGACCACAGTGAAGTAGCCGGGATGCTCGGCGATCCACTTCTGGATCCCGGCGACGTAGTCCACGCCGTGGTCGGTATTCTCGACGGCCAGGGCGATCTTCAGCCCCTTCTTCAGCTTGTTTTGGTCCACCAGCCAGCCCAAGAATTGCCCGGTGGTCAAGCCGAGGTTTTCGATCGAGCTGAGGGTGCCGAAGGTGTATTGGTAACCGCGGCTGAAAATGCTGGTGGCCGCGGCGCCCGGGGTGATCCACGGGGTCTTGTAGCGATCGGGCATCACCGACTCCGCCTCGCCAAGAGCGGTGGAGTAGCCGCCGATGACCGCGACGACATTGTCCGAACTCATCGCGCGCTCCGTGAGGGACGCGGAACGCGCGGACTCGGAGCCGTCGTCGTAAAACACTTCACGCACCGGAAGCTTTTTGTTCAGGCTCTTCACAAAAATTCCGCCGGCGTCGTTGATCTGTTTGATGGCCAGTTCGATGCCCTCACGCTGATACTGGCCCGGCCTTGCTTCCTTTCCTGTGATGGGCAACACAACACCCACAGGAATGTCTGACTGAGCCCGGACGGGGGACGGCAGCAGCAGCGGAGCAGCCGCCAAAGCGGCGATTAGAAGGGCCCGGGTCATCCTGCGTAGACAATTCGGGCGGAAAAGGTTCATGGACGGTTACCTCCAGTCGAGGACTTCGGTTGGGGAGCCCTGGCGCCCCTTGATGCGGGCGCATTATGCCACAAATTTTCCGATGTATCGCATGCGTGCAGCAATTGGCGGGAGTGCCTGGCGCGTCCGGAAACGGCGGCCCGCCGATCCAGACGGAGGTGGAGGGGAGCAGCCAGGGAGCGGAGGCAGGAATGCCCGGGCCACTCGAGAAGGCTACTGGACGACCCAGTTTTCGCGGGTGACGCGGCCGTGGCCGTCGAAGGAAATCCGCCAGGTAAATGGGATGGGCTTTTCGCGCGCGCTGTTTGATTCCCATCGGAAGGGCGGACGCAGGAAACGCAGGTCCGTGAACTGCGCGCTTTCCGCCGTGGAATCCTCGCGGCACTGGACGGCGGGGAAACGCGCAAAACGCATCCAGGCGCGAACCTGAGCGAGGGTCCAAAGCAGGTCCGGACAGGGCGCGCCGCTGACGGCGGGAACCACCAGAGGCGCCGGTGCGGATGCCGCCGGGGCGGCCAGAGAAATCGTCCACTGGGTGGTGCCCTGCGGAGTGCGCGCAAAGCCACTCCACGCGTTCAGATTGGGTGGGAGGGGAATCGCGGCCGCTTCGCGCACGTCCAGATGCTGGGCCGCGGCCAGCGAGCGCACGCGCAGGAGGGCGCGCTGGTGGGCCTGTGCATTGAGCGCGAGATAAGCGGCGGTAGCCAGCACGCCGATGCGCCACCAGGTTTGCGGTTTCCAGTGGCGGCCGGGGCCGGCCAGGGAGAAGCACAACGGCGCGGCCGTGGCCAAATAGAGGGCGGCGGCAATGGACCACGCGAGCGGCTGCGTGAAGGCATAGCAGGCCGCAAGATAGAGCGTGGCCAGCCCGCCCACCAGCGCCAGCAGCACTGCGGAGCGAGCCGCGCTCTGCCGGCGGTCCGCGCCGCCCGCCACCCATCCCAGCAGCAGGAAGTAGAGCAAAACCCCGGTGAGCGCCAGGTCCACGATGAAGGTCCAATCCCAGGAAACGCGCGTCCAGGAAATCGGACTCCACACCAGCGTGCCGAACGAAGTGATGCAGTCGAACAAAATGTGCAGGCCGATGCCGAATCCGAAGAGCAGCGTAAGCGCGGCCAGGCGGGGCGCGGGGATCCGCCGGCGCCTGCAAAACCACACCGCCAGGGCCGCCAGCAGAAAGGCCCACACCGGCAGGCAAACCAGCGAGTGGGTGACCGTGCGGTGCACGCGGATGGTGGCGAGATCGTCCGGGTCGAAAGGCTTGGCGATGACGTCAATATCCGGAAAGATGGAGCCGAGGACCACGGCCCAGCGCGCCACGCGGTCCAGGCGCTCATCGGGAAATCGGGGGAGCAAGGCGCGCGCCGCCAGCGCCCCGGAAAGCCCATGCGTGAGCGGGTCCATGGCGCGCGGCGGCCTCAGACTACGCGCAGCATGGGAGAGGATTTTTCAATCGCGCGGCCGATGGACTGAGCAGCCACGCCGCGCCGCTCCATCACCGCCAGCGCCGCGGGCGCGAATTCCGGAGCCATGCTCACCAGCAATCCCCCCGAAGTTTGCGGGTCGAAAAGGAGATTGCGGAATTCTTCGGGCAGGCTATCCGCAAACCCGGCGCACGCAGCGATGAATTCGCGGTTGCTCTTCAGCCCTCCGGCCAGGTAGCCGCCGCGGGCGGCCTCAAGCGCTCCCGAGAGCAGCGGGACGCGCGCGGCCTCAATCTCCAAGCTCACGCCGCTGGCGGCAGCCATCTCCCGGGCGTGGCCGAGAAGACCAAAGCCAGTGATGTCGGTGACCGCGTGGATGGGGCCCAAGGGTGCGCCGGCTTGCGTGGAAGTGCCGCTCCCGTCGCCGGCGGCGGCCGCGAGTTCGTGAAGTGCCTCCGCAGCGTCACGATTGAGCCGCGCCATGGAGGCGATCGCGGCGGCCATATTCGCGCCGAGCACGCCCTCCTGCTTCAGCGCAGTGGCCAGCACGCCGGTGCCCAGGGGCTTGGTGAGGAGCAAAACGTCGCCCGGGCGGGCCCCGGCGTTGCGCCAGATGCGCGCGGGATGCACGGTGCCGGTGACCGCATAACCGAATTTCAATTCCTCATCACGAATGGAGTGTCCGCCGATCACCGCGCAGCCCGCCTCCTGCATTTTCTCCAGGCCGCCGCGCAGGATGGCTTCCAGCAGCTCAGGTGGGTCATTGGCCGGAAAACATACGATGGAAAGCGCAGAGAGCGGCCGGCCGCCCATGGCGTATACGTCGCTCAAGGAATTGGCGGCGGCGATTTGCCCGAACTGCGCGGGATCGTCTGCGATGGGCGTGAGGAT
>DATIYQ010000012.1:0-48132 GCA_035517515.1 Binatia bacterium
CTGCCGGCGGCGCTCCGCCAATTGCCCAAACAGCTCGAACTGCTCCTCCATCAGCACCTTCAGGCGGGACCGGGAGCGCGGCACATAAGCGCCCAGCGCCAGATTTTCCTCCACGCTCATGTGCGGAAACAGTTGCCGGCCCTCGGGAACATGGCTGATCCCCCGCTCCACCATCTCGTAAGGCTTCACGCGGGAGATGTCGCGGCCCTGGAAATGAATGGTGCCGCGCTGCGGGCGCAGCAGGCCGGAAATCACGCGCAGCGTGGTGCTCTTCCCTGCTCCGTTGGCGCCGATCAGCGTGGTCACCGATCCCGCGGCAATGCTCAACGAGACGCCGAAGAGCGCCTGGAAGTCGCCATATCCGGCCTCGACCGATTCCAGCGCCAACAGAGGTTCGCTCACCGGCCCAGTTCCTTGTACTTCGAGCCGAGGTAGGCTTCGATTACTCGCGTCTCGCGCACCACCTGGGCGGGCTGACCCTCGGCGATCACCGCGCCATGGTCCAACACCACCACGCGGTGGGCGATGCTCATCACCACCTGCATCACGTGCTCTACCCCGCCCACCGCGGCAATGCCCCACTTGGGCAGTTGTTTCAGAATCTCCGCAAGTCCCAGAGCCTCGCCGGTGGAAAGCCCGGACATCACTTCGTCCAGCAGAATCAGCCGGGGACGCGTGGCCAGCGCGCGCGCAATCTCCAGGCGCTTCAGCACCGCCAGCGGCAGCCCGTGCGCCGCCAGGTGCGCGGAGGAATCCAGTTGGAGATAGCGCAGCACGCGGTGCGCCTCCTCCGCCGCCTTCCCCGGGCTTCGCGTGCGCAGAAACGCGCCCAACATCACGTTTTCGAGCACGGAAAGATTGCGCAATGGTTTGACGATCTGGAACGTGCGGCCGATCCCCAGCCGCGCCGCTTCATAGGGAGCGATGCGGGTGATGTCCCGGCCTTCAAAGCGGATGCGCCCGGAATCCGGATGGAAAACGGCACTGATGAGATTGAACAGCGTGGTCTTCCCTGCTCCGTTCGGGCCCACGATGAAAGCAATCTCGTTTTCATGAACACAAAACGAGACGCCGCCGGTGGCCACCAGGCCGCCAAAGCGCTTCACCACCTGTTCGAGTTCCAGCAGTGCCACTCAGGCATCCCTTCGCGAGGACATCTACTTCACTCACTCCCAACTCAACGTGCGCACCGTCTGCTTCCCCCTGCCCGGTCCCGTGAGGGTTCGGTGGTCAGCCTCAGGCGGCTGAACTCCTGCCGCTTATTCGGACGCCGCGCGCCACCCGCCCTTCGCGCCCCGGCGGCGCAGCAGCGCGGCCGCGCCTCCCACAATCCCTTCCGGCAGAAACAGCACCACGACCACCAGAAGAATCCCGTAAATCAGCAGATGTGCTTCCTGAAACTCATTCTTAAAAAGCTCCGCGGCCGTTTCCAGCACCGCCGATCCGACCAGGGGGCCCAGCACGGTGCCCGCCCCACCCAGCATGGCCACGATGGCGATTTCATTGGAGAGATCAATGGAAAGCACCTGATCCGGAACGATGAATAAGAACAAGCTGGCATAGAGCGCGCCGCCCAGCGCCGTGAATACGGAACTGACCAGCAGCGCGTTCAGTTTGGTGCGCGCGGCATGGATGCCCACGGAAAGCGCCGTGTCCTGATCCTCCCGGATGGCCATCAGTTGATACCCGAAGCGCGAGCGGGAGATGGCCACCGTGGCCCATGCGGCTGCCGCGGTCAGCAGTACCGCGCAAAAATAGAACGAGCGATGCACATGACTGGCAAACAGCGCCGGCACCGGCACACCCACGTCCCCTCCGGTCACCCGTGGCAGATTTTTGGCCGCGGCGTGCAGCACCTCCGCGAAGGCGATGGTGGCCAGCGCAAAATACGGCCCGCGCAGGCGGAACGAGACGCCGCCAATCAGAAGCGCGAAGAGCAGGGCGACGGCGATCAGCAGCACCAGCGCCAGCCACACCGGCAGTCCTGCCCGCGTGAACAGCGCCAGGCCATACGCGCCGGCGCCGAAGTATGCGGCGTGGCCCAGGGATAGCTGTCCGGCGTAACCGCCCACCAGGTTCCAGGCCAGGCCCAGCGCGGCAAACAGATAAATGCGGAACAGCACCTGCAATATGTAGTCGCTCTGCACCACCAGCGGGACGAGCAGGGAAACCACGAGCGCGGCCGCGCCCAGCAGCAGGTGCGCGCGCTTCATGCGCGCTGGCTCCCGAAGATTCCGCCCGGCCGCAGGGAAAGCACCAGCAGGAACAGGACGAAGTCCAGGGCCAGGGCCCACTCGTTTCCCCAATACAGGCTGGTCAGGCTCTCCACCACTCCCAGCACCAGTCCCGCCAGCGCCGCGCCCACAATGGATTCCATCCCGCCGAGCACCACCATCACAAACGCCTTCAAAGTGAACTGGTCCCCCACTCCGGGATAGAGGTAAAAGACCGGCAGCAGCAGGCTCCCGGCCACCGCCGCCACGGCCACTCCCAGACCAAAGCAGAAGGCCTGCACGCGGTGCAGGTGAATTCCCATCAGCGGCGCCGCATTGCGATTCTGAGCGATGGCGCGCGCGGCCCGGCCCATCATCGTGTGCATCACAAAAAAGTACAGCCCGCCCCCCGCCGCAAGCGCGATGGCAAACGAAACCAGCCAGGGCGCGTTCACCGTGATGTGGCTGCCGAAATGCAAGTTTTTTTCGAGCAGCGGGAGGTTGATCTGGTGGTAGTCGGCGCCGAACACCAGCTGGACGCCGTCGGTCAACGCCAGGCCGATGCCCAGTGTCAGCAGGATTTGCATGAAGTCCGACCGGCCATGGATCGGGCGCAGCAATCCCTGATAGCAACTGTAGCCCAGCACGAACATCCCCAGCCCGACCAGCGGGAAGCCGTAGTAGGGATTGACGCCGGCGTGCAGAAAGAGCTCATAGGCCGCGTACATGCCCAGCATCATGAAAGCGCCGTGCGCGAAATTGACGATGCGCATCACGCCGAAGATCAGCGCCATGCCCATGCCCACCAGCGCGTAGAGCGCGCCGGTCAAGATGCCGTTGACCACGGCCTGCAAAGCCGCAAACAGGTCCACGTGTTTCCTCGCAAGCGCACGCCGAGCCGGCGGCGGTTGAGGGGCATTGTGCCCCGCCGCGGAGATTTTGGGAACACGCCAGAGGAAACAGATTTCCGCTTACGGCCGCTGGCTCCAGGGCGGAGTGGGGAGGATGGGCCGGGCTTCAGCGGCGGAGGCGGGCCAAACGACTTTGTACTGCCCGCCCTGAACCTGGGTGATGAGCACCGGGTGGGCGTTCTGGCCCCGGGCGTCAAACCGGATCGGGCCGAACGGCGTCTCCGCCAGGTCCAGGGAACGGATAGCGTCGCGGATGGCCGTGGCATCGCTCCTCCCCGCTTTCTGGATGGCCGCGGCTGCCACCAGCAGCGCCGCGTAAGCTTCCATGGCGTGATAGGCGGGATGCGCCCCGGTGAGCTTGAAGAATGCTGCGTCGAACTCCTGCGAGCCCTTCCACTTCGCCGTGGGCAGCCACTGCGATACGCTGAATGTGTATTCGGCGAATTTGCCCGCGCCCTTGTCCTGCGTGGGGAATTCCGCGGCCGAGAATCCCGTGCCGGCCGCGGTGTAGTAGCGGGGATTCAATCCCACTTCCGACGCCTGGCGCATCAGCGTGGAGGCGTCCAGCAGGTAGGACGCGAAGTAGATCACCTCCGGATTCTTCGCCTTCACGCGCTGCAGCAGCGCCTTGTAATCCGGCGAGCTCGCCTGGTACGCCTCCTCGTCCACCAGTTTCAGCCCGGCCTTTTCCGCCGTCTCGCGCATAGACTTGTCGTTGGACTGCCCGAAATTCGTATTCTCATAAACGATGGCCAGGGTTTGCGGGTCGCCGTTGTTTTTCAGGAAGTCCACGGTGGCGCGGGCGTAGGCGCCGGAGCCTTCGCACACGCGAAAGACCCAGGGCGAGCCGGTTTCCAGGACGTTATCCGCGGTCGCCGTGGGGATCAGCAGCGGCACTTGCTTCTGTGTCACCGCGGGAACAATCGCCCGGGTGTTCTCGCTCGAATAGGAACCGAGAATCAGCGGCACACGGTCCTGGTCCACCAGTTTGGAAACTCCCTGCACCGCCTGGTCGGCCCGACTCTGATCGTCGTAATAGACCAGTTCGATGGCTTTGCCCAGCACGCCTCCCTTGGCGTTCAGTTCATTGACCGCGATGGTGTAACCGTTTTTGTGCGCCTGGCCGAAGGCTGCGGTGGATCCGGTGAGCGAAGTGATCACCCCGATGCGAAAGGTGTTGGCCTGCTCGCCTCCGCCCTTGCACCCGGCCAGCACGGCGGCAAGCAAGCAGATGGAAAAAATCAGCCTGCAACGGAACGTTCTCATGCCCGGCCTCCGCATACGGCGCAATTGCTAGCACTTCACCGCCGGAGGAGCAATGAAAAAGTAGTCCGCGCTAAACAGTGCCGCGCTCAACCCGCGTGCGCGGCGGCAATCGCCGGTTGCGGCGTTGTTTCGCGCGCCGCCTGGATTTGCGCCAGCCCTTCCACCAGGTCCGCCACCAGGTCTTTCGCATTTTCGCAGCCGGGCGAAAGCCGCAGCAGCGTATCGGAAAGGCCCAGCTCCGCGCGCGCTTCCGCCGGAATCGAGGCATGGGTCATGGTGGCGGGATGGCAGAGGAGCGCTTTGACCCCGCCAAGGCTTTCCCCCAGCGTGAAGTACCGCCGCGAAGAGGCGAACGCTTTCACCTCTTCGACCGTGCCGTCCAGTTCAAACGACACGATGCCCCCGAACCCGGTCATCTGCTTCCGGGCGATTTCGTGGCCGGGATGAGAGGCCAGTCCGGGGAAATAGACGCGGCGCACCAGCGCATGGCCTTCCAGCGTGGCGGCGATGGCCGCGGCATTTTCCGCGTGGCGAATCATGCGCAGCTCCATGGTCTTCAGTCCCCTTAGCGTCAGCCAGCAGTCGAAGGGCCCGGGGACCGCGCCCGTGGCGTTTTGCAGGAATTTTACCGGCTCGAACACCGCGGCGTCGCGCGCCAGCACCGCGCCCTGGATCAGGTCGGAGTGTCCGGCCAGATATTTGGTCACGCTGTGGACCACCAGGTCCGCGCCCAGCGCGAAGGGCTGCTGGAAATAGGGCGTCGCAAAGGTATTGTCCACCACCACCAGCGCGCCGCTCTGGTGCGCCCGGCGAGCGATCGCGGCGATGTCATACACCAGCAGCCGCGGGTTGGTGGGCGATTCCAGCCACACGATGCGTGTGCGCGCAGTGAGCGCCGCTTCCAGCGCGCCGAAATCTGCCAGGTCCAACTGGCGTATCCCCACGCCCAGCGGCTGAAACACGCGGTTCAGGATCCGGTAGGTGCCGCCGTATACGTCCTGCGGCAGAATGATTTCGTCGCCCGGGCGAAGATAGGCCTGAAGAACAGCGTTTTCCGCGGCCAGCCCGGAGGCAAAGAGCGCCGCGTGGCTCACGCCTTCCAGTTCCGCCAGCACGCGCTCCAGCCGCTCGCGCGTCGGATTGTTGGTCCGCGAGTAGTTGAACCCCTTGTCGCAGCCCGGCGCCTCCTGCTCGTAGGTGGAGGTCTGAAAGATCGGAGCAATTAGCGATCCGGTCTCCGGCTCAGAGGGTTGCGCGGCGTGAATCGTTTTGGTGGCGAAGTCCATTTCCGTTCTCCTTTTTTCTAAATAGTCCCAAAAGATGATTCTTCACCCGCCGGGGCGGGTTCGGCGTGACAACACGAATTGGAAATTACAAAGTCGTTCGGCACGCAAGCGGCCCTGGAAACGAGAGCGGACTCCCCGGCCGGGCCGTGCGAGACAATCGTCGCGGGGGCACGCTCGTCCAGGCTGCGGATGATCAGCGGCAGGCCGGCGTGCGCCGCGGCCTCGATGGCCGCCCGCTGCACCAGATCGCATCCCGCATCCGCCAGCCCGAGCGCGGACGAATAAGAAACGGCCGGGAGTTGCCGCGCCGCGGAATCGCGGTGCGGATCCGCGGAGAAATATCCCGGCACGTCTTTCACCAGTTCGCAACGCGCCGCGCCCAGGCTGCGCGCCAGCAACACCGCGGTCAGGTCTGAGCCGCCACGGCCAAGCGAGACAATCGTCTCCGCCGCGTCCGTGGCCAGGAAGCCCGGCACCACCACCACGCGATGCGCCTCCAGCGCGGCGCGCAGGCGCTGGCCGTGAAACAGCACGGCCTCCGGTCCCGCCGCGCGAGGGCCGCAGCCCAGCCGCAGCCCGGTTTCGTGGGTGTTCAGTCCCACGGCCGCCACTCCCAGCGCTTCCAGATGGAGGGTCAACAGGGCCACCGAACGGATCTCGCCGGTGGACCACAGCAGATCGAGCGCGCGATTTGACGGGCGCGGCGCGGCACGGCGTGCCGCCCGTTCCAGCGTGTCCGTCGAGCCGTTCTGCGCGGAGACCACGGCCACAAAGCGCTCGCCGCCCAGTGGATGCGCGCCCGCACCGGCTCGCAGGCGCCGCAGCAGAAATCGCGCCGCTCGGCCGTACGCCTTCGGTGTGGAAAGCACGGAGCCCCCCAGCTTCACCACCACCACATCATCCGCCGCGTCTGCCTTCCCGGACATGTCCTTGCTCCCTCGTTCGCGTAAATTTGCGCCACGCCACGCCGGAAAAAGCGGTGCCCGCGCCGACCGACACGCCGGACCTTGGGCACGCCGCTTCTCTCCGCTCGCCGCAAGCCGCAGCGGAAAAGAACGCGCGCCGGGCACGCGAAATTGCACGCGTGCGCCGAGTTCAACTTCAGTTAGGGAGCTAAAGTCTTTCGCCGACCGGCTGGCGGCCGGCTAAGGTTTTTATCTCTCCCGTACTGGGCAGGAGGTAGCACCTTGGCTCGCGGGCCAGGTTGCTGTGGCTTCGTAGGGCCTGTTCCCTCAGCCACTCTGGATAAACGCCGCCGTAAAGGCGGCACATCTTGTGTAGCAAACGGCGGAATCGGTGTCAAGAGCATTTCATTGCGGTTTTTGGAGGTCCGCGGCAGCGGTGTGACTCCATCGAGCGGCCACGGCGATGAATGGAATTGCCGCCACCTCCAGTGCAACGCAAGCCGCCACCGTCGCCACCAGCGAGTGGTCATAAACGAATCCGATCAGCGCGCTGCCCAGAAACCAGGCCACGCCATACGCGGCGGAAAACAAACCGAAGGCGGACGCGCGCCGCTCCGCCGGCACCATCGGAGCCACCGCCGCCGGCACGATGGATTCGTGTACTCCCATTCCCAGGCCCCATATCGCCATCCCGGCCAGCGCCATCCCGAATCCCCCGAAGAATACGAGCGGAGCAAAAAACGCGGAGAGCAGGGTCAGCGGAATCAACACGCGAAGCCCGTGGCGGTCAAACAACCTGCCGAACCACAACGAGCCCAGGCCTCCCACCCCCATGGCGATCGCGTAGGAGACCGGGACCCAGCTTCCGGTAACGCTCGACGTTTTTGCGAAGTGAAACGCGACCAGCGCGAAGTCCGCATAGCCCGCTCCCACCAGCGCCGCGCCGGCTAGATAAATCCAGAAGGCGCGCGGCAGGCCCGCGGCACTCGAGTGCGGCGAACCGCCGGGTGGGTGCGCCTCCATTTCCTGCGGCCGCGGATAGAGCAGCCGCGCGGCCGCCAGCAGCGCCAGCGTGGCCAGCGCGGGCACAAGAAGTATCGCAAACGCCAGGCGGTAGCTCGCATCCCCGCCCTGGGACCCGCCGGCCGGCGCCAGCGTCCCGTAGCCCGCAATGGCTCCGGGGCGGGCCAGCAGAAAAGCAATCACCAGCGGACCGCACAGAGCGCCGAATTGGTCCAGCGCCTCGTGCAGTCCGAACGCCCAGCCGTAGCCTCCCATCTGCCGCCCGGCGTGCGACAGCATCACGTCGCGCGGAGGGTTGCGAGTGGCCCGGCCTGCGCGCTCCGCAACCAGCAAAGCGGCAGCGGCCGGCCAGCCTGGAGCCAGGGCCAGTGCGGGCACGGCGGCCATCTGCACCACATAGCCGAAAATGGTGATCGGCCAAAACTGCCGGGTGCGGTCGGCCAGCCGTCCGGAGACGATGCGCAGCCCGTAACCGGCAAGTTCGCCCAGGCCGGCCACCGCACCCACCGCGGCTCCGCTGGCCCCCAGCAAGGCCAGATAGGGACCCAGGATGCTGCGCGCGCCCTCGTAGGTGAAGTCCGCGAAAAAACTCATTACCCCGACCAGCAGCACGAAGCGCAGCGCCGCCGATCGCGGATCTCGAATTGGATTCGGGTCCGGCATGCCCGTAAAGCGAGGAGCCGGCGGGATTATGCACCAAAAGTAGCGCGGGATTTCAGTGCGCCCTGGGCGGTTTTGCGAAGGTCCTGCGCGCCGTCGGCCTGGGAGCCCGTTCGTGCGCGGCAGCCGCCCATTGGCTCCTCAGGAGCGACGCCCACTTCTCACCGCAGTTCTATCGCGCGCACCGGAATGTATCGCGAATCGCGTGCAGTTGCTTCCACATGGGGCCATCGCGCGGTTCTAGCGACGCGCTGAAGTAAAAGGCTGTGCTGTTGGACGCTGCGCAATTCAGGATCAAGACTTCGGAATTCAACGTGATGACTTTGCCGTGGGTGTCCCAGATGTTCTCGGTTCCGCGCATCGCCCGCGCCTCCCCGCCTCCAGGCGTCCGCGCCGCCGCGGAATCTTCCTCATAACTCCCCGATACCTTGGAAAGATCGGGCGTGAATCCAAAGTTTCCGCCTCGCTCCACGGCCAGCCCGCGAAACCAGGTCGCCATGGTCTTCTCCACCTGTTCCGCGCTCATCATGTGCGTGCCCGCCAGCGACATGAAGAACACGTAGGAGTGATATTCGGGTGAGTCCGTCCGGCCGAAGTTTGGTGAAAAGTACAGGTCTACGTAGCCGTGATAGGAAAGCGTCGGCGCCCAGGGCAAGGGAAATTTGTAACGCGGATCGTTATCCCAAACTCCCGGAACCACGTACACGAATGGATCGGACGCGGTGTTCACATGCGGCGGATAGGGCGCCCGCACCAGGGTGATTTCCGATTGGCTGCCGTCGAACCTCGCAATCGTCAATCGGACGGTGCCGCCCACCGGTCCGTCAATTTCCTTCTCCATGATCTCGGATAATTCGCGTCCCGGCACCGGCACTCCGTTGACGGCGAAGATGAAGTCGCCGCAGTGGATCCCGGCTTTCGCCGCCGGCGAATCGTCAGTCACTTGCAGGACGGCCAGAGGGCCCCGGTGGTTGGGTTGCCTCTCGGAAAAAATCTGGCGCACGACGATTCCCAGTGTGCCCGGCTCCTCCGCCCACACCCGCCAGGGCCTCGGCCAAGCCAGCAGCATCACCAGGATGGCCGGCACGCCCAGATGGCGGCGAAGGCTCCCATAACACAGCATGCGGATCTTCATCTTCCTCCTCCCCCGGCAACCACGCCCCGGCCCCCGATCCACCAGCGCCCATTGAAAATCATCCGCCGTGGAACTTCTTGCAAGAAATTAGCGCTCCCCGGGCGCGCGCTCCAAATGCATGGGTCCGCCGGGCAACCGGATTCCTGCCCGCCGCGTATAAGCAAAGAGGCAACTCCCGGTGATTCGCCCGCACGCAATCAAATCCATCGAGCCATCTCGAGGCTCGCCAGTCGCGCGGCCTTCCCATCTCTACCCCGGCGAGTCACGCTGCGTTCTCGGCGCGCTGGAAACGCCGGCGGTGAAAATCGAGGAAATGGCCTACGCCGCCGGGCTCTGCGTCGCGCGGCATTTTCACGACACCGCCAATTTCATCTACGTCATCGCCGGTACGCATTGGTCCGGCTTCAGCCGCGGAGGAGATACCTGCCCTCCGCAGACCGTGCGCTATCTTCCCGCCGGAGAGCCGCACGAAAATTACTTCCCGGTGGGCTGCCGGTGCCTGGGCATCGAGCTACGCCAGCCGATCCTGGCGCTCGCCGCGGAGCATGGCCGCACCGTTTGCTCCCCCGGCGAACTCCCTCGCCCTTTCGCCGATGCCCTGGGCGCGCGGCTTCATCGCGAGTTCCGCCGGAAGGATGACGTCTCTCCGGTCGACATCGAGGCGGTGATCCTGCACCTCTTGCTCTCCAGGGCCCACCAGGCCCAACCGCCGCGCGGCTCCATTCCCTCGTGGCTGCTGCGCATCCGGGAAATGCTGCGCGAGCAGGAGCCCGCCCGTCTCACTCTGGCCGAACTCTCGCGTCTTGCCGGGCGTCACCCCGTCCAGGTCAGCCGCCAGTTCCATCATTTTTTTGGCTGCACCATCAGCGAGTACGTGCGTCGCGTTCGCATCGCCCGTGCCCAGTCGCTCCTGTGCTGCAGCCGCCTGCAGGTTTCGGAAATCGCTCTGGCCTGCGGATTCTCCGATCAGAGCCACTTCACCTCCGCATTCCGCAGGCTCACCGGAGTGCCGCCCCATCGCTACCGCTTGCGGCATTCCGCGAAACCCTCTGCCGGAGAAGCTTCTTTGCGCTCCTCATCTCTTTCGGATTTCTGACCGCCGTTCTGTCTGCAGGAAAGAGCAGGCGCAGTGTCCGGTAGCCGGACGTCCAAATCCCAAAAACGAGCGCACCCCAACGAAATCCCCCCAAGAAGAGCTCCTACGTTATCTCATTTCAATCACATAGCCGTCCCTCCCCCCGGTCGTCCGCATGCTGGCTCCCACCCAAATTCGTGTGCGGAGGTGGGATTGATGCAGACCTTCTGGCAGGACATTCGCTACGCCATTCGCATGCTGGCGAAGAATCCGTGGTTCACGTTGATCGCCGTCCTGACCATCGCCCTGGGCATCGGGGCGAACACCGCGATCTTCACCGTGGTGGACGCGGTGATGATCCGCTCCCTCCCCGTGGCCGACCCGCAGCGATTGGTCACCCTCACCGATCCCGACTCGCACGGCCATACCTTCGGCAGCGATACGGGAGAGCTCTCCCTGCTCTCCTGGGCCGAATATTCCTACCTGCGCGACCGCAACGATGTGTTCAGTTCCATCTTCGCCGCCGATAGCTCGTTCACGGATGCGGAGGTGACCGTCGGCGGCTCGGCGCCGGGGGTTTCCGCGTCCACGGAAACCGCGCTTGCGCAGCTCGTCAGCGGCGCCTTTTTCTCCACCTTCGGCGTCCAGCCGGCGGCCGGACGCCTGTTTTCTCCGGAGATGGACCGCGCGCATGGCGGCGCGCCCTACGCCGTCATCAGCTATGAGTACTGGAAGCAGCGCTTCGGTCTGAATCCCTCCGCACTGGGCAGCACCTTGCGGATTCACGGCACCGCATTCGAGATTATCGGCGTCACCCCCCCCGGGTTTTTCGGAGACACGGTGGGCGACGCGCCGCAGGTGTGGCTCCCCATCATGATGCAGGGCGCCGTCTATCCCGGCCGCGATTACCTCGACGCCACCCCCGCCGTGGTGAACATCCACATGTGGCTCCACGTGATGGCGCGGCTGAAGCCGGGCGTGACCCTCGACCAGGCGCGCACGCATATCAACGTTCAGTTCAAGCAGTACGTCGAGTCCGCTCTCAGCCGCTCCGCCAGCGAGAGAGACCGGAAGCATGCCCTCGATCAGTACCTCAACCTGCGGCCGGGCGGCCGCGGCTCCTCCACCTTGCACGGATCCTTCGGCGACCCTCTGAAGGTGCTCATGGCGCTCGTCGGGCTCGTCCTTCTCATCGCCTGCGCCAATATCGCCAATCTCCTGCTGGCGCGCGGCGCCGTGCGGCAGAAGGAATTTGCCGTCCGCATGGCCATCGGCGCGGGCCGCACCCGCCTGATCCGGCAACTGCTCACGGAAAGCCTGCTCATTGCTCTGCTTGGCGCCGTGGCCGGAGTGATGCTGGCGCAGTGGGCCGATGCCCTGCTCCTGCACCTGGCCTCACGCGGCAGCTTCGTGGGCTCGCCCGTCATCCAGCTCGACCTCCAGCCAGACCCGCGCGTTCTGGCCTTCACCCTCGCCCTGGCCACGCTCACCGCCATCCTCTTCGGCCTCTTCCCGGCGCTGCGCGCCGCCCGGCTGAACCTCGCTCCCGTGCTGAAGGCCGCCAGTTCCAGCCCCGGGGGCGCGGAGGCGCATCGCCGCCTGCCCGCCGGCAAAATCCTGGTGATCGCGCAGGTGGCCGTCTCCCTGGTGCTGCTGGTGGCCGCCGGGCTGTTCCTCCGCAGCCTGGGGAAACTGAGCGAGGTGAATCTGGGATACGACCGCGAAAACCTGCTGCTCTTCCGCGTGGATGCAGCGCCCGGCGGTTACAAAGGAGACTCTGTTCTCCGCGTCCACCAGGAAATCCTCGACAAAATCGTGGCCATTCCCGGCGTCCGCGTGGCCACGCTTTCCTCAAACGGCTTGTTTCAGCACTCGGAGTCCGTGGATCCCGTCACCATCGAGGGCTACAAGCCCAAGGCAGGCGAGGAAGTCGAACCGCGAATGGATCATATCGGTCCGGGATATTTCTCCTCGCTCGGCATTCCGGTATTGGCCGGCCGCGAAATCGGCCGGCAGGATACAGCCGCAGCACCGCGCGTCGCCGTGGTCAATCAGGCGTTTGCCCAGACCTATTTCCACGATTCCAGCCCCGTCGGCAAGATTGTGCGCGACACCTATCCGGGCAATCCGGGCGAGGCGGAAATCGTGGGGGTGGTGGCCGACGTCAAGTCCAACAGCCTGCGGGAGCGGGTGCGCCCGCGCGTCTACCTGCCTTTTTTCCATCCCATGTGGGAACACACCTCCGCGGGCTACATGGTGCGCACCTTTGCGGACCCGGCGAGCGTGACCCGCGCCATCCGCAAAACCGTCGAGGATACGAATCCGGCATTTTCCCGCGTCACGGTCACCACCATGCAATCGCTCGTGGACCAGTCGCTGAACACCGATGCGTTTATCGCGCGGCTTTCCAGCGCTTTCGGAGCCCTTGCCCTGCTGCTGGCCTGCATCGGGCTCTACGGTTTGATGGCTTATAACGTGGCCCGGCGCACCCGCGACATCGGCATTCGCATGGCCCTGGGCGCGCAGCCGCGCGGCATCCTGCGCGGGGTGCTGCGCGAGACTCTGCTGCTGGTGGGACTGGGAATCGCCGTGGGCGTCCCGGTGGCGCTGGGCGGGGCGCGCTTGATCCAGAGCCTGCTCTTCGGCGTGGGACTCGCGGACCCGCTGGCAATGCTCTGCGCCATCGTGGTGCTGGCCGGAGTGGCCGCGCTGGCAGGCTATCTCCCCGCACGCCGTGCCGCCCGTGTCGACCCGCTGATTGCCCTGCGGTATGAGTAGGAGTCAGCTGCGGGCTTCAACCCGGCTGCTCCCCACGGCCAGAAATTCACTGACCGTGGCTACCCAAACAAAGCGATTCACATTACTTCGCGAGATCGTCTTTGAAGATTGCACCGTTGTGCATCACGAACCGAACGTTGCGCAGCTCGTTGATATTGGCAAGCGGGTCGCCGGGCACCGCGATCACGTCCGCATACGCACCCGGGGCGAGCACCCCGATTTCCCCCTTCATCTCCAGCATCTCCGCGGCCTTTGACGTTGCGGACTGGATGGCAGCCATGGGCGCCATCCCGAATCGCACCATGTAGTCGAAATCGATGGCTTCGGGAGTGGTGGTCCACGGCATGCCACCGATATCCGTGCCGTACACGATTTTGACGCCGGCGGCCAGGGCCTTCTTGAAGCTGGGCTCGTGAACCTCGGTGCGTTTGCGATCGCGGCGGCCGGCGGGCGTGTCCGCCGGGGCCCAATTTTCGTAATAAGGCGCGATGGTGGGGCAATACCAGGTTCCCTGGCGGAGCATCTGCGCGATGTTTGCGTCCGTCAACTCCAGGCCGTGCTCGATGGAATCGCAGCCGCCATCCAGCGCCCGCTGCATCCCGATACCGTTGTAGGCGTGGCAGGCCACCTTCTTTCCCCAGCCGTGCGTTTCGTCCACGATGGCCTTTAACTCTTCCACCGTGAGCGTGGGTTGCGAGACCAGATTGCCGGAGCGGTCCACCCAGGAGCGGTGGGTCATGTACACCTTGATCCAATCCGCCCCGTGGTCGAGTTGTTCCCGCGCGGCCTTGCGCGCCTCCACCGGCCCGTCAATCAACTGCGCGCCTTTGGGCATATCGAGTTCCGGCGCATAGCCCTCCAGGTTGTATCCGCCGGTGGTGGAGATGGCGCGCGTCACCACGAACAGCCGCGGTCCGGGTATGGTGCCCTCGTTGATCGCCGCCTTGATTCCCACGTCGCCATAACCGGCGCCTTCGGTTTCCAGGTCGCGCAGCGTGGTGAATCCCTGCTCGAGGGCGCGGCGCGCAGCCACGGTGGCGCGGGCGGCGCGCTGGGCCAAGGCGGGAAACAGGATATTGGCGTCGTAGCCGCCTTTGGACGGGTCTTCGCCCCACAGAAAAATGTGCGTGTGGGAATCAATCAGGCCAGGCAACACCGTGGAAGAGGAAAGATCAATTACTTTCGCGCCCGCGGGAATGGCCGCGCCGGCGTCGGCCACTTTCTCGATGCGCTCGCCGCGGATGAACAGGAGCTTGTTGTGCAGCGGCGCGCCGTTGGTGCCGTCAATCAGCGTGCCGGCACGGATGACGGTGAGCGCACGGGCAGCGTCAGGAGACTGCGCGGCGGCCGGCGCCACAGTGAAGAGAACGAACACGAAGCACGCGCTAAGACGGGTTCGAGCCATAGAGCACCTCCGGATCAGTTCGCGGTGACGAAAGGAACTTCTACTCGACTCGCGGCTCATTTGCAACGCCCAGACTCGGGCGCGCGGCCACCTGGAAATGATGAATCAAACGTAGAGGCACAGAGCGCGCAAAGAGGAGGGAAGAGGTAGCCACGGTCAGTGCTTTCCTGACCGTGGGTACGTTCCGTTTTTTCCATCGGTCGGTGACCGAGCGGAAACCTCCCGGCACACAGGAAAGTACTTCGTTGCCGGTTGAATGCCTTCAGCCCAGACCGCAAATGCCGCGAAATCCCGAACGTGCCCACGGTCAGGAACGCACTGGCCGTGGCTACCCTTGATGCCGCTGGAGCCCAGGCTCAGGCGTCGAAGAGCAGCGAGGAACAAGTCAGCCCGGCCTCGGCCTTCTGCAATTCAGAGATGTCCAGGGAAGCGACGCGGAAGCCAGCCTGCTCCATGCGCTCGCGCGTGCGCGGAAACGACGCGGGGAAAATCACCGTCTCCCCGATGGCCAGGGCGTTGGCCGCGTGCGGCTCCTCCGGCGTCACGCGGATCCATCGCGACCCGCAAAACGGCGCGGGATCGAACCAGTCGCGCTTGGCCAGCAGCGTGTTGGCACCCAGGCTGGTCACCGCGGACTTCAGGTGCAGACATCCGTGGACTGCGACTGGGATCACCTCGTAGCCGTGCGGCGTAACAATGGCCGCAAGCTGGCGAATGCCTTCCGCGTTTGAGCGGCGCGTTGCGCCCACAAAGAGTTTGCGGCCCACTCGCAGCACGTCGCCGCCTTCCAATGTGCCGGGGAGCTCGATCCGGGCCAGCGTGCGGAAGGGCTCGAGCGCCCGGGCCAGCGATTGCGCTTCCGCGCGGCGCGATTCCGCGCCCGGCATCAGGATCACCGCAAGTTCATCCAGCACAATCGCCGGATCCTCCACAAATACCGAATCGGGCATGTCCGGCTCCGCGGGCAGCGCGATCACATTCGCGCCGAGCGATTCCAGCAATCGCTGGTATGCGCGGTGCTGCTCGCGCGCGAGTGCCAAATCAATGGCTTGGCGCGGGACGTAGCTCAACTCGCAGCGCGCAAGCGACGGACTAACCTCGCGGGTAATGGCCAGGAGCATGGTTCGCAGCGAGTGTACCGGAATCGCTCACCACAGTCGTGGCCGGGGCGCGCCACCGGGTACGGCGCGCCCCTGCGATTGCTTGCGGCATGCCCCGCGAACGCGTGTTTCCCAGCGGCTTACTGTCCCTGGCCGCCGGTGTGAGTCATCGCGCCGCCCTGAGGCATTGTCGACGCGGCTTCCACGGCGCGAAGACTGGGCGGAGCCGGTTGCCACAGGATGCGTGCGTCGGTGGCGTCATTGGGATACACCCTCGCTGATTGCACCCCCTTGGGCTCGAGGAGGATGTCCACGCGGCGATTGTAGGCCAGCCAGGTATCCCGGACCTTGTGGGTCATCCAATGCTCCGGTTTTTCCGTGTCTTTCTTTTGCAGCATGGCCACCTGCTTCATGGTCAGTTGCTGAGACTTGCCCTGCGCCTGAATCTCAATTTGCTCGGCATCAATGCCGCGGGACACAAGGTAGTTTTTCGCCAGCTCCGCCCGGCGCTCGCTGAGCTTCAGATTGTAGTTGTGGGAGCCGCGGACGTCGGCGTGGCCTACCAACAGCAGGCGCGCCTGACCGTCGTACTCCTCATGGGTCTTGAAGCGATCCGCGGCCTGCGCCAGCATCTTCTCCTCGCTAGCCACCAGGCCCAGCTTGGGATGCTTTGGCGTGGGATAGGTCGTGGGATAGAAAACGCTGGCCAGCTTCACCGCTGGCGCCGGATCAATCGAGCCGACCACATGCAGCATCGCGGTTTGAGTGGCCGTCCCGCCGCAGGCATTCGTCCCGGTAATCTGGTACGCGACTTCCTCGTCCACCGGGCCGCTGCTGAATTGTTCCGGATCGGGTTGAACCGTGCGGATGCCGCTGGAGGGGACATCACCCAGGCGGCTGATGGTCACCTGATCCGTGTTTGACGTGGACCACTGCAAGGTTGCGGAGTCGTCGGAGACAACCTTGTCGCCGATTTTGTGGAAGTGCACGATCGGCTCATTCAGGCTGATCGTGGCCGTAGGCTGCGTGTTCACGTCCACAGTCACCGTTTTTGTCACCACTCCGCCCGGGCCCTTGGCGGTGATTTGATAGCTGGCAGTTCGCATCGGGCTCACCGAACGCTCACCGTCATGCGGCACGCTCCCCAGGCTGCTGATGGTCGTGGCCACCGCGTCGGTGGACTTCCAATTGAGTGCCGTGCTTTGGCCGCAGGTGATATCCGCCGGCTGCGCCGCTAACTGCGCCGTCACCGGCGCCACGGGCACCGTCGCGCTGGCAATCCCGGCATGGAAGCGGGGCAAATCGCCGAGTTGTGATCCCGTCGGCCAGTTCTTCACTTTCTGCTCTCCGTGCTTGTTCAGATTTACGACTACCTTCTGATCCGCCTGCACGGTCACCGGGCCGCTCCAGATGGTCTGCCCTTCCCGGGTCACCATCACCTGGTACGTTCCCGGATGGACCAGCAGCCGCTGGTGCCAAATCCAATCCCAATTGAATTCGTCCACGTGGCCCACGAAATAATCCGGGGTACTGCCGTTCAGCAGCACCGCGGCGCGCCCGGGACCTTTGAATTCAATGTAGCCAAACGGGCCGGAGACCGGAGCGCCGGTCGCTTCCAGATCCACATTCAGATTGGAGGTGTCGCCGGCGTTGATGTGTACTTCTTGAATCTTCGGTGTGTATCCGTAGTTGTAGACGCCAATTTGGTGATCGCCCGCGAGCAGAGCGATGGTGTGTCCGCCGTCGCGGATGGCCTGGCCGTCCACGAACACGTAGGCCTGCTTCGGCTTTACGTGGATTTTTAACCACCCGTCGCCTGCAGGGCCCTGCGCACGGACAGGCACCGGGGTGAGGAATGCCGCGAACAACGCAAGTAGCAATGAGAGGGTAAGCGGTAAGAATCCCAATTTCGGGGTGTGCTGACTCTGGTGGCAGAAGAAATACCGGCTGCAACTGCAGTCAAACATCACGGTCCTCCTTATCCATGACTTCGGGCACCACCCGAGCCAGGTAAGGATTCCCCTTTATTTCAGATGCAGGCTTTCCCGGAAGGGAGGGCCGGGAAGTGCGGCAAATAATTGGACTTCCGGTTGCCACTGGACGGCAACGAGCACCAAGCGGAGCCGCGCCTTTGCTCCCCATGCATGACCCCGCGCTCAGTCTTCCCGTCGGGTGTCCACGGGAATCCGCGAAACGCGTGTGACAGATGTCACTGTGCGGAGCCCGCGCGGTCGCATAGGCTACCGGCTTTAGGAGAGCGCATGGCCACGCCGGCCTTCGGGGAAAATTTCCCTCCAATAGCTGTGCCTCCACTCGCCCGCAATGCACCGGGAACGGAGCGCCGTGCGCCCGGAAAAAAGTCCTGGATTCGGCGAACGGTACGCGACTCGTCCCAGGCCTGGCGGCGCGCCTTTCAATACGCATTCCTGCTGCTAAACGTCTGGCTCGGCGGCGAGTTTTTCATCTGGGTGCGTCAGTATGAATCCGGAGCAGCGCGCATTGGTGTGGCCCGCCCGGCGGGCGTGGAAGGCTGGCTGCCCATCGCCGGCATGATGAACCTGCGTTACTGGCTGCTCACCGGCCGCGTGCCAGACGTCCATCCCGCGGCCATGTTTCTCTTGCTCACCTTTCTCGCCATGGCCTTCCTGCTGCGAAAGGCGTTTTGCAGTTGGCTGTGCCCGATCGGGACGATTTCCGAATGGCTGTGGCGCGCGGGACAAACAATCTTGCGCCGGAGTTTTTGGGCGCCGCGCTGGCTGGATCTCCCCCTCCGCGGCTTGAAGTACCTGCTCCTGGGATTTTTCGTGTGGGCGGTCTCCAGCATGTCGGCGGAAGGCCTGGAGAGATTCCTGCATTCTCCCTACGGCCTGATCGCGGACGTGAAGATGCTGAATTTTTTCCGGTTCATGGGCGGGACCGCCGCCGGGGTAATTGCCGGGCTGGCGGTGGCTTCTCTGTTTCTGCCGAATTTCTGGTGCCGGTACCTTTGCCCCTATGGAGCCTTGCTGGGGCTCACCTCGCTGGCCAGCCCGCTGCGCGTGCGCAGGAATCCTCCTGGGTGTATTGATTGCGCCAAATGCGCCCGCGCCTGCCCCGCGCTCTTGCCGGTGGACCGTCTGCTTTCTGTGATATCCGCGGAGTGTACCGGATGCCTGCTCTGCGTGGCTGCCTGCCCGGCGGAAAACGCGCTGGAGTTGGAATGGCCGAAGAAACCGACCGCCGGACGTGCAGCCGCCAGGATGCCGGCGTGGGCCATGGCGGTGTGCATCGCGGCACTTTTCATTGGAATCACCGGCTTCGCCAAGGCCACAGGACACTGGAAATCCCCCATTCCCGATTCTGTTTACCGGCAGCTTGTTCCGCATGCCAATGAAGCGGCGCATCCCATGCCCGGACAATAGAAGCCGATCGCTCGCTTTCTGCCCGCACCAGCCACGCGCAAAACGCCACGCCCTGTGTAAATCTTCCCCGGCTGAAATCCACCACAGCCACAACCCCTGCGAATCCAATGGGCTGGAGATGCCCTTCGTGGAACGCGGCTTGCGAATTCCCGGGTGATGGGACTAAGGTAAGGGCGCGCCGCGCAGGAAACCCGATTGGCGCGCAGAGACAGACTGGAGGCAATTCGATGAGGGATTATCTCAGCCCGGCACTTGTGCTCGCCCTATTTCTGGCCGTGCCCGCATTTGCGCAGCACCAGGAACCGAAGCAGGAAGCTCCCAAGCACCAGGAGCACGCCAATCCTCCGCGCGCCAATGGCGGAAAGATTCCGCCGGCGCCGGAGCATCGCACCGATCCCGCGGCGGCCAGAGAAACTCACAAATTCGAAGATGGCAGGACCAGCGACCGTCCGCACGTCAGCAACAACCATTGGTATGGGCATGAAGCGCCCAATGATGCGCGGTTTCATATTGACCATCCCTTTGCGCATGGCCATTTCGCCCATTTCGGGCCCTCCTACCGCTACCGTGTGCTGCGCGTGGACCTGAACCTCCACCGCTTCTGGTTCCCCGGAGGTTTCTACTTTGAAGTTGCGCCGTGGGACTGGGCGCAATGCGAAAGTTGGTGCTGGACCTGCGGCGGCGATGACTTCGTCGTCTACGACGACCCGGACCACATCGGCTGGTACCTGGTCTACAACGTCCATACCGGCATCTACGTGCACGCCCAGTACATGGGCCAGTAGGGCTCGCCCGGCTGATTGAATCCTCGCAACCGGAGGCCACCCTGAATTCGCGGGGTGGCCTTCTTTTACTCAACGGCGTCCCGGGCCGATGGCGAACTCGCGGCTCTCAACATACAGCATGAACTTCCGCGGCGGCTTCGTCTCCGGAGTTCCAGTGTGGATTTAACCTTCCCCACCTCGGAGCCCTGCCCGGCCAGCCGACTTACCAGGAGCTTTCGGACGACCCGCCACAACATCGTTAAATCTCAGGCCGCAGGAGGGTGCCCCTTCCCGGAGCGGCAAGATGTGCGCCGGCGCCGCACACCTCAAACTGCTGTCGCCGGCTCGCCGGGTGGCCCAGTTTCTGCGACCCTATGGACTTTCTGGGTGCCACGCACCGAGAGAGGATAACACAGCATTAGTTTACCACTGCGTTAAGTCGTGAGGGTACTCCATCCGTTCCGGAGTCCGCGGAGGGAAGGGTGGGGGATTTGTATGGGGCCTGCCGGGTAGTTCCAGGTCAAGATGCACAACGTTCCGCCCGCCCGAAGTTGTCACCTATGTAGCCGGTACTTTGTGTTTCCCATCTCTCCGGGCTGGACCGATAGAAAGTGGCGCGCCCGGAGGGATTCGAACCCCCGACCCCTAGCTCCGGAGGCTAGTGCTCTAATCCAGCTGAGCTACGGGCGCGCAAACAGGCAAATCCAGTCTAGGCGGGGCAGGCGGGAGCGTCAAGCGCAGGAGCAGCTTGCGCACGCGCGCCGCGCGCGGCTGCGGAGAGCAGTCTCGCGGGGTGCTATACTCGGGAACTCAAATGGAACAGAACGCCGGCCTTGGCGATTTCTCCGCGTGGCTTTCCGCTCACTGGGAATCCTGGCGCATCGCCAATGTAGTTCACCTGCTGTGGATCCTGGGAATTTCCTTCGCCCTCACCCGGCTGTTGCGCGTCCTCGAGCGCCGGGTGGTGGCTGCGGCCGGGCAGGAGGGCCGCGCCTCCACCCTGCGGCAGAAGCAGGTGCAGACGCTGGCCGGATTGCTGCGCAGCACGGGAACCATCCTGATCGCCGGGTTCGCGGTGATGACCGCGCTTCCGGAACTGGGCGTGAGCGTGGCGCCGCTGACCGTCGCGGCGGGACTGGCCAGCGTGGCGCTGGGTTTTGGCGCGCAAAATGTCGTGCGCGACTGGATCAACGGGGCACTGATCGCGTTCGAAGACCAGTTCGTGGTGGGCGAAACGGTGAAAATCGGAGACGTCACCGGGCGGGTCGAAGAGCTGACCCTGCGACATACCGTCATCCGCGACCAGCAGGGAGCGCTGGTGCACGTCCCCAACGGAGAAATCCGCGTCCTCGCCAATCTCAGCCGCGATTTCTCCCAAATTTTCCTGGACGTGCAAGTGCCTGCGGGCGATCCGGGCGAACGCGCCCTGGCCGCGCTGGACCACGTGGCCGCCGATTTCCGCGCGGATGCCGCCTGGGCTCCGGCGGTGGTGGATGGACCCCGCGTCCTGGGAATCGAGTCCCTTTCCCCCGCCGGCTCCACAGTGCGCGTCCAGGTGCGCACCGCCCCTCTGCGCCAGTATGACGTGGCCCGCGAGCTGCGCCGCCGCATCGTGGCCCGATTCAACCAGGACGGCGTCGATTTTTCTTCCGAGCAGCGGGTCGTTCTGGTGCATCCAGCCGGAACGCCCCAGCCCGCGCCTCCCGCCGCCGGCGCGGAGGAAACCGGCGCCTCCGCGGCCCGCGCGGGCACGGATTGACAGCCCTGCCCGTGAATTGGTAGAAAGAAACCAGCGGATCTGAACCGGCCCGGCTGCTTCTCGCCCGCGCCCCGCTGTTTTGCCCGTAACAAAATTCAGACAATTCCCGGGGAAATGACTCGCCGTTCTGCCGTGCGCGGGCGCGGCGGCTTATACTCGGCGTGACGCAAAGGAGAAAATCATGGGACAAGCAACGCACGAACAAGCCAACCTGATGCTGCGGCTCTACGAGCTGCGGCGCGACCCGCGGATGCGGGAGGCGCGCGACTGGTTCATCCAGGATTGCCACGCGTCTTCGCCGCAGGACCTGATGACCAAATTTCCCCCCGGCTCCAGTGAGAACGCCAGCTTTCGCATGGTCAGCAGCTACTGGGACATGGCTGCCAGCCTGGTGAACCGCGGGCTGATCGACGACGAGATGTTCTTCGAATCGAACGGAGAGGCCTGGGCGGTGTATGACCGCCTCCGGCCTCTGCTGCCCGCGTGGCGCGAGGCCATGAAAAGCCCGCACCTGTTCCGCAACATCGAGAGCCTGGGACAGCGCATGGAAGCCTGGCGGGAAAAGATTGCCCCGGGCGCCTCGGAATGGATGCGCGAACGCCTCCGGCAGATGATTGAGGCGCGGGCCAAGGCGGCGAAGCCGTGACGCTTGAAGAAATCCTGCTGGCCATCTGGCGGCACGCGCTGCTGGAAGGCGCGGAGGAGATTGAACTCGAGGGGCGCACCCTGCGCGTGCGCCTCACTCCCAAGCGCCGCCTGAAGGAAGTGGATTTCACCTTTGAAGGCCGCAATCTGCGCGGCATCGAGCAGAACCCGGATACCGCGTCGCGCTGGGCGGAGATGGCCCGCAAGGGCGCAAAGATCATGCAGTTCACGGAAGTGCCGGAAGGACCTGCCACCGCTCGCGGCCGCTTTTTCGCCAACGTGGCCGGCGGAAAAGTCACCTGGTACCGCGCGGGCGGGCCCGGCACCACCCGTGCTGCTCGCAAGAAGGCCTGAGTCTCCCGGGGTCCGGGCTCGCCTTTCAATTCCACCCGGTCGAGCGTTACAATGCGCGCCTGGGCCCTGGCCCAAAGGAACTACCATGCCTGCACCACCACATTCGCGGCGCCCTTCCAGCCGCTTAAAAAGGAGACGACCATGAAGTTAAGATCACGCTGCGCCGTGGTCACGGCGCTCATCACGCTGTCCGCGCTGGGAATCGCCCTGCTGGCGGAAGGACGCGGCATCCCCCGCCGCTCCCCGGCCACCGACTCCCAGGCTCCCATCCGCAAGTTTTCCTTCAACTACACCGTCCAGGTTCCGCCGATGCCGGAGGCTCGGGAGAATCTGCATCTGTGGATTCCCATGCCCCAGTCGAGCCCCTACCAGCAGATTACCGGACTGGACGTGACCGCGCCGGTGAAACACGTGGTCCGGCGCGACGGCATCTATCACAACGAATTTGCCTACTTTGATGTGCCCGCGGCCCAGGCCCAAAAAGGGATGGTGGTGACCTTGCGCTTCGATGCGCTGCGCCGCGAGCACCGCGTCGCGCTGGACGGGGCGCCCGCTCCCTCAGGGGATCCGCTGACTCCCGCGGAGAAAAAACGCTACCTGGCAGCGGACCGCCTGGTGCCGCTCACCGGCGTGATTGGCCAAATGTCCGCGGAGCAGACCAAAGGCCTGAACACCCCGCTCGAAAAAGCCCGGGCCATCTATAACTACGTCGTCTCCACCATGAAATACGACAAGACTGGGGACGGCTGGGGCCGCGGCGATGCCGCCTGGTTCTGCACCGCGAAGAAAGGCAACTGCACCGATTTTCATGGCATGTTCATCGGCATGGCCCGCGCCGCGGGCATCCCCGCGAAGTTCGAAATTGGATTCCCGCTGCCCGCCAACTCCGCCGCCGGGGCCATTGGCGGCTATCACTGCTGGGCGGAATTTTATGTTCAGGAATACGGCTGGATTCCGGTGGATGCCTCCGAAGCCTGGAAGCATCCGGAGAAGCGAGACTACTTCTTCGGAGCCCACGACGTGAACCGCGTGCAATTTACCACCGGGCGCGACCTGGAATTGGCGCCCAAGCAGGCGGCCGAGCCGGTGAACTACGCCGTGTATCCCTACGCTGAGATGGGGGGCAAGATCCTCAGCGGAATCAAATCGGAGTTTGCCTTCCAGGACAGGCCCTGAAGCTGCGCCGCCTAGCCCACTGCTTTGCGGTCAAAGCTGAAAATGCCCAGCCAGACCAGCGCGGCGTCGAAGAGCACCAGGGCAGTCAACACCGCGGGCAGCGCCATGTGCGGAATCGAGGGCACCAGCGCGGCGCGGAATCCTTCGCTGGCATACACCAGGGGATTTACCAGCACCGCCTTCTGCAGTATCGGGAAGCGCGCCAGAGTGCTCCACGGGTAGTACGCGCAGCCGAAGAAAATCATCGGGCCCAGCACCAGCGTAAACATCATGCCGATTTGCGTCTGCCCGATCATGCAGCCCAGCACCAGCCCGGAGGCTGAGGCCAGCATGGCCACCAGCAGCAACACGGCCACCAGCACCAGGGGCCGCGCGCCGCTCAGGTCCAGCCCGCTGCCGATCAGCAGCCAGCCCGCGGGGATCACCACCAGTCCCGCCGCCAGCGCCTGAATCATTCCCGCCGCGATCTTTTCAATCGCGATCCACGAAATGTGAATGGGACTCAGCAACCGGTCCTCAATCTCCTTGGTGAATTGAAACTCCGCAATCAGCGGCATGGCCACGCCCTGCGCCCCGGAAATCACCATGGTGATGGCCATGATCCCGGGCAGCAGCATGTTCTTGTAAGCCACCGGCAGCAGCCCGCTTCCGGTCATGATCCGTCCGAAGACAAATACAAACATCATCGGCTGGATCAGGTTCTGCACCAGCACCGGCAGGATGTTGCGCCGGGCCACGTGCGCGTCGCGGGAGAGCAGCGCGAAAAACGTCTTCCAGTTCATTCCCGCAGCCCCCTTCCCGTATGCAGCAGGAACAGGTTTTCCAGGCTGGGCTCGGAGAGGTGCACGTCGTGAATCTCCGCGCCCACCGTGGAGGCCGCGCCCACCACCGCCGGAATCAGCGCGCCCCCGCGATCCGCGTACAGGTCCACCGCGCCATCCCCGCTCGGGCGCACTTCCCGGATTCCGTCGATGGCCCGCAGGCGCTCGGCCAGCTCCGGAGTGCTGTGGCTGAATCGCAGGCGGATCAGCCAGCCTCCGGGCACGGAGGCTTTCAGCGCCGCGGGCGAGTCGCAGGCGATCATCCGGCCGTGGTCAATGATGGCAATCCGCTGGCACAGGGCGTCCGCCTCATCCATATTGTGCGTGGTCAGCAGAATGGTCTTGCCGCGGCGGTTGAATTCGCGGATCAGGTCCCAAACCACCAGGCGCGTCTGGGGATCGAGCCCCACCGTCGGCTCATCCAGAAACAGCACCGCGGGATCGTGCATCAGCGCCCGCGCGATGGAAAGCCGCTGCATCATCCCGCCGGAAAATCCGCGCACCATCTGGTCCGCGCGCTCCGCCAGTTGGAAGCGCTCCAGCAGTTCCGCCGCGCGCTGCTGGGATTCCCGCGCCGGCAGGCCGAAATACGCGCCGTGAAACGTCAGAATCTCCCGCGCCGTCAGCGCGAAGTCCAGATTCGGCCGCTGCGGCACCACCCCGAACAGATGTTTCACCGCCACCGTCTCGCGCCATACGTCGCGGCCGCCCACCCATGCGCGGCCCCCCGTGGGACGGATGCGCGTGGTGAGGATTCCCACCGTCGTGGATTTCCCCGCGCCATTCGGGCCCAGCAGGCCCAGGATTTCTCCGGGTTGTACCTCGAATGTGAGTCCGGCCAGCGCTACCACTTCCACGTCTTTCTTTTCCGGGCGGCCGCCCCGCGACGCGCCGAACATGAAGCCCTGCTGCGCGGCCATCGGCGGCGCGCTGCGGTACACCTTTTTGAGTTCCTCGGTACGCAGACCCGCGCTCATCGCGCAGCATTGTAACGCAGGATGGCCGCGGCACTCCGCCTCAGGAAAAGATCCAGCGTGTGGCCGTCTGCGTGAACAGCTCGCCCTTCTCGATCAAGCCGAAGGCCACGGCCGGGCGGACGCGGAAGAATCCGGTCCCTTTCATGTTCCATTTGTATTTCTGTTGATAGGCCTGCCAAAGCGGTCCCAGCTCTGCGCATGCCTCCACCCATTCCACCACCCCTTCCAGGACCACCGCGTCGTCCGCACGCTCCGTGCAAACCACGCAGCGCGGGTTGGCGGCCAGGTTGCGCGCCTTCACCGTCTTCTCGCCGGTTGAAAACCAGAAGGCGCCCCCGCGCCACAGGCCCCAAACCGGCATCACGTGCGGCCGGCCATCCGGCCGCGTGGTGGCCAGCCAATAATTCCAGCTTTTTCCCAGCCTCTGCTCAGCCCAGGTCCAGGGAAGTAGTCCACGGCCCTCCGTTTCTCCCGCTATGCCATAACCAGGAATGTGTGGCCGGCTCGCCCGGGGCTCAGCCCGCTTCTCCGCCTGGCCACGGTCGCTGGTGGCTGGCATTGGGCTGCCCGAGCTCATCCGCTTCGAACCCGCTCGCCTCCCGGGTCTCCGCTTTGCGCCGTTCCCGTCCTTCGCGCCTTTGCCAGAACTCTTCATCCGGTTCCCTGCTCCGCTGAATGTACGGGCACGCTAGCACAATTGCGGTGGTGGCGGGAGAAAGCCGTGGCTGTCTTTGGAACCGCGCCTATACCGTGAAGATCTGACGGTAGAGGTCCGGACCATAGCTGGTTTCCAGGGGCTCTCCTTCCAGCAGCCTGAAAGTTCGCGCGCCATCGGCTTTTCGTTCCGCGCGAAGGAAGAGAATGTCCTTCCGGTTCTCAGCGAAGAGGGCATGCGCGAATGCATACAGGTGGGTCACATAGACAATCCGCACCCGCTTTTCCAGCAGGGCGCAAACAATTTGCTTCGCAATCTCCGAGCCTTCCCGCTCGTTGGTGGCGGCAAAGGACTCGTTGAAGAGGAGCATCGCGTCCGCGGCCACGTGATCGGCAATTTCGCTCAGGCGGGCCATTTCTTCGTCGAACTTCCCGCTCTTCATTCCGGCATCTTCCTCCCGCTTATAGTGAGTAAACACGCCGGAGCAAACGCCGGCAGCGAAGGCTCCCGCCCCGCAAAACATCCCGCACTGCATCATCAACTGGGCCTGGCCGATGCTGCGCAGAAAGGTGGACTTCCCGCCTTGGTTCGCGCCGGTCACCAGGATGAGATTCTTCCCCTCAGCGCTTGCCGTGTTTCCCACGATCCCTTTCTCCAGGTGGAGCGCCAGACAGACGTCGTAAATTTCGCTGAAGTGGAGGGTTCGATCGCCTGCCGGCGACGGAACGGGAAAGGAGACCGGGAGCCCCCTGGAGGCCAGTTGCGCGCGAAGATTGATGCAGCCTACGTAGAATGCCAGCTCGGTTCGCAGCATGGCGAAAAAGCTCAGCACGTGGCCGGCGGATTCCGCGAGAGCGACGGCCACCCGGCTGGTCCCCCGGTCCCGAATTTTGCCCAGGATCCTGGCCCCCGCTTCGTCGCGTTCATGAAGCTCGAATGTGTAGGCAGGAGGCCCTTTTCCCAGAATCCGGTGCCACCAGCTCTGATTCTTGCCAGTAGCCGTCCGTTGGACCAGGTTGGTGCTTTCGTTGCTTTCCCCCAGCGCCGCGCTGAGCAGCAGTCCCTTGCGAAGTTTCGCGGTATTCAAATGCGCATGGATCGTGGCCAGGAATTCTTCGCTCAACTCCTGCTTCAGCATCGCGAACAGCGCAGTAAATCCTTCCGATTGGAATCCCTGCGCCTTTTCCTCCGCAATGCCTCGCAACTGCCGGAGCCTGGTCAAGAACATTTCCAGCAGGTCCGTGGCCCCATAGAGCATGGAGGATGGGTAATGGCTGGTGATTCCCCAGCTATGTTTTTTCGATGTCTGGATTACCTCTCCCACGAAATTGTATAGCCCCCGGACGATCTCGGGGTTTTCCAGCGCGTCTCGAACGATTGCTTGCCGATACAGGATCGTTTGCAAATCGTTTTCGGTTCCGGGGAGGAGCGCCTTCCGCGCCGCGGTCAACACCAGCTCATCGCCGCCGGCCATCGCTTGCAGCACTGCATCCAGACCCAGGTCTTGTGTCAGGGCCTCGACATTCCACGGCAATGGCGAGTAAACGTCGAAATCACGGTCCCGGTGCATCAAGAGCGCCTTCATGTCTTGATCCGCTTCGTCAGCCAGTCGTAAGTGACGTGATACTTCTCGGCAATCGCCAGGGCGTAGGCCAGCCCATCGGCCCGTCTTCGCTCGAGTTTGTAGGTCCGCTCGGCCGGATTTTCGGGCTTGACCGCACTCACCACGCTGACCGTTTGCTGATTGAGCGACGCCAATTCGTCCAGGAAGGTGACGCAAACGGCCAGCAAGTCCAGCGCGGAGAGCCGGACCGCAATTTCCTTGGCGAGAAAGGCGGCGTCTTTCAGCGTGGTGGAGGCGAAGATCTCGTTCAGGATCACCACGCTGGATGGCGTTGCCTGGTCCAGTATTTCGCGGATGCGCACCAGATCGTCCTGGAGTTTGCCGCGCAGATTCCCGGGAACCTCCTCTCTTTCAAAGTGAGTGAACACGCGGTCGAAGAGAAACAGGCGCGCCTGCTCTCCAGGAACAGGGCATCCCAGGCCGGCAAGGTAATGCATCTGGCCGAACATGCGGGCAAAAGTTGTCTTTCCTCCCTGGTTCGGCCCGGATACGACGAAAATGCGCTCCGGGCCACGGAGGAAGAAATCGTTGCACACCACGGCAGTCCGTTTGCGGACCAGGGTGTGTGCCAGGGCCAGATCAAAAGCTTGCCGCCCGCTGATCTCTTTGGAATCCCCCGAAAGCTTCGGGCGGCAGAAGCTCAAGCCGGCGCGCCGTAAGGGAGCGATGTAGGCAAAATAAGCCACGTAGAACTGGACCTCGCGGTCGAATCGGGAGATCACCGGGTCGAGAAAGTCCGTGTGGTCCGAACAAAATCGTTCCAGGGCGCAAAAGGTCTTCGGATTCAGCAGGGCCGCGCGTTCCTGCACCTCGGCTTCGACGTGGTTCATGCTCTCCCATTTCGGGACCTCCACCCAGTAGTCACCCGCACCTCCGCGCCTGAACTTCTCGAACGTTTCTTCGACGGCCGCGCTGAAGTCGCTCTCTCCCTCCAACTGGCGAACCGTGATGCGGGCTCCCCGGATCAGCAGAAGATAGCGGATGGCGGCGAGGCGCGACTTCAGGTCCTGCATCTCCGCGTCGAGCGTGCGGAATCGGGCGCCGGCGAGATACCCCTCCAGGGAATCGCGGAAGGCGCGCAGACCTCGCGATTTCAGGACGAGTGCGCGCAGGTTCTCGAGCAACCGCTGGACGGCCTCGCAGTACGCGCCGGCTGCTCCCAGGAACAATCGCTCGCTGGCGCGCCGGTAGGGGTGGAGTTCCCTTGCTTCGGCCAGGAGCCGGCGCGTGGCGCGCATTTTTTCAGAGAACAACCTGATGGCTTGCAACACGGACTGGTCGTCGAGATCTTCCACCACTTCTTGGCGGTAGGCGATGGCGTCCAGGTCGGTAAGCGGAGCGTAAAAGAAGGATGCGAGGTCGTACTCTTTCCAATCCGCGGTAATGCCGGCGACGACCTGGTCGAGATTCAAGTCCCGAAAAAAACAGGGCGCTTCCGTGCTCCTGACTTCGGAGCCGTCGCCAGGTCTTTCAAACAGTATGCTGTAAAAGGTCATGATGTCTCGCCGGCGCGCCCGGATCGGCGGGAAAGCTGCCCCGCTCGCCAAGCAGTACGGCTCGGCTTCACGTGCTCATGCGGCCCACGGTCCTTTCCCCGGGCGTGCCGGGTCCTGTGCTCATGGCCGTTGCCAACCCCGCACACGCGTGCCGGGGCGTGCACATTCGCCGAGTCTGGCTCTCTCTGAAAAGGTCTGCGGTGCCGGGAGCGGGTGGGGCAAAGCGGACAACTCCCGGCTCACCACAAGCCTTCACAGGAGTCATCTGCCCCAATCGGGGGCGGTTCAGGGCGAACTCCAACACCCGCCGATGAATCATGCTCAGGAAAGACTTCGGAGTCAACTGCGGGGCGCTTGCCCCCTGGCTACCCGGCCCGGCTCCGGCGCGTCCCGCCTTCTCGTCCCGTACCGGTTGACATTTCTCACGCACGCATTATGTTGGTTGCATAGGCGAAGGAGTTCGCCTCCAACCGCTGTCCCTTCCATTCTGTGCGGGGCAGATGATGACTCCTGGCGAGCGCAACGTCGCGGAGCCATTCATCCGGGCAATGCTTCCGTCACCCGGCTCCGTGAAGTAGTGCCCACCGTCGCGAGGCCGCACCGTGCGCATTTGCATCATCTCGGACATCCACGCCAACTTCGCGGCGCTCACCTCGCTTCCAGGCGATTACGACGAACTCTGGGTTCTTGGCGACCTGGTGAATTATGGCCCACGGCCGGCCGAGGTGGTCGATTGGGTTCGCGGCCATGCCGCCTGCGTCGTGCGCGGCAACCACGACCACGCGGTGGCAAATGACTGTGCGGCTTTCGCGTCGCCCGCTTACCGGGAAATGGCCCGCGCCACCCAGGAGAAAACGGAAGCGCTGCTCAGCGAAGCGCAGAAACGATGGCTGCGCAAGCTACCGCTGCGCGTGAAGTTAAAACGGGAGGACGCTCACGTCTATTTATGTCATGCCGTGCCTTCCGATCCGCTCTATGCCTATTGCCCGGCGGACTCGCCGCGATGGGCGGAGGAAGCAGCAAAGGCGGGCACAGACGTACTGCTGGCCGGTCACACGCACACTCCGTTCGTCCGGCGTGAAGGGACCTGCACCATCGTAAACCCCGGAAGCCTGGGCCAACCGAAAACGGGAAACCCCGAATCGTGCTACGCGGTCTGGGAAAACGGAATCTTCGAACTCAAGTCCTTCGCTTACCCAATCGATGAGACTGCCGACCAAATCCGGGAAATGGGCCTGAGCCCTGCCCTGCAGGAGGGATTGATTCACGTGCTGCGCACCGGCCGCTTGCCGGTCGGCCAAGGAGCCCGATGACCACCCCTCGAGCAACTGGGCCTGGTCCCCAGGAGCTTCCGGACGATCAGATCGAGAGGATCGTCGAAGGGCTCGAATCCCTGATGGAAGGGCGCATGGCCGCGGCCGCGCTGGTGGGGTGCGGGACGCGTGCCGTTCCCGCACTGCGCCGCTTCCTGGTGGAGAAGCCGCCGCGTGCCATCTTCCAGCCGCGGCAGTTGGCCGTAGAAACGCTGGCGGAGTTGAACGCCAGAGACGCGCTGATGGAATACCTACAGGGTTCCCGTGAAATCCAGGATCCGATTGTGCGGTACGGCGAGCAGGCCGTGCTCAGTTCCGCGGCGCGCGCGCTGGCCAAATGGCCGACGGACGAAGTGTACCAATTCCTGAGGACGCTGGCGAAATCCCGCATGCTACCGGGGCTTCTGGAGGCGCTGGGGACATTTGAGCGCGCGGAGATGAGCGCCTATTTTATCCACGCGCTGGGGGATGACGTGTGCCGCGCAGCTGCCGAAGCCGCTCTGGCCCGGCTGGGCGCGCGCGCGCGGACGGAACTGTTGGCCGCCAGCCTGGAGGCGCTGCCCAGCCCCGAGGCGGAAATGGGAAGCAGCAAAGTACGGCGGCGCGCGGCGCTGCGGCTGCTGGGAGGCCTGGAGGTGGCTCCCTCCGAATGGGCGCAACTGCGGCAGTTGGTTTTCGCCGAGGATGCGGAGCTAGCCCTGCGGGCCTCGGAAATTGCCCTGCGCGCCGGGCGGGACGAGGAGCGGCACGCGGCCGCCGCCCGGCTGATCGCTCTCCTTTCCGGCGCCTCCTGGTTCCTGCAACTGCAGGCCAAGGAGGCGCTCCGCGCGCATTATTCCGTCGCCGGTCCGGCAATTGAGGCGGAGATCGCCCGGCGGCAGATGCCGGGCGCGCGGCCCAGAATTGACCCTGCTTTGCGCGCCCTGCTGGCAATCCGCGCGCTCCAAGCGGGAGAGTCGCCCCACCAGGCGGAAGGGAAGGCAGGATTTGGCGTGATTGACCCCGGTGGGGATGGATAGTATTCTGTGAAGGAGGGCGAAGGAGTTCGCCTCCAACCGCTGTCCCACCTCTTGCCGGGGCAGATGATGACTCCTGACATGGATCGTGTCGCGGAGTCATTCTTCCGGCAACGATCCCAGACTAACTCGAAGCCGGAGACGGGCATGGAAAATGTCTGGGTGTTGGCCTCTATCTGGGTGGGACTGGCGCTGCTGGCTACGCTGCTGGCCATCTGGTTCAAAATCTCCACTGCGCTCACGGAAATCGTGGTGGGCACGGTGGCCCAACTGGTGATCGGGGCCCTGGTGGGCACCAAGGGGCTGGGCGCGCGCACCGAATGGATCACCTTTCTGGCCGGAACCGGCGCAATCGTCCTTACCTTCCTCGCCGGTGCGGAGCTGGACCCTGTTATTTTCCGCGTGAAATGGAAAGAAGCCACGGTGGTGGGACTGGTGGGCTTCTTTGGGCCATTTCTCGGTTGCGCGGCGGTCGCACATTATGTGCTGCGCTGGACGGTGCTCTCCAGTTGGCTGGCTGGGGTGGCGCTTTCCACCACCTCCGTGGCCGTCGTTTACGCGGTGATGTTGGAGTTGGGCTTCAACACCACCGATTTCGGGAAAGCCATCCTGGCGGCCTGCTTCATCAATGACCTCGGCACGGTGATTGCCTTGGGGCTGATCTTCTCGCCGTTCACCGTCAAGACCCTGGTCTTCGTGGTCGCGAGCACTGGGATTTTCATCCTTCTGCCCTTTCTGACGCCGCGCTTCTTTCGCAAATACGGCGGGCGCGTCTCCGAGCTGGAAGCGAAGTATCTGCTCTTTCTGCTGTTCGGGATGGGCGGGCTGGCGGTCTGGTCCGGGAGCGAGGCGGTGCTTCCCGCCTACATCATCGGCATGGTCCTGGCCGGAACCGTGGGCAAAGACCATGCGCTCATCCGCAGGCTGCGCACGCTCACCTTCGGCCTGCTTACCCCCTTCTACTTCATTCGCGCCGGATCTTTCGTCCTCGTTCCCGTGCTGGTGGGCGCGCCGCTGGTGTTTCTGGCGCTGTTCGGAGCGAAGATGGTCACCAAGATGCTGGGCCTGTACCCCACGGTCAAAGCGTTTCGCTATCAGGGCGAAGAGGGCCTGTATTACACGCTGATGATGTCCACCGGTCTCACCTTCGGTACCATCTCCGCGCTCTTCGGCCTGAGCCACGGGATCATCGACCAGACGCAGTACTCCCATCTTGTGGCCACAGTGATTGCCAGCGCGGTGATTCCGACAATGGTAGCCAACGAGTGGTTTCTGCCGCGGCATCTGCTCCCCCGGTCCGAGAAAGAGCCGGCCCGGACGGAAGCTGCCGCCGCCACCGATTAACAGGAGCGAACCATGGGGCGCAGACATTCACAATTCAAGAAAATCCTGGTGGGTTTCGACGGCTCCGCGCAATCGGAAAAAGCCACGGAGTGCGCCCTGGCGCTGGCGGCGTCTCTCGATTCGCAGGTGCTGCTCTTCGCCGTGGCGCGCCCTCCCGAGCCGGCCACCATGGTCGAACTGGACGCGATGCTGGACGACGCGCGCGAGCACTTCGAGGCGCAGTTCAAGACCATTCGCGCCCGTGCAATCAAACTGGAAGTGGCGCTGGAGACGGAGATTGTGGTCGGCCACCCGGTGGAGCAGATTGTGCACCGCGCAGAATCGCACCAAATTGACCTCATTATCCTGGGGCGCCGCGGCGTCTCGCGGCTCGAGCGCATGATTATCGGCTCCACTTCCGAAAAGGTGCTGCGTTATGCGCACTGCCCGGTATTGGTGGTCCGCTAAAGCCGGCAGCAAGGACCCATGCCCAAGGCGAACACCGGCGACGAACTGCAATACGCCCTCAGCGTCTTCCGCCACGGGCTGGAGCGCGGCGGCTGCCTGGTGTGCCGCGCCTTGGCGGACGCAGAATCACGCTCTTTGCACTCCTTTCTCTACGAGGGCATGACTACGGCGCACGTTCTGGTAAGGTTTCTGGCCGGCGGCGGGTTTTGCGCTCAGCACTTCCGCCGGGCCATGCGCCTGGGCGTGAACCGCTGGAGCGTCGGCTGCGTCGAACTCGCCATCCTGTGCCGCCAGGTTCTCCCGCGCGCCAGCGGCGAGGCCCGGGAGATTCGCGCCGGCCGGCGCCGAAGCCGGCTGTTTCCGCCCGCGGGCCCCGGAAGGAAACAAGCGGCCATGTTTCCGGGCAGGAACTGTATCTTTTGCCTGGAAGGGAAAGAGCGCGAAGATCAGTTCGTGAGGCTTCTCGAGTGGGTCGCGGAGCGGGAGGAGTTTTCCCGCGCGATCTCCGCCGGCGGAACTTGTCTGCCGCACGGCACGATGGCCCTGGCTGCGTGGAGTTCCCATGCCCGGGTGGAGAAGCTGTGGGAGATTCTGCAAGCGCGGTCGGCCCAACTGGCCGGAGAAATCAACGCGTTTCTCGAGAAGTACGACGAACGCCACCGGAAAGAGGCGTTCGGCGCGGAGATTGATGCCGTGGAGCATGCCGCAGACTTTCTGGCCGGCTGGGAATCGGAGCCGCGCCTCGCGGAGCGCGAGCGCCACTCCGCCGCGCCGGCCTTGAAGAAGCCATGAGCGAGAATCGCGAACCCGTCCGCGAATCCCTGAACGACGCACAGTCGCGCCACCTGAGCGTGAGTTGCCGCTATATTGACGGACTGCTGTCCGATATCGAAGCCATCCTGAACGCCGCGGCCTCCAAGGCGGCCTTTCCACGCTACGTGCCGGAAATTTCTCCCGCGCAGCGCAGGACCATCGAAGACTACATCGCACGCATCCGCGCGCAACTGGCTCGGGTGCTGGATGGACAGGGGATCGCGCGCGACGCCCCGCAAATTCCCTCCACCCGTGCGGTGCGCGCCGCGCTGGGCTCCATCGAAATTGCCGTCGAGGAGCTGAAGCCAAAATACATGCGCGGCTATGGCGCGGTGCCTCCTGCAGTTTCCACCGATCTGAACGGCATCGTCGGCGAACTGGAAGGCCTGGTGTCTCGCGTGTCGCGCTTCCTCGCGCAGGGACCCAGTGCGGACCTGCACGCACGCCTGGAGCGCCTGGCGAACACCGGGGACGAGTTGGCGCTGCTGGCCCGGCTCGAGCAGGTGGTGTCGCAACGCGGCCTGGTGGAATTCCGCGCGCCCCTCGCCGGGATTCTGGACCGCCTGGAAGATCAGACATTTGAGATTGCCGTGTTCGGCCGGGTCAGCTCCGGCAAATCGTCTCTGCTGGATGCCATCCTGGACACAAATATATTGCCCGTGGGCATTACCCCGATCACCGCTGTGCCGACCCGCGTTGCCTACGGCCCCCAGCCGCGCGTTACCGTGCGATATGCGGAACGCGCCGCAGAAACGCTGGAAGTCGGACGGCTGGCGGAATTCGTGACCGAACAGCACAATCCCGGCAACCGGAAGAACGTGGCGCGCATTCAGGTGGAGCTGCCCGCGCCGCGGCTCGAAGGCGGCGTCAGTTTTATGGACACGCCGGGACTCGGCTCGCTGGCGACCGCCGGCGCGGCAGAGACCATTGCCTATCTGCCCAAATGCGATCTGGGGGTGGTGCTCATCGATTCCGCCTCCACGCTGACCCCGGACGACCTGCGCACGGTGGAAGCACTGCTCGAAGCCGCCGTGCCCGCGGAAGTGCTGCTCAGCAAATCGGATCTGCTGTCGGCGGAAGACGGCGCCCGCCTGGTGCAATACGTCGAGCAGCACCTGGAATCGGAATTTCACATCTCGTTTCGCGTGTATCCGCTCAGCGCGCTCCCTGCGCACCGTGGATCGCTGGAACGGTGGTTCACAGAGCGTATCGCCCCGCTGTGCGCGAAGAGCCGGGAGATGAAAGCCGCCTCGGTGAAGCGGAAAATCGGCGCGCTGGCGGAGTCGGTGGCCGCCTCTCTGCGCCTGCGCCTGGAGCGCGCCCGGGGAGTGAGCCACCACCAGCAGGACCAAGCCCGATCGGCCGAAGCCAGGCTGCGCGTGGCCGCCGGCCGGCTGGAAGAAATGCGCGCCGCGTGTGACCGCGCCTGCGCGGCAATTCTCGAAAGGCGCGAGGAAGCGCTCGAAGAAGCCGCTGCCCGCCTGGTGGGGCTGGGCGAGGCGGGACCGCGTGACGGGTCTCTGGAATTGAACCGGATGCTGGCTGATTTTGTGCAGCAGCGTGTGCGCCAGCTCCACGGGCAACTCCGCGCGGTGGCCGGTTCGCTTGCCGGCGAGCTGACCGCGGCCGCCCAGGAATTGGGCTTGCCCGGCGCACCGGCGGCGGAGGAATTTGAATCTTTGCTGCGCGAGACCCCGGTGTTCGAGTTCGAGAAGCCGCTGGAGTTGCCGCGCGCTTCCATCGCCGGCCTGTTCGGCAAGGCCGCGGCGCGGCGCCGTGTGGCGGGGCGGCTCGCGGCCCAGATTGGCGCAGAGTGGGAACAAGCCCTGCGCACGTATTTCGCCCTGCTGCGCGCGTGGTGCGAACGTTCCATCGAGCAGATGAAGCGGCGCTTTGATTCCTACGCGGAAGGGTACCGTGCGCAGGCGGAGCGCACGCTGAGCGGCGCGGAGTTGACCGGCGAGGAAGAGCGCGCCATGGTGAGTGATCTGCAAGCGCTCGGGGCGCGTTGCGGAGCGGCGGAAACCGGCGCGCAATCTGCGGCGCTGCGGGGTGGCCGCGCGTGAGCGCCGGCCGCCCCAACCCGTAACTGGAGAGGACTATCGTGAGACTCTTTCTGATTGCCGTTTTCGGCGCGATGGGCACGCTGACTCGTTACGGGCTCCAGGGCATCGTGCAGCAGCGCGCCGGTCCCGGGTTTCCCGCCGGCACGCTGGTGGTCAACGTCTCCGGCTGTCTGCTTCTGGGTTTCCTCGGCCAGCTCACCCTGAACCGCATGGTCATTTCTCCGGAAATGCGCATTGCCATGACCATCGGATTCTTCGGCGGGTACACCACGTTTTCCAGTTTTAGCTGGGAAGCCGTCAAAATGTTCGAGGACGGAAACTGGATCGGGGGCGCATCCTACGTCCTGGCCTCGGTCACCATCGGACTGGCCTGCACCTTTCTGGGCGTTCACGCCGCCAACCGCATCTAGGAGATGCCATGACACACGAGCGATTCGAGGGCGACCGCACGCTGATGCGCATTCACATCGGTGAATCCGACAAATTCGAAGGCAAACCGCTCTACCAGGCCATCGTCAAGCTGCTGCGCGAAGAGAAATTCTACGGTGCAACGGTGCTGCGCGGCATCGGGGGTTTCGGCGCCTCCAGCGTCTATCACACCGACCACATCCTCCGCCTCTCCCAGGACCTGCCCGTGGTCATCGAGGTGGTGGAATATAGCGAGCGCATTGAGCGCATCATGCCGAGGCTGGACGCCATGATCGGCGGCGGTTTGATTACCCTGGAGAAGGTGCACGTCATCCTGCACCGTACCAAAAAATAGGCCGTGTTCTGCCGCAAGTGCCCCCCAGCCGATGCCCCAGCCGCCTGAGTCCGAACCGCTCGTGGGACGCCGGAAGGAACTGGCGGCGCTGGCGCAGGCGCTCCACGCCCGAGTCCCCCTGCTGATTCACGGCCCGGCGGACGCCGGTAAGACCTTTCTGGTCCGGCGCCTGCTCGATTCCCTTCCCCCCGAAGACCGCGACTCTTGCGTCTACGTCCCGGGATTCATCAGCATCCACGCCCTGCTACAGAGTGTGGCCCGGCAACTCTTCCTGCCGCACACGCGGCCGGGCGGCCCCCGCGGCCGTGACGCCGGCCCGCAGGCCGGTTCGGCGCGCGCCATCCAGAGCAGCACCAGCGGCAGGCTGCGTTTGCTCCTGCGCGATGCCGTGCGTGAGCGCCGTCTGTGCCTCATCCTGGACCATGCTCCGCGCTTCAGTCCGGCTCTGGCGCGGCTGGCCCAGGAGTGGCTGTGGCGCGATGATTCCTGCGTCTGGCTGCTGGCTCGCGGCAAAACGCGCGACGAAATCGGCTACGCCTGGAGTCTCTACTACACGCCCGAGTTGCGCCTGCACGTCGGGCGCCTGCCGGAGCGCGAGGCCGAAATTCTGTTCGAGCGATGCTTGCGCCGCTTCTCGCTCGCCGCTCTCGATTCCCAGGAGTTGCGCGCCGGAGTGCTGCGCCTCAGCCGCGGGCTGCCCGGCGCCATTGTGAAAATGTGCGCGATGGCGGTGGAACCGCGTTATCACTATGGCCGCCGCGTTAAACTGCGCCTCATGCACGTGGATTACCTGATGCAGGGAATCTCCACACAGCGCGCAGCTCACATGGGCGCCGGGCAATGACCCTAAATCCCCAGCCACCGGCGGGAGCGGTCCCGGAGTGCGCGGCAGATGCCGCCCTGCTGCGTTTGGGCGCGCTGGCAGAGGAGTTGGGCGCGGCAGAAATTGCGCAGTCCGCACGCGCGGTCGCGGAACGCGTTTCCGAGGGGCGCTTTTTCGTGGCCTGCGTCGGGCAATTCAAGCGCGGCAAATCCTCGTTGCTCTGCGCACTCGTGGGAGACGCGCTGCTGCCCACAGGAGTCGTCCCCGTCACTGCTGTGCCGACCGTGGTGCGCTACGGGCCCACCCGCGGCGCCCGTGTGCGTTTCCGGCACGGTTCCTGGGCGGAGATCGCCCCCGAAGCGCTCGGCCAATTCGTCTCCGAGGAATGCAATCCGGAGAACGCCAAGGGCGTGGCCGGCGTCGAGGTTTTTGTTCCCAGCGCCCTGCTTTCTTCCGGAATGTGCCTGGTGGATACGCCGGGACTGGGTTCCGTGTTTGCCGGGAACACCGCGGCCACCCAGGCGTTTGTCCCGCACATCGACGCCGCCCTGGTGGTGCTGGGCGCGGATCCCCCCATCGCGGGAGAAGAGTTGGCGCTGGTCGAGGCGGTTGGCCGCCAGGTGAAAGACCTGCTGGTGGTGATGAACAAAGCGGACCGCGTCACGGAAGCAGAACGCGCGGCGGCACAGGCGTTCACCCGGCAAGTGCTGGAGAAGCGCCTGGGGCGTCCCCTCGCCGCCATTTACGAAACCAGCGCCCTGGAGCGGCTGGAAAAGCGTGGGCCGCTGCGCGATTGGGAAAAATTGCTGGCGGCGCTGGAACACCTGGTCGCGGAATCCGGCCGCACGTTAATCCAGGCCGCCGGCCAGCGCGGCCTGCGCCGCGTGCGCGAGCAGGTCCTGGCGGTCATCGCCGAGGAGCGCGACGCTCTGCTGCGCCCGCTGGAGGAATCCGAGCGCCGCATTGCCGCCCTGCGCCGCACCCTGGCGGACGCGCACCAGTCCATCCGCGAGCTGGGCTATCTGCTCACCGCGGAACAGCATCGGCTTTCCGACGCCTTTCTCGAGCAGCGCAAATCATTTCTGGCGCAGGCCGCTCCCGCCGCGCGGGCAGAGCTTGCGGAATCGTTGCGCCCTCTCCCGCGGCGCTACGGCCCGCGGTTCCGCCGGGACGCCATGCGCTGCGCGCGCGCCGTGGCCGAGCGCCATGTGCTCCCCTGGCTGGAGACCGAGCAGGCCCGGGCAGAGCAGGAATACCGCAAAGTGGCCACGCGCTTCGTGGGCTTCGGCAACGATTTTCTGAAGCGCCTCGCGGCTTCCGGCATCACCGAACTGGCGCGGATGCCCAATGCGCTGGACGAAGATTCCGGTTTCCGCGTCCCGTCGCGCTTTACCTTTCAGGATCTGATCCACGTGGCCCAGCCGGCCTCCCCGCTCCGGCATCTGGGCGATGCAGCGCTGGGATTGGCCCGCGCCCACCGGATGATCGAGCGCGCCTCCGAAGAGTTCTTGCTGCACCTGCTGGAAATGAACGCGACGCGCGTGCAATCCGACCTGCTGGACCGGGTGCAGGAGAGCCGCAGCCGCCTGGAAGTGGAGATTCGCAAGCTGCTCCAGGAAGTGGGGCACATCGCGGAGCGCGCCCTGGAGCACGCTCGCTCCGCGCGCCGCGCCGGCGCGGCCGCGGTTCAGCAAACCCTGGCGCGCCTGGAGGCGATGGAACGGGAAGTGAACGCGCTCGAACCGCACTGAGCGCGCCGCGCGCTCACTCGCTCTCCTGCGTGATCACATGCACATCCACTTCCGGTGATTCGCGCAGGAATTTGTAGAGCGCGGAGATGTACAGCCACTTCCTCCACCCGTGCACCGCGGAGCGCCCGAAAATCACCTGGGTAATGCGCCGGTCCCGGGAAAACCGGATCACCGCCTCGGCCACGTCCGGACCCTCCAGTTGCACCACCTGGGCGTGCAGGTTGCGCGCGAACTGCAGATTCGAATTCAGGGTCCGGCGGTTCTCCGGAAATTCGTCCTCGCGGTCCGCCACGTGCAGCACATAGAGCTCCGCGTCCAGCCGGCGGGCCATGCGCGCGGAGCGTGCGATCAGGTACTGCGCCGCCGGATTGGAGCTGATGCACACCGCGATGCGCTCGCGCACCGCCCAGTTTTTCTGGATTTCCTGCGCATCCATGTACGACGCGAGCGTGCGGTCCACCTGCTCCGCCACCTGCCGCAGCGCCAGCTCGCGCAGCGCGATCAGGTTGCCCCGGCGGAAGAAGTGCTTCAGCGCCTGCTCGATTTTCTCCGGCAGGTACACGTCCCCGCGGCGCATGCGGTTGTGCAGGGCTTCCGGAGTCAGGTCCACCATCACCGTTTCCGCCGCGGTCAGCGGCACCCAGTCCGGCACCGTCTCGCGCACGGTAATGCCGGTGATGGCGTGCACCTGCGGCGCGATGCTCTCGATGTGCTGGATGTTCAGCGTGGAGAGCACGTCGATTTTGGCGTCCAGCAGCTCCTGCACGTCTTCGTAGCGCTTGCGGTGGCGGCTACCGGGAATGTTGGTGTGCGCCAGCTCGTCCACCAGGGCCACTTGCGGCCGGCGGGCCAGTACCCCGTCCAGGTCCAGTTCCTCAAACAGCGTGCCCTTGTAATCGATTTTCCTGCGCGGAACGGTCTCCAGCTGCGCCGCCAGCTCTTCAATCCCTTTGCGCCCGTGCGTCTCCACCACGCCGATCACCACGTCTTCTCCCCGGCTCCGCCGGCGGATGGCTTCGCTCAACATGCTGAAGGTTTTCCCCACACCGGGGGCGTAGCCCAGAAAGAGTTTCAGCGTGCCCTTGGATTTTTCCGGGGGCGTGGCCACGGCCAGCCATTCTTCGGGTTTTTTAGTCAAGGGAATGCTTCTCCGCGTTTGCCGCCTGCACCCTGGGAGCGCTGGCATGGCACCCGGCACGCTCTCCGGAACGCGGGACCCTCCTGCCGGGTCTTCCTGCGCGCCTGGGGTAGAATACGCGCATGCGCCGGCGCCTTCTCGATCAGGTCCTGCAGCTCTCCGCTGCGCTCGTCATCGTTGCCGGAGTCACCTTCGGCTATTGGCGGCTGCTGCATGTCAACCAGACCACGGTCGCGCTCACCTTCCTCCTGGCGATTCTAGCAGTTTCGACGCTGTGGGGAATGAGCGTGGCGGCGGTCATGTCCGTTGTGGCCATGCTGGCCTTCAACTATTACTTCCTTCCCCCCATTGGCACTCTGACCATCGCCGATCCGCAGAACTGGGTGGCCCTCGCGGCCTTTCTGGTCACCGCCATCCTGGGCAGTCAGCTCGCCGCCCGCGCCCGCAAGGAGATGGAGGCCGCCCACCGCCGGCGGCGGGAAATCGAGCGCCTGTACACCTTCAGCCAGAAGCTGCTGGGCGAGGGAAACGTGATTCAGCTCTTGAACGCCGTTCCCAACCACATGGTCGAAACCTTCGAAGCCGGAGCGGCCGCGCTGTTCCTGCCCGAGAAACAGAAGTTTTACCGCTCCGGTCTCGGCGCCCTGCAACTGGATGAGGAGCGCCTGCGCGAAGCCTTCAGCCGCAATGAACCCCTGCTCGACGTCGAGGGAGCCTTCTATTTTGCGCCCGTGCGGCTGGGGGTCCGCGCCATCGGCAGCTTCGGCATCTCCGGGCCCCGGCTCGACCGGCAGTCTCTGGAGGCGCTGGGCACGCTCATCGGCATCGCCGTGGAGCGCGCGCGCACCGTCGAACTCCTCGGCAAAACGGAAGCGGACCGCCAGGGCGAGCGCCTGAAATCCGCGCTGCTCGACTCCATCACTCACGACTTCCGCACTCCGCTCACCGCCATCAAGGCTTCCGTGACCAGCCTGCTCACCCCTGCCACCGGCGAGACTCCGCAGCAGCGCGAGTTGCTGACCGTTATCGACGAGGAGTGCGACCGCCTGAACCACCTGGTGGCCGAAGCCGCGGAAATGGCCCGCTTGGAGGCCGGAGAATTCGAGTTGCGTCTGGCCCCCGTCGAGGTCCGGGAAATCGTGGACCTGGCCCTGGGGCACTGCCGCAACGCGCTGGGACACCGCGAGGTGCGCGTCAGGATTCCCGACGGATTGCCTGCGGTGCGCGCGGACCTGGAGCGCGCCAAAGAAGTGGTCTCGCAGCTCGTGGATAACGCCAACCACTACTCCCCGGCCGACCGCCCCATCATCATCAGCGCGGAGTCGAACGGTAATTTCGTGGTGACCAGCGTGGCCGATCACGGGCCGGGCATCGAAGAAATGGAGCAAGCCATCATCTTCGACAAGTTCTACCGCGGCAAGGATCAGCGCTATTTGGTGCAAGGGACGGGAATGGGGCTGCCCATCGCTAAGGCCATCGTCGAGGCCCACGGCGGCTCCATCAGCGTGACCAGCCAGCTCGGCCACGGCTCCATCTTCTCTTTCACCTTGCCCATCGACCGCGGACAGGGTGACCGCATATGAGCTCCGGGAAAATCCTGGTCGTGGACGACGCCCCGCAGGTGCGCCGAGTCATGCGCGCCACGCTTTCCGCGCAGGGCTACACCATCTCGGAGGCCCGCAACGGCGAAGAGGCGCTGGAAAGCGTGCGCCGGCTGCCGCCGGACCTGATCCTGCTGGACATCAATATGCCCGGAATGGACGGGCTGGCCGCGTGCCGCGAAATCCGCAGCAGTTCCGCCGTGCCCATCATCATGCTCACGGTGCGTGAGGCGGAGCGCGACAAAGTGGCCGCGCTCGATGCCGGAGCGGATGACTACGTGGTGAAACCCTTTGGCATGCCGGAATTGCTCGCGCGCATTCGCGCCGCGCTGCGCCGGGCCGCCCCGGGCGAACAATTGCCGCCCCTCGTGGCCAGGGACTTGAGCATTGATTTCGCCTCCAGGCGCGTGACCGCGCGGGGCAAGAGTGTGCACCTGACGCCGAAAGAGTTCGACCTGCTCCGCCAGCTCGTGGCCGCCCAGGGCAAACCGGTTTCGCATCGCCGCCTGTTGCAGTCCGTGTGGGGGCCGGATTACGGCGACGAAACGGAATACCTGCGCGTGGTGATGAACCAGCTCCGGAAGAAAATCGAGGCCGACCCCGCCCATCCCAAATACTTGCTTACCGAGCCGTGGGTCGGATACCGCTTCGAGCCCCCGCGCGACGCCCGCCGCGCCACTCCCGCCCCCTCCGCCTCCGCATAATCCCCCAGCCCGGGTAGCCACGGTCAGTGATTTTCTGACCGTGGGTACGGTCCGAAATATGTCGCCGGGAAAACGCCCGCCGCGCCACGCCCGCCCCCCTCCGCCTCCGCAGAGTCTTCCAGCCGAGGTAGCCACGGTCAGAAACTCACTGACCGTGGCTACCGGGGCGGCAGGGGATGGGTATCATCCAGCTCGAGATTCAATTCCAGCACGTTCACGCGCGGCTCGCCAAGAAAACCCAGGTCGCGGTCCCGCGTATGTTTTGCCACCAGCGTGCGCACCGCCCCCACGGTCATGCCACGCGCGCGCGCCACTCGGGGCACCTGGAATTCCGCCCCGGCGGGAGAGATATCCGGGTCCAATCCCGAACCTGAGGCCGTCACCAGGTCCGCGGGGATGGGCACGCCGGGATTTTCTGCCCCGAGCTTGGCCGCGTCCCCCTGCACGCGCTCGATCAGCTGACGGTTCGTTGGGCCAAGATCGGAGCCGCCCGAGGCCAGCGGATCATACCCCGTGCCCGCGGCCGACGGCCGCGGATGGAAGTATCCCGGCGACGAAAACGGCTGCCCGATGATGCGCGAGCCGATGATTTTTCCGCCGCGCTCGATCAACTGTCCATTCGCCTGGCGGGGAAAGAGCAGTTGCGCCAGCCCGGTTACCGCCAGCGGATAGACGATTCCAAAAAGCAGCGTGGTCGCCAGCGTCATCCACACGGAAATCAGCAGATTCTTCTTCACGGTTCCCTCTAGGCCCAGCGCAGAAAACTCACCAGCACGTCGATCAGCTTGATGCCGATGAACGGCGCAACCACTCCGCCCACGCCGTAAATCAGCAGGTTCCGCCGCAGGAGCGCGGCCGCGCCCACCGGGCGGTAGCGCACCCCGCGCAGCGCCAGCGGAATCAGCGCGATGATAATCAGCGCGTTGAAGATCACCGCGGAAAGAATGGCCGACTGCGGCGTGCGCAGGTGCATCACGTTGAGCACGTTCAACTGCGGAAATGCCGCGGCGAACATCGCCGGGATGATGGCGAAATATTTGGCCACGTCATTGGCCACCGAAAAGGTGGTCAGCGCTCCCCGGGTGATCAGCAACTGCTTCCCGATCTCCACGATCTCAATCAGCTTGGTGGGATTCGAGTCCAGGTCCACCATGTTGCCGGCTTCTTTCGCCGCCTGCGTGCCCGTGTTCATGGCCACGCCCACGTCCGCCTGGGCCAGCGCGGGAGCGTCGTTCGTGCCGTCGCCGGTCATGGCCACCAGTTTGCCCTTGGTCTGCTCGCTCCGGATCAGGGCCATCTTGTCTTCGGGCTTGGCCTCCGCCAGGAAGTCGTCCAGCCCCGCCTGGCGGGCGATGGCTGCGGCCGTCAGCGGATTGTCGCCCGTGATCATCACCGTCCGAATGCCCATCGCGCGGAGATGATCAAAGCGTTCGCGCAGACCGCCCTTGACGATGTCTTCCAGCTGGATGGCGCCCAGCACCCGGCGATTGCGGGCCACCAGCAGCGGCGTGCCCCCCGCGCCGGCGATCGCTTGCACAATTTCTTTTGTCTCCTGGGGAACTGCGGCGCCGTGTGTGGCCACATATTTGGCGATCGCATCGGTCGCGCCCTTGCGGATTTCCTGGCCGTCCAGGTCCACGCCGGACATGCGCGTTTGCGCCGAAAAGGGCACAAACGTGGGATTCATCGCCGCCAGTTCGCGCCCGCGCAGCCCGTACTTTTCCTTCACCAGCACCACGATGGAACGGCCTTCCGGTGTCTCGTCTGCCAGCGAGGCCAGTTGCGCGGCATTGGCCAGCTCCGATTCGTTCACGCCTGGCGCCGGGTGCAGCCGCGTGGCTTCGCGATTCCCGAGGGTGATGGTTCCTGTCTTGTCCAGCAGCAGCACGTCCACATCCCCGGCCGCTTCCACCGCCCGGCCGGACATGGCGATCACATTCTTCTGAATCATCCGGTCCATGCCGGCAATGCCGATGGCGGAGAGCAGCCCGCCGATGGTGGTGGGGATCAGGCACACCAGCAGAGAGACCAGCACAAAAACATTTTGCGGGGCCCCGGAGTACACGGCGTAGGGCTGGAGAGTGACCACGGCCAGCAGAAAGATGATGGTCAAGCCCGCCAGCAGAATGTTCAGCGCGATTTCGTTCGGCGTTTTTTGCCGCGCCGCCCCTTCCACCAGCTTGATCATGCGGTCCAAAAAGGTTTCGCCGGGATTCGAGGTGATGCACACCTGGATCTCGTCCGAAAGCACCCGGGTGCCTCCGGTCACCGCGGAGCGGTCTCCACCCGCTTCGCGGATGACCGGCGCGGATTCTCCGGTGATGGCGGATTCGTCCACGGAGGCCACGCCCACCACCACTTCCCCGTCCCCGGGGATGAATTCACCCGCGGCCACCATCACCAGGTCGCCGGCGCGCAGCGCCGAACTGGGAACCGTTTCCGCGCACCCGTCCTTCTTCAGCCGCCGCGCGCTGGTCTCAGTGCGCGCCTTCCGCAGCGTGTCCGCCTGCGCCTTGCCCCGGCCCTCCGCCATGGCCTCGGCAAAGTTGGCGAAGAGCACCGTGAACCACAGCCACAAGCTGATTTGCAGGCCGAAACCGGTGCCGGAGGCGTGCTGCGTCAGGTCCCGCGCCCACTGCAGCGTGGTCACCAGTGCCCCCACCTCCACCACGAACATCACCGGGTTCTTCACCATGGTGCGTGGATCGAGCTTCCGGAAAGAGTCCCGGATCGCCCCTTGCAGGATTTTCGTGTCGCCCAGCGCCTTCGCTTTCACGTGTGTCGAGCCGCTCATCGTCGTTCAGAAAACCTTTCCGGCATACATCAACAGGTGCTCGAGAATCGGCGCCAGGCTCAACACCGGAAAAAACGTGAGCGAGCCGACGATCACGATGGTGGAGACCAGCAGGGTGGTGAACAGCGGGCCGCGCACCTGAAATGTGCCCAGGGATTCCGGCGTGACCTTTTTCGCCGCCAGGCTTCCGGCGATCGCCAGTACGGGAATGGCCATGAAGAATCTCCCGAGCAGCATGGCCACGCCCAGGCTGGAGTTGTACCAGAGCGTGTTCGCGCCGATTCCGGCAAACGCCGAGCCGTTGTTCCCCGTGGCAGACGTATAGGCGTACAAAATCTGCGAGAGCCCGTGCGGCCCCGGATTGGTGATGCCCGCCAGTCCGAATTTCTCCACCACCGAAACCGCGGAAAAAGCCAGAATGGTGAAGGAGCCCACCAGCACAAAAAGCATGGCCATCTTTACGTCGAAGGCTTCGATCTTTTTCCCCAGGTATTCCGGAGTGCGCCCCACCATCAGCCCGGCGATGAACACCGCCAGGACCACGAACACAATCATTCCGTAGAGCCCGGAGCCCACCCCTCCGAATACGATTTCGCCCAGCATGATGTTGATCAGCGGCACCATGCCTCCCAACGGGGTGAAGGAGTCGTGCACGCTGTTCACCGCGCCGCAGCTCGCGTCTGTGGTGATGGTGGCAAAAAGCGCCGAAGCGGCAATCCCGAAGCGCACTTCCTTGCCCTCCATATTTCCAACCTGGGGAACAGGAGCGGACTTCGCGGCCTGGCTGGCCTGCGCGAGCAGTGGATTGCCCCGCGCTTCCGCCCAATAGGCCACCGTGACGCCGCAAAGAAACAGGAAAGCCATGGCGCCCCAAACCGCCCATCCGTGCCCGGGCGAGCGCGTCATGCGGCCCAGCGTGTACGTCAGCGCGGCGGGAATCGCAAAAATAAGCACCATCTGCAGAAAATTGGAAAAGGGCGTCGGGTTCTCAAACGGGTGGGCGCTGTTGGCGTTGAAAAACCCGCCCCCATTGGTGCCGTACATTTTGATGGCTTCCTGCGAGGCCGTCGGCCCCTGCGCGATTCTCTGTTCGCGCACCACTTGGGTTGTGGTTTTCCCGTCGGCCCCGGTCACCTGCACCGTCTGCGGCTCCACCAGCGTCACCGTGGTGTAAGCCTTCAGGTTCTGCACCGCGCCCTGAGAGACGAGCACCAGCGCCGCGGCCAGGCTGATCGGCAGCAAGACCCACAGAAGGCACCGTGTCAGGTCCACCCAGAAATTTCCCAGCGTCTTGGACTCCTGCCGCGAGATGCCCCGGATTACGGCGATGGCCAGGGCGATCCCCACGGCCGCCGATGCGAAATTGTGATAGGCAAGGCCGGCCATCTGCGTCAAATAGCTCATCGTCGTTTCCGGCGTGTAGGCCTGCCAGTTGGTGTTGGTGGTAAAAGACACCGCCGTATTCCACGCCAGGTCCGGGGCCACGTTGCCGAGCCCCTCCGGATTCCACGGCAGCCACTTCTGCACCCTCTCCAGCAGGTAGAGCAGCAGCAGGGAGACGCCGCTGAACAGCATCACTGCCGTCGCGTACTCCGTCCACGCCATCTCCCGCGATTCTTCCACTCCCGTCGCGCGGTAGATCAATCGCTCCACCGGGCGCAGCACGGGATCCAGGAAGGTCCGTTCGCGGTTGAAGACTCGCGCCATGAACACACCCAGGGGTTTGGTAATCGCCAGGATCACCAGCAGGTAGAATCCGATTTGGAACCATCCGTTCGGCGTCACGGCTAGAATTTCTCCGGCTTCAGCAGCGCGTACAGCAAGTAGCCGAGCAGCAGAACGCAGACTCCAAGTAACACGCCATCTTCCACGCGCACAGGTTTGCTCCTATCGCAGGCGTTCGCAGGCGCGAACGTAAAGGACGGCAACGCAGACAAACACTAAAGTCGCAATGATGAATACGGTGTCCAGCACAGAAACCTCGATGTTCCCCGGGGGCTTACCCTGCCCACGGCCGGAACTAGCTCATCGGGACCCAAGCCGTTAGGCGTTGAGTTTCAGCAGCCCCGGCTCTCCCCGCCCGCCGGACGAGCCGTCTGGGTCGCCCGCGGCGCCCGTCCGCTTCCCCGC
>DATIYQ010000013.1:0-21434 GCA_035517515.1 Binatia bacterium
AACATCTAAGCACGCCGCGGCCACGGAACGCATTCTCCACCGCGCAGGCAGTTTCCTCGGCGGCATGACGGCGCGAGGGGATGCGGCTTCTCCGGCGCGGAGGCGTTGGAAATGGCGCGCGGTTATCTTTTTGCACAGTCCGGGCGGGGCTGACTCCCCTGGGCTTCGGGAAGCCTGCTACAGTTAATCGATTCGAACCTCAGGAGCATTCGTGTCCCAGCCGTCTCCACTTTCACGAATCGGATGGCTGCTGGCCCGTCCGGGAAGTGCGGTGATCGTGGGCTTCGTGATCCGCGCGGGCTGGCAGTATTCGCTGCGCATGCACGGTCCCTATCCGATCATCGAGCCAGTGCCCTACGGGTATGAGACCGGGCGCATCGCCGCTTCGCTGGCCGCGGGGCACGGGTTCGGCTCCCCGCTGCACGTGCCCACCGGCCCGACGGCCTGGATGACACCGCTCTATCCGCTGCTGCTGGCGGCGGTTTTCCGGCTGACGGGGATACTCTCCTGGGCGGGCTTCCTAATCATCGGAATGCTGAACTGCGCCTTCTCCGCGCTGACGGCCTGGCCGGTGTCGGCGATAGGCCGCAAGGCATTCGGCGAGGCCACGGGAGTGACAGCAGGGTGGCTGTGGGTGTTTTTGCCGACGGCTGTCTACTATCCGGTGGCGTGGGTGTGGGATACCTGTCTGGTGACCCTGCTCTTCGCGCTGGTGCTGCTGGCCACGCTGTACCTGCGCGGGTCAACGCGGGCGACGGCCTGGGGCGGTTACGGGCTGTTACTGGGATTGACGGCGCTGACCAACGCCGCGGTCGTTTCCCTGTATCCCTTCTATCTCGCGTGGGCGGCTTTGCCGCTCCGGAGGAGGGGCATGGGCTGGCTGCGCCTGCCGGCGCTGGCCTGCGCGGGCTTTGTGCTGATGATGAGCCCGTGGTGGATTCGCAACTACGCGACGTTCCACCGGTTCATTCCCCTGCGCTCGAACTTCGGCCTGGAACTGTGGCTGGGAAACAATTCCCGCAATCCAGACATCTGGTCTCACTGGCTGCACCCCGATTCGGACGAGGGGGTGATGGCTGAATTCAAGCGGCTGGGCGAGATGGCGTTCATGGAGGCGAAGCAGCGGGAGGCGGTGGAATGGATCCGGGCGCACCCTTCGGATTTCGTGAGGGACTCGATTGACCGGGTGGCGGACACCTGGCTGGGCTACGACGAACCACTGTGGCAGGTGCTGCGCATGCACGCGGGAATGCGCCTGCTCTACCTGTTGAGCCTGGTGAACGTGGGGATCACGTTTTGCGGATTGCTGCTGGCGATGCGGAGGCGCAGCGACTACGGGGTGCTGTTTGGCTTGTCGCTGGTGGTGTTTCCCCTGATCTACTACGTCACGCACTCGTCGCTCCGGTACCGTTATCCCATTGAACCGGTCATGGCGCTGTTGTTTTCATACAGTGTGGTGACGCTGGTCACTGCGTGGTGGCCGGGAAGCACGGCCGCGAGCGCCTCCCGCGGGCCGCAGGGGGCCGGAGAGATGACTCCGGTGGCGTAGGAAGGCACCGGAGAATGGAACCGCATTCTGGAATGGCTACGATGAGCGAAACGCAGATGCTGGAAACCGCGGCGGCGGGTGGCACCGCGGGAGCCCGGCCGGCGGGCCGGGCGGTGTGGCTGCTGCCGCTGGCGGCGGCGCTGGCCATCAGCGCGGCCTTCGCGCGGGTGACGCGGATGGACTTTGTGTACGACGACGACGTGATCGTCAAAGGCGACCGGTTTATTCAGTCCCCGGAGTACATCGTCAGCTATTTCACGCAGCACGTGTGGACGTACATCATGTCCGCGGCGAAGAACTATTACCGTCCCAGCTTCCTGCTGTGGCTGCTGGGTAACTACACGCTGTTTCAGGAACGGCCGCTGGGATGGCACCTGACCAACCTGCTGCTGCACCTGGGCAGCTGCCTGCTGATTTATTTTCTGGCGGAGCGGCTCACGCGATCGCGGTTCGCGGCATTCGCGGCCATGCTGCTGTTCGGGCTGCATCCCATCCAGGTGGAAACGGTGAGCTGGGTCTCGGCCTCGACGGAGCTGCTGGGCACGTTTTTGGCGCTTGCGGCGTTTATGTGCTATCTGCGCGCGGATGAATCGGCCGCGCACCGCGTGCGGTATCTGGTGGGATCTTCCATTTTGTATGCGCTGGCGGCACTGGCCAAAGAGACCGTGCTGATCTATCCGGGAATCGTGTTTCTGCACGAGTGGCTGGGCCGTCCTGCTTCCAAGCAGCCGCTGGCGGCGCGGCCGCGGATGGAGGCGTTCCATGCCGCGATGCACGCCATGGCGCCGTTCTTCTTCGTGGGGCTGGGATACCTGGGAATGCGCGTGTACGTGCTGGGCGGGCTGGGTCGGCACGTAGTGAACCTGACCACGCGGGCGTGGCTGCTGACCATTCCCTACGTGCTGCAATCCTACGTGGTGCACCTGGTGTGGCCGGCGGGGCTGAGCGGATTCTACGACACCACGTACGTCAACTATTTCGACCCGGTGAGGGTCTTTCTACCGCTGATCGTGGCGATCACAGCGTTCGTGCTGCTGTTTGCGGCGGTGCGCAAATCGCCTGCGGGGCTGCTGTGCACATTCTGGCTGCTGCTGCCGCTGCTGCCGGTGCTGGATATCCGCGTATTTCCGCGGAACGAGTTTGTGCACGACCGCTACTTCTACCACCCGATGATCGGCATTTCCCTGCTGGCGGCGATCGGAATCGCGCACCTGGAACGGGCCTGGAAAGACTCTCCGGGAATGCGGCGCGCACTGTATGCAGGTGCGCTGGCAATTTTTGCGGCGCTCAGCGTGGTCACCTTCCGGCAGACCGCGTTCTGGCTGGATAATTACGCGCTCTACTCCCGGGGAGTGGCCATGGCGCCGCACAATGGATTTGCCAATGGCAACCTGGGCGGCATGATGCTCCAGCGCGGGCAATGGGTGGAAGGGATGCAGCTACTGGAGGAAGCGCTGCACGATGTTCCCGATCTGACCACCGCGCAATTCAACATCGGCCTGGCCTATTACGACCGGAAGCGCTATCCGGAAGCCGAGTCCGCCTTCCGGCGCGGCGTGGCGCTGCGGCCGTACGACGCGGGAATGCACTTTTTCCTGGGAATGACTTGCATGCATTTGGGGCATTTGCCGGAGGCCATCGCCGAGGTGCGGCGCGCCCTGGCGCTCAAACCGGACAATGCGGATCAGCAATTTGCGCTGGGAGTGATGCTGAAGGAATCCGGAGATACGGCCGGGGCGCGCGCACAATTCCTGAAAGCCCTGCAACTGAACCCGCAGCACCAGGCAGCCACGCAGCAACTCCGGGAACTGGAGGCGGCCAGCTCCCCGGGAGCGGCGCCCGCACAGTGATTGGCGAGGGCGCAGGGCGGAGGTGTGCGCCGGGACCGCGCCAGACGAGCCGAGTCCGGCGCTGAAGCCATGCCCGTTCCCCTGCGGAATCCGGGCGCCCAGAACCCGCGAGCCGAATGGCTCGTTCCGCTGCTGGTGCTATGCGCGGTGCTGCTGACCTTCAGCCGGGTGGTGACCTTCCAGTTCGTATTCGACGACACGTACCTGATTCTTTCCAATCCCTTCATCCAGTCCGCCGCCAATCTTCCGCGTTTTTTCACGGAGGACTTCTGGAGCGGGGTGTGGCTGGCGCAGAAGAACTACTACCGCCCGCTCTCGCTGCTGTGGCTGCTGGGCAACTGGAAATTGTTTGGCGCGCGTGCGGCCGGGTGGCATGCGGTGTGCCTGGGGCTGCACGCAATCAATACGCTGCTGGTGTATCGGCTGGTGCGGCGATTCCTGCGGCAGAATCCCTCCGCAGCGCTGGCCGCGGGAGCGGGGGCGGCATTTTTTGGCGGGCATCCGATTCAGGCCGAGGTGGTCTCCTGGATCAGCTGCTTCAACGATCTGCTGGCCAGTTTGCTGATTCTCAGCTCCTTCCACGCGTGGCTGAATGCGCGGGAAGCAGCGAGCCGGGTGGCGCCTGGAAGCAGGGGAGGCGGGCGCGTGTGGTATTCACTCGCGGTGGCGGGATACGCTGCTGCCCTGCTGTGCAAGGAACCTGCGGCGCTCTTTCCTGTTTTCCTGCTGATATTCGAGCTCAGCGGAGCGCCCGAAGGTGAAGCGGCGGGGGCGCCGGTAGGAACCCTTTCCGCGCGATTTCGCCGGGCGACAACGCTGTTGACGCCCTTCCTGGTGGTTGGCCTGATCTACCTGGCAATGCGGCGGCATGCGCTGGGCAGTTTTACAACGCCGCAGGTGCGCCTCATTTCCTGGCGGACGGAATGGCTGACACTGCCCTCCGTGCTGCTGGCCTATCTGACGCATCTGATCTGGCCGGAGGGGTTGAGCCCGTTCTACGATGTGCCGTCGCAGGCGAATTTTACGTTCGCAGGAGTGGGGCTACCCCTGCTGGCGATTGCGGTTCCCGCCGGACTACTGCTGTGGGCGGCGTGGCGCTCTCCGCTGGCGCGCACCGGCTTCGCGTGGATGCTGGTGTTTGCGGCGCCCACGCTGCACCTGGCGGTGCTGCCGCGGGGCGAACTGGTGCACGACCGTTATCTCTACCTGCCGATGGCCGGGCTGAGCCTGCTGGTGGGAAGGGGCTTCGCCGCGGTGATGGAAACGAGGGAGCCATTTGCGGGGCCGACCGCGCGGGCGCAGGAAGCCACGGGCCGGGGGCTGTTCGATGCCGGTTGGGTGGCCAGCGCGCTGGCGGTGGCACTGATGCTGGTGGCGGGGCATCAGGCGGGATACTGGCGCGACAATTACACGCTGTTCCTGCGCGGAATCCTGATGGCTCCGAACAACGGGATCGCCGCGGGAAACCTGGGAATCGAATACTGGAAGCTGGGCCGGCGAGAGGTGGCCACCGCGCTTTTCCAGCGCGCCGCGGAGCTGAATCCGGACATTTTCGAGGCGGATAAAAGGGCGGGCTACAATCAATATCAGGCCGGCCGATTTGCGGAGGCGGAGCAGGCCTTCGATGTAGCGGTGGCCACGCGCCCCGACGATGCGTTTTCGCACCTGATGCTGGGACTGATTTACCTGAGGACGGGCCGACCGGAAGCAGCGGTGGCGGAGGCTCGGCGGGCGGTCGCCCTGGCGCCACACGACCCGGGACTTCATTACGGGCTGGGCACGGTGCTGGAAGTGACCGGGGATCCGGCGGGCGCCCGAGAAGCATTTCGCGCGGAACTGGCGCTGCGGCCGGACCACAAACCATCGCAGCAGGCGCTGCAACGGCTGGGGCAAGCCACTTCCCCGGCGCCAGCACGCTGACGCGCAGGCCGGATGGGCGCCGATCTACAGTGCGTGGCGGGTGGTACCATCTGACCGTGTGCGCCACCTTCGGAAAAGACAGAGGGCGGACCTGCGGCCCCTTCCAAAGCAGCGCCACGCCTCCGGGTCTCCACATCTACTCGTTCGACAAGACCGGCACCATGGCGGAGGGGTGAGAGCGATGGCCCTGGTCGTATTCCTTCGAGGCGTGAACGTTGGGGGACATCGGACGTTTCGCCCCAGCGTGCTCGCAAAAAAGCTGAGCGACTACGGGGTGGTGAACGTCGGCGCGGCGGGAACGTTTGTGGTGTGGAAGCCCGGCGCCAAGTCCGCATTTCGCGCGGCGTTGCTGCGAAGGCTCCCCTTTGAGGCGCACGTGGTGCTCTGCGATGGCCGCGACCTGCTGCGCTTGGAGAAGGACAATCCGTTCACGGCCCAGGAGTCACGGCCCGGCATGGCCCGGTTTGTGAGCATCCTCTCTAGAGCGGGGGGCCTGCGCGCCACACTCCCGGTCCAGTTTCCACCGCACGGGGAGTGGCTGGTGCGGGTGATCGCCGCGAAGAAGCAATTTGTCTTTGGCACGTACCGGCGGCACATGAAAACCATCGGCTACCTGGGCCAGGTGGACAAGCTGTTCGGTGTGCCCGCGACCACGCGCAACTGGAACACCATCCTTGCCGTCGTGCGGATCCTGAGAGATCAGGCGAAGGACCAGGCAAGCCGCGCCGGCCAACGTACGGAAGCAAATCCTGCCGGGAACTGAAAGCCACAGAGCTGCGTAACTGAGAGTGCAGGCGCCGGGACGGCCGCGGCGAAGGGAGAGCCACATGGATACGCTGCTGCAGGACGTGAGGTACGGAGCGAGAACGCTGCTGCGGAGTCCCGGGTTTACAGCCATCGCAATCCTGACGCTGGCCCTGGGCATCGGAGCCAACAGCGCGCTATTTTCCGTGGTGAACGGGGTGCTGCTGAATCCGCTTCCCTACCCCGCGCCGGAGCAACTGGTGTCCGTCTATTCGAAGACGCCGGAGTTCGAGCACAGCTCGATCACCTATCTCAACTTTCTGGATTGGCAAAAGGACAACCGGTCGTTTTCCCAGCTGGCCGCGTACCGGAACGAAAGCCTGGTGCTGACCGGGACGGGCGAGGGAGAGCGGCTGCGCGGGTACATGATCTCGGCAAACTTCTTCCGAGCCCTGGGCGTGAAACCGATTCTGGGCCGGGAATTCCGCGCGGACGAAGATCTGCCGGGCGCCTCTCCGGTCACAATCCTCAGCGAAGGGCTCTGGAAGCGGAAGTTCGGCGGGACGCCCGACATCCTGGGGAAAGTCATCACGCTGAATCATGCAAGCTACACGGTGGTGGGGGTGGTGCCGGCAAGCTTCAACCTCTACAACCGCATGCGGGACGCATACATTCCCATCGGCCAGTGGAATGATCCGACGTTTCGCGACCGGAAAATCGGGATGGGGACGCAATCCATCGGGCGGCTGAAGTCAGGCCTGACGGTCGCGCAGGCGCAGTCGGACATGGACAACGTGGCTCGGAATCTGGCCGCGGCGTATCCGGAGGCCGATAAGAATACCGGGATCGCGGTGCTGCTGTTCAAGGACGACCTAGTGGGGGACGTGCGGCCGTACCTGCTGGTGCTGCTGGGGGCGGTGGGATTTGTCCTGCTGATCGCGTGCGCAAACGTGGCCAACCTGCTGCTGGCACGGGCCACAGGAAGGACGCGGGAGTTCACCATCCGCGCGGCGCTGGGGGCGGGCCGCGCGCGGGTGGTGCGGCAGTTGCTGACGGAAAGCGTGTTGCTGGCCATCGCCAGCGGGGGCGCGGGATTGATCCTGGCGTATTGGGGAACCAAGGCGATGCTGGAGACTCTGCCGAAGGCGCTGCCGCGGGTGAGAGAAATCGGCGTGGACCTGCACGTGCTGCTGTTCACGCTGGGCGTAGCGCTGCTTGTGGGCATCGTCTTCGGGCTGGCACCGGCGCTGAAGCTGGCTCGCTCCAACCTGGGAGAAACGCTGAAGGAGGGGGGGCGCGGGGCAAGCGGGACGCGGCACCGGACGCAGAGCGTGTTTGTAGCGCTGGAAATGGCCCTGGCGCTGGTGCTGCTGGTGGGGGCCGGACTGATGATCCGGAGCCTGGCGGCGTTGTGGAGCGTGAATCCGGGATTTAATCCGCACAACGTGCTGACGTTCGGGGCGACCATGCCACACGGGCTGGCGCAGAGCCCGGCGGGCTTGCGGGCGGCGCTGCGGGAGCTGCACCACACGGTGACGAGCGTGCCCGGGGTGCGGTTCGCCTCCCTCCAAGGGGGATCGCTGCCGATGCAGGGGGATTCGGAATTTCCCTTCTGGCTGGACGGGCAGGCGAAACCGGCAACGCAATCGGAGATGCAAAGCTCGCTCTTCTACCTGGTGGAGGCCGACTACCTGAAGGCCATGGGCACGCCGCTGCTGCGCGGGCGATTTCTGACCGAACAGGACAACGAGAGCGCGCCGCCGGTGATCGTGATCGACGACTCATTCGCGCGGAAATATTTTCCGCACGAGGACCCCATCGGAAAACACATCAACCTGGCGATCGTGGACCTGCACCCGGAGATCGTGGGAGTGGCGGCGCATGTGAAACATTTCGGGCTGGATTCGGACGCGCGAGAGCCGATCCAGGCACAACTCTACATGCCGTTCATGCAATTGCCCGACCAATTCTGGCCGCTGGTGGCGAACGACGTTTCGATGGTGGCGCGCACCGAGGGCCCCCCGGGCGGGGCGGGCAGCCAAATCCGCAAGGCGCTGGAGCGCATGAACAGCGAGGAAGTGATGTTCGGCGAGCAGACCATGGACGACATTGTGGACGAATCGCTCGCCGACCGCAGATTCGCGATGTTTCTGCTGGGCGCGTTTGCCGGACTTGCGCTGGCGCTCTCCAGCATCGGGATTTATGGTGTGGTTTCCTACCTGGTGGGGGAGCGGACGCACGAGATCGGAGTGCGCGTAGCCCTGGGGGCGCACCAGACGGACGTACTGAAGCTAGTGCTGAGCCAGGGCGCCCGCATGGCGCTGGCGGGCGTGGCCGCCGGACTCCTGGCCGCTGCCGGCCTGACGCGGCTGATGACCAAGATGCTCTACGGCGTGGGCGCGGAGGATCCGCTGACGTTTGCCGGAGTGGCGGCGCTGCTGACGCTGGTGGCCATGACCGCGTGCTACGTGCCGGCGCGACGGGCGACGCGAGTGGATCCGATGGTGGCGCTGCGGTACGAATAGGGCCCGGCAGGGCGGAACACATTGGGCGGCTAGACGCCGTGTTTTTTGGCGGAGTGGCGGAAGGAGCGGTAAGACATTTTGAGGAGTTCGGCGGCGCGGGTGCGGACGCCCTTGGCTAATTCGAGGGCGGCGAGCAGGTAGGCGCGCTCCTCGGCGGCCATGCGCTGTTCTAGGTCCAGACCCTCCGGGGGAATGTTGGGGCCGCGATGATCGCCAGCGGCGCCGGCCAGTTGGACCTGGGAGTGGCTACGGATTTTATCCGCCAGGACTTCGACGGAGATGAGCTTTTCGGTTTCCAGGGCCACGGCGCGTTCCAGAGTATTTTCGAGCTCGCGAACGTTCCCGGGCCAGTCGTAGGCTTCGAGCAGGCGCAGGGCTTCGGGGGCGATGCCTTCGACGGGTTTCTCCATGGCCTTGCGGAAACGATCCAGAAAATGGCGGGCGAGCAGGGGGATATCCTCGCGGCGCTCGCGCAGCGGCGGCAGGTGGATGGGAATCACGCTCAGCCGGTAATACAAATCCTCTCGGAAGCGGCCCTCGGCGATTTCCTTTTCGAGATTCTTGTTGGTGGCGGCACAGACGCGCACGTCCACGTCGCTTTCTTCGGTGCTGCCGAGCGGGCGGACCTTGCCTTCCTGGAGGACGCGATAGAGCTTGACCTGCATGGCCAGGGTCATGTTGCCGATCTCGTCCATGAACAGAGTGCCGCCATGGGCGGCCTGGAAAAGCCCTTCACGATTTTCATTGGCGCCGGTAAACGCGCCCTTGCGATAACCAAACAGCTCGGATTCGAGAAGCGTTTCGGGAAAGGCGCCGCAATTGATGGTAATGAAAGGCTCGGAGGAGCGAGAGCTGTTTTCGTGGATGGCGCGGGCCACCAGTTCCTTTCCGGTGCCACTTTCGCCGGTGATGAGCACGCGGCTGGACTGCGGGGCGATGGTCTGGATGAGCTCGAAGATTTTGCGCATGGGGTCGCTCTGGCCGACGATGTTGTCGAGGCCGGTGAGCTTGCGCAGCTCGCGCTTGAGGTAGCCGGCCTCAGAGCGCAACTTGATGTGTTCGGAGCACTGGCGGACGGCGTGGCGGAGTTCGTCCACCAGCTTGTCGCCCTTGATGACGTAGCGGTCGGCGCCGGAATTGACGGCATCAATGGCGGTTTCGAGCGTGGGCACGCCGGTAATGAGGATGACGAAGGTGGAGGGAGACATCTCCTTGGCGTAGCGCAGCACGTCCACGCCGCTGCCCCCGGGCATGCGCACGTCGGTGATGATGATGTCGAATATCTGGGACTCGATCCGGCGTCGCGCGGCGTCGGGAGAATTGGCTACCTCAACGCGGTGGCCCTCCTTGCGGAAGGTGATTTCCAGGAGTTCGCAAATGGACTTCTGGTCGTCGACGATGAGGAGATGGGCCATGGCTAGGGCAACAGAAGCGACAGGGCACGGCTTCGCCGTGGCCGTACAACTGCATACCCTTCGCCCCGATCCGGGGTTTCGGAACTTGGGATGAGCGCGCGCTCGGGCACCAGCAGATCCCTCGGCCCAACCCCGGCCTCGGGATGACAAGCCGTGCCTCCTGCGGGCGCGGGATGATGGGCCGGCCGCGGGGGCTGCAGCCAATGCGAACGCGGCATCATCGCACCACCCCGGCGCCTGGGACGGAGAGATGCACGCCCTCCGGCCGGGGCACAGGAGAGCGCGGCAGCTCGACCACAAACTCCGCGCCCTGATTGCGCTTAGAGAAGACGCTCACCGAGCCGCCGTGGGCCTTCACAATTTCGTAAACGATGGCCAGACCCAAACCGGTGCCGCCCGGGAACGTGGTGTGATACGGCTCGAAAATCTTCTGGCTTTCGGATTCGCCCATGCCGATGCCGGTATCCTTGAAGCTGATGCGCACGCGATTTCCACGGGTGTCGATGCCGACGGTGAGGGTGCCGCCCTCGGGCATGGCGCGCAAGGCATTGTCGCCGAGGTTCCAGAACACCTGCTTTAAACGGTCGCGATCCACACGCAGGCGAAGGCGGCCGGTTTCAAGCCGCCGCAGGATGCTGTGGCGAGGGGTGCGCGCGGTGTGGCGATCGAGCAGGAGCAAAGTTTCCTCGAGGATTTCGGCGGGATCGGCTTCGGCAAAGGTATAGCTCTTTTCGCCGGAATAGCTGAGCACATCGGCGATGATCTGATTGAGGCGGGCGGATTCCTCACTGACAATTCGCACCAGGCGCTTTTCATCGTCGCCCATGGGGACCAGGCGGGCCAGTTCGTTGACGGCTCCGGCCATGGCGGTGAGCGGCTGGCGAATTTCGTGGGCGATGGCGGCGGAAAGGCGGCCGAGGGCGGCCATGCGGTCGCGCACGGCGACTTCCTGCTCAAGGCGGCGCAACTCGGTGAGGTCCTGGAAATTGTACACGTAGCCGACCACGGCATTTTGTCCCAGGCGCAGCGAGCGCACCGGAGAAACGGAGAGGCCGAGGTAGCGCTCCCGGCCATCGGGGGTGCGATAGACAATCTCTTTGCGGCCTTCAAAGCGCGGGCGGGCGGGCGTGGAGGGTGTCTCCCCTTCCCCGGCCGCGGAGGGTTCCGCGCCAGGAGGCGCGGCCAGCTCGAAGGGAAAGTCCGGAAAGACCTCATTCACCAGACTTCCACTCACCCCGGGGAAGTTCCGGCCGGTAATTTCCTCGCCGGCGCGGTTGAGCAGCAGGATGCGGCCGAAATCGTCTGTGGTAAGCAGGCCGCCGCGCATGGATTCGAAGATGTCTTCGTTGAAGGCGCGCAGGTCCAACAGCTCTTCGCGCTGGGCGCGGAGCTCGGCCCCGCGGCGGCGCAAGGTCTGCATGAGCAGGCTGGAGAGATAAGCGACAGCGAGGAAGTAAAAGAGATTGTTGGCGAGCCAGGAGAGCAGAGCGGGGCCCGAGGGCATGGTGGAGGCGGTGCGCGGAAGCTTGTCGAAATAAGTGAGTTCGACGAGCAGGCCGAGCAGGATGAAGCTGACTCCGGCCACCAGAAAAGCGCCGCCGCGAGTAAACAGGATGCTGGCCACCAGAATGACCAGCAGGTAAAGAGTGATGAAATAGCTTTCGTGGCCGCCGGTGGCGAAGACCACGCCGGTGACCACGACGAGGTCGGAGACAATTTCCAACGGCGCGACCCAGCGGGGAATGCGGCGCGGAACGGGAAAGGTAAGCGAGCGGATGAGCAACCCGAAGAAGAGGGCCAGGGCATACCAGAGCAGAATGAAAGGGACGAAATAGGTGGCCGGGGCGGTGGCGCCGATGTAATTCTTCAGCACCAGGACCACGGCGAAGAGGACGGTAATCAGCAGGAAGCGAACGCGGGAGAGCCACTGCAACCATTCCCGGAGATCTTCCCCGCCGGCATCGGCGGCAGGGTTCCATGCGGGACGCGCCTGCGCAGGGGCGCCGCGGCCGGGCGTGGCTGAGGTCTGCAGATTGGCGGATGTGCCGGGAGCCAAGCGCGGTCCAGCCGGGGCCCTGGAGTTCTCCGGTTCGGTCTGTTCCACGCCCGAGTCTTGCGAAGCCACCGATGCGCCCCCGTTCCGGGGCTATCCGGAGAGTTTGGCGATCATGGAGAACAGTGGCATGTACATGGAAATGACCACGCCGCCGACGACGCCGCCGAGGACCACGATCATGAGAGGCTCGAGCGCGGTCAGGAGGTCCTTGACCGCGGCGTCCACTTCGTCTTCGTAGAAATCCGCGATTTTCTGGAGCATGGCGTCCATGGCGCCGGTCTGCTCGCCCACGCCGATCATCTGGGTGACCATGCTGGGAAAGACTTCAGTTTCCTTCAGGGGGTCCACCAGGGTGCGCCCGGCTTCGACGGCCTTGCGGGTCTTGAGGATGGCCTGCTCGACCACGGCGTTGCCGGAAGTGCGCGCGGTAATATCCAGGCCCTCCAGAATGGGCACGCCGCTGGAGATGAGGGTGCCGAGGGTGCGGGTGAACTGGGCCACGGCAATCTTTCGCAGCAGGATGCCGATGAGGGGCAGCTTGAGCAGGATGGAATCGAGCACATACCTGCCGGTGGTGGTCTGGTACCAGAACTTCAAACCGACGGCGGTGCCGGCAAACAGGATGAGGATCAGCAGGCCGTAGACGCTGCCGATGAAGTGGCTGAGGCCGATGACGATGCGGGTGGGCAAGGGCAGTTCGACGCCCAATCCGGCGAACAGGGTGGCGAAGATAGGGACCACCTTCCAAAGCAGGAGGATGATGACGCTGGCGGCGATACCGATTACGGCCACGGGATAAATCAGCGCGGACTGCACGGCGCGCTTCAGTTTGACGTTTTTCTCGATATAACTGGCGAGGCGCTGAAGAATGGTGTCCAGAATACCGCCAGTTTCCCCGGCCTCCACCATGTTCACGTAGAGGGGATTGAAGACCTTGGTGTAGGTGCGCATGGCGGCGGAGAGGGTGGAGCCGCCCTCCACCGCGGCGCGCACGCCGGTGAGAATCTTCTCGAAGGTCTTGTTTTCCTGCTGGCCAGCAAGGATCTCCAGGCACTGGACGAGGGGCAAGCCGGCGTCAATCATGACCGAGAACTGGCGGGTAAAGATGGCCAGTTCTTTGGTGCTGACGCCGCCGCCGAAGGTGGGCAGGGCAAATTCCTTGCCCTTCTCTGAAACCTTGCTGACGGTGATGTTCTCGCGGCGCAGCAGCGACTGGAGCTCGTTCTTGCTGCTGGCCTGACGCTCGCCGGTGACCGTGGTTCCAGCGCGATTTACCCCGCGATACGCGTACACTGGCATGACCGTCCCCTCCTCTGCCGTGCCGGGCTGCCCCGCCGCCTCCCCAGGCTAGCGACGCACCGGAGTGGTTCCGGTGCGCTGCGGAGTCGCCACACCGCGATTGATCATATCCTGCAACTCGTCCGGATTGGACGAGCGCGAAAGCGAAGTTTCCAGGGTGACAAGTTTATTGAAGTAGGAGTTGGCCAGCCCCTGGTTAAAGGTCTGCATGCCGGTCTGGCCGGCGCCGCTCTGCATGGCGGAATAGATCTGGTGAACTTTATCCTCGCGGATGAGGTTGCGGACGGCGGCGTTGGGGATCAGGATTTCCATCACCATAATGCGGCCGCGGCCGTCGGAGCGCGGCAGCAGGGCCTGGCAGAGCACGCCCTCCAGCACCATGGAGAGCTGGGCGCGGACCTGCGGCTGCTGGTGGGCCGGGAAGACGTCAATGATGCGGTTGATGGTGGAGATGGCGGAATTAGTGTGCAGGGTGGCAAAGGTCAAGTGGCCGGTTTCGGCGATGCGCAGCGCGCTCTCGATGGTCTCCAGGTCACGCATTTCGCCGATGAGCACCACGTCAGGGTCTTCGCGGAGCGCCGCGCGGAGCGAATTGGTGAAGGAATGCGTGTCCGAATGCACCTCGCGCTGGTTGACCAGGCAGCGCTTGTGGGAATGCAGGAATTCGATGGGATCCTCGATGGTGAGGATGTGCTCCTCCCGCTCGCCATTGATCTTGTCCAGCATGGCGGCCAGGGTGGTGGACTTTCCGGAGCCGGTGGGGCCAGTGACCAGCACCAGGCCACGCGGCTTGTCGCACAGGCCCTTGACCACGGCGGGCAGGCCCAGCTGATCAAAGGAGCGGATTTCCCAGGGAATGGTGCGGAACACGGCGCCGATGGCGCCGCGCTGGTGGAAGACGTTGGCGCGGAAACGGGCCAGGTTCTTGATGCCGAAGGAGAAGTCCAGCTCGAGGTTTTCCTCGAGGCGATGCTTCTGCGCATCGGTGAGCACGCTGTAGGCCAGGCCCTTGGTATCCGCGGCGGTGAGCGGGGGCATATCGAGGGGGCGGAGCTTGCCGTGGACGCGGATGCGCGGAGCGCTGTTGGTGGTGATGTGCAGGTCGCTCCCGCCCATCTCGATCATCTTCTTGAGCAGATCGCTCAGCGTCACCGACGCCATAGTTCCCCCATTCTCACTTCCCTCTCCCGGCCGCTGCCACAGGCAGCCCGGAGGGCGCAGCCAACTGTGTCCCTAGAGCACGGTCTCGCGCATGACTTCTTCGAGGGTGGTGTGGCCGCCCGCGGCCTTGATCAGCCCGCTGCGCCGCAGGGTGATCATCCCGCCCTCCAGAGCTTTCTTCTTGAGTTCCATGGCCGAGGCGCCCACCAGGATCAGTTCCTTGAGCTCATCGGTAATTTCCATGACTTCGTAGAGGCCGACGCGTCCCTTGTAACCGGTATTGTTGCAAATGTTGCAGCCCTTGCCCTTGCTGATCTGCGTGGTCTTGGCTTCCTCGGCGGTGTAGCCGGCGTCCAGCAGGGTCTGTTCCGGCAGGGGCAGGGCTTCCTTGCAATTGGCGCAGATGCGGCGCACCAGGCGCTGCGCGCAAATCAGGTTGACGGAGGTGGCCACCAGGAACGGCTCGATTCCCATATTCATCAGGCGGCTGATGGTGGAGGGAGCATCGTTGGTGTGCAGGGTGGAAAGCACCAGGTGGCCGGTGAGCGCCGCTTTCACGGCGATTTCCGCGGTCTCGAAGTCGCGAATCTCGCCCACCAGGATGATGTTGGGGTCCTGCCGCAGGAAGGCGCGGAGGGCGGCGGCGAAGTTCAGGCCGATCTGCTCCTTCATCTGCACCTGGTTGATGCCGGCGAGCTGGAACTCGACGGGATCCTCGGCGGTCATGATGTTGGTTTCGGGAGAATTCAGGCGGGCCACGGAGGAATACAGGGTGTTGGTTTTGCCGGAGCCGGTGGGCCCGGTGACCAGCACCATGCCGTAGGGCCGGAGAATGTTGCGCTCGAATTTGGAGAGCGACTCCTGCTCGAAGCCCAGCTTGGTCATGTCCAGCCGGAGGTTTTCCTTGTCCAGCAGCCGCATGACGATTTTTTCGCCGTAGAGGGTGGGAACGGTGGAGACGCGGAAGTCCAGCTCCTTTTTTCTCCCGTCCTTGCTGAACTTGATCATGATGCGGCCGTCCTGGGGGAGCCGCTTTTCGCTGATGTCCAACTTGGCCATGATCTTGAGGCGGCTGGTGAGCGCGTCCTTTAGTTTCATGGGCGGAGCCATGACCTGCTGCAGGATGCCGTCCACGCGGAAACGCACGCGGTATTCCTTTTCGTAGGGCTCCATGTGAATGTCGCTGGCGCCCTTGCGGACCGAGTCTGTAAGGATCAGGTTGGCGAGCTTAATGATGGGGGCTTCCTCGGCGGCCTTTTCGAGGGAAGCGAGGTCCATCTCCTCTTCTTCGCCGGCCAGCTCCAGGTCTGCTTCTTCGCCGGCCAGGTCCTTCATTACTTTGTCCAATTCCTGGACGCTGGCATTTTCCCCGTAGAACTTGCTGATGGCCTCGGAGATGGCGGACTCGGAGGCGACCACCGGCTCGACATTGAAGCCGGTCATGAACTTGATATCGTCCATGGCGAAAACGTTGGTGGGGTCGGTCATGGCGATGGTGAGCGTGGAGCCGACACGGGAGAGCGGCACGATCTGGTAGCGGACGGCCGTCTCCTGCGGGATGAGCTTCACCACGGTGGGATCCACTTCGTAATACTTCAGGTTGATGGAGGGCACGCCATACTGGCGGGAGAGAACCGCAGTCACCTCGTCGTCGGTGACCAGACCCATCTTGACCAGCGCGGTGCCCAGCCTACCGCCGTGCTGCTTCTGGAAATCAAGCGCCTGCTTGAGCTGGTCCTGCGAGATCAATTTTTCCTTCACCAATAGTTCGCCCAGACGGGCTGACATTCGCAGGCTCCTAAGGCGCGCTTTCGGTGCCGCGCGCGATTCGAGGCACACCGCCGCGCGCGCGTGCACAGGAAAACGCGCGCATACCCAATGAATTGCGACCATCGTAGTGAAACGGGGAACACCCTGTCAAGACGCACGCCGCCGCGCGTATCCATGGGCCATACCCTGTCCGAAGCGACAGGTACGGGCCCGGGCGCGGCAAGCGGTGCCCCCAGAAGCCGAGCACAGGCTGAAGGCCTGTGCTTCTGGAAAGCGGGGCCGAGAAGAGGGCGGCGGGGCGAGAGCGGGGAGACAACGGGCGCGAGACGAAGGGGGTGTAGAATCGCGGGATCAAGACCGGCAGGGAACCGGAGATGCCCAAATCGGCGACAGCAAGATCGAAACAGCTCTACAGCGTCCACCCAGGAGTGGCCATGGTGCAGAAGTGGGTGGGCGAGTTGAAGCAGAAGACCGGCCGGTCGCTCGATGAATGGCTGGCGCTGGTGAAAAAAGAAGGCCCGGCCACGGCGGCGGAGCGCCGCGACTGGCTGAAGAAGAAGCACGGCATGGGGACCAACAGCGCTGGGTGGATTGCGGAGCGCTCCGTGGGAAAAGGCGGAGAGGAAGATACTCCGGAAGCATACTTGCGGACAGCCGAGAAGTACGTGGAGGAAATGTTTGCGGGCGGAAAGGCGCAACTGCGACCGATCTACGACGCTTTGCTGGAAGTTGGTTTAGGAATCGGAGCGGAGGCCAAGGCCTGCCCGTGCAAGACCATCGTGCCGCTCTATCGCAACCATGTGTTCGCGCAGATCAAGCCGGCGACACAAACGCGAATCGACCTGGGCTTCTGTTTGCTGAAGCTGGGCAAGAAACCGCCGAAACGGTTTGTGGATACCGGCGGAGCGAAAAAGGGCGACCGCATCACCCACCGGGTGGAGATCACCTCGGCTGCGGATATCGATGCGGAAGTGAAATCCTGGCTGAAAATCGCATACGAACTGGATGCTTAGCCCGCGGAAACTCCCGCATCGGCCGGCGTTGCTCGGAGTGCAGCCGACAACTGGGTGACTCTGCGGACCAAGAGCAAATTGATGACCAGCTGAACTGCATATAGCGCCGCAATCCCGAGATCTTCGTCGCTGATGGAACCGAGCGCTGCCAGCGCGCAGAGCAGCGACGAAAGCCACAGGACAGCCTTGATCAGAGACGGCCGGGTGCGCAGCAGGTTTTCACAGTCCGCTGCCAGGTAAAACCATACGGCGACCATGACCAGGCCAATCAGGATGACACTGATGCCCGTGACGGGGGTGGTTGATGGTCGCCGGCTGAAAATGCTCCTGAGTCCGAACAATCCAACGAGAAGAAAATAGGTACGGAGGCCGCTGAAGCTGGCCGGCCGACCCACCTGCGCAGGAGAGACAGAATCGAGATTCCCCGCAGGAGCCAGTGGAATTTCACCGGCGGCCGCGGAGGCGATTCCCGGAGACGCTGCGGCTGCCGCGGCGTCGCGCTTCTTGAGATTGTGCCTCACGACCAGGGCATTTGCGCCGCCGAACAGCCACATGGCGATGACCAGCCCCGGGTAAAAACTGTGCTCGATGGGTTTCATCCAGTCTCCGGACGGGTCTGCTGGGTACATGTTCAAGAGAAAGTAAATGAGAAGGACGGGGAACAACTGGAGCAGGAGGGCGATGTTCCATTGCCGCGCGACCGCGGAGCGGGTGAGAATGACCAGCCACACAGCCATCCCCAAGAAGAGGGAAATCAACACGGGATCGGATTTGGAGCGCCGGCTGGGGCTGGTTGCCGGCGAAGGCGGGGTGGCTGGTGGATTCGAGGAAGGGGAGGTTGCCCCGGCCGAGCCGCTGCCCTGCCGGATCGCGTCCGCCACCTGTTTTGTGAGGAAGCTGAGCCTGTGGCCGTAGCTGGAACCACCGGCGGCTGTGGACCTGCTCGCCATCTCATTGAGTCTGGGGCCAGTCAGGATATTGTCCAAGTCGCTCCCGATGCCGAGTGCGAGGCGGCCGGCCGAGGTCACCAGGATGACAACGGTGCGCTCGCGCTGCCGGGGGTCAGTGTTCCAGGAAATGCGGAGGGCCTCGGCGAATTGGGCGGGAGAAAGGTTTCCGGTCCCGGAAACGGTCACGACCAGGAGATGATCTCCGGTTTGGTTGGCCAGATCATTCGAGGTCTGGTTAATCAAGGAACTGTCTTGCGCGTCGATGAGGTTGGCGAAGTCGTTGACGTTTCCTTGGGGCTTAAGGTCTTCCGGCTTCTGCGCACCGGCGGGGAGCGCGACTGCCAGCACGAGAATCAAGGCCGATGCGAACCGGGAGAGCGGAGGATGAGTCCGCGGCGCGAGGCCCCGGTGGAGGAGTTGAACGAAAGACATGAGCGCCTCCTGGGCGGAATCGGACGTTGCGAAAGCTAGGAGACCTGGGACGCAACCGGAAAACCTGCGGTGAAGCTACTCTTTCCGCGCGAGGGCGTCAACGGGCAAAGCCGGCGGGGCAAGGGGCCCGGACGGTCGCAACCGTGAAGGGCCGGCTGAAGATGCCTCTCCTCCGGATGGGCATCGGGTACGGAATGAGGGTTTTTCCCGCCGGACTGGTCTCAGCCGGGATTTCCGAACGAGACTGTGAATTGGTTGGTGCAATCGGGCTCGACCCGGACATACGCCGGGTCCGATGGCGAAAAACCATCTGCGGTGGCGGTGACGGAATACTCCCCCGCTGAGATGCGCCGGAAAAGAAATTCTCCCTGCTCATTGGCGGGTCTGCTGATCCGCGATCTCATTTCCGAGTGCGTGATGGTGACCAGCGCCCCCGGAACCGGACTGCCCGCCGGATCCAGAACCGTTCCGGCCAAATCGCCCCGGCGCGACCTGATTTCTCCAATCCAGGCCAAGCCCGCCGCAAACAGCAGCAGGGCCACGACCAGGGCAACACCGATTCCGATGGCAATCCATTTCTGCGTTTGCAAACTTAAATTTCCCACTTGCCCAAACAGAACTTCAATCAAATACATCGCGCCGAGGATAAGTACCATCCAGAAGAAGGCTTTCCGCCGGTCTTTACCCCCCAGGAAGAACACCATGCAGAAGACCAGCGCCAGACCGGCCAGGACCGCAGGGTCCGCGAGCGACTCTGGATCGGAGAACCGAGGTCCCAGGATGAGGAAGGCCACGCCGCAGTGAGCCGAGGATCCTGCCGTCCACCGGGGCCGGCCTGCGGCAGAGGGCGCCACGACGATCCATTCCTGGAGGGTGCGCGAGATCGCGGACTGAGCCACGCGAGACGCCTCGTAGAGTCTGGCGGAAGCAACCGATCTGGGGGATAAGCTACCCTGCCAGGCGGAAAAATGCCAGAAAGTCAGCAGGGCCTCTCCCTTGCAGAGGGCAGATCGGATGGTGGGATGAAATTGAGGCTCCGCGCGCGAGCTCTGGGATCGAGTCGAGATGAAGGATTGTTTGCGCAGGCAAACGGTCTGCCGGCCAGCGAGAGGAAGCAAGGGCGCGGCAAGCCGCGCCCCTGCGGGACCGGAAGCGGAGCGTCGTCAATCGGCACGGGGCATGGCGAGCGGCCGTGGCCACAGCGTCCGTCACCCCCTCGAAACTAGCGAGCGGAAATCAGGAGCGCCGCGCGCATCAGCGCCGGGAAAAAATCCTGGCCGCGGACGCGGGCGTGCTCCCGAGCTGTTTCAGGTCCGCCTGCAACTGCGCCAGGTCGTACCCTTCCACGGTCTTTCCCTTGGTAAGCCAGTCGGTGCTGAGGACGGCAAAGGCCTCGTCGGCATAATCCACGTAGAATTGCCAGCTCATGGATTTGACCGCGCCCCAGGTGACCACATACAGGTTTCGAGAATCATAGGCCACCGCCGGGATGCAATGGCCGCCTTGCGGATTCGGGGCGGCGTTCCCTACCGGCCCTTGCGGCGGCACCACCCAGGGAACGGTGAGCAGGTCCTGGGCCTGGAGCGCAAACGTGGGCAATTCGACGCCGATGTAGAGCGCGCCGAACAGGTTGACCGCGTCCTTCGCCTCGGTGATGTTTTTCGGCTCGAGCTGGGTGAAGGCGGCGATCTTGTCGGCGCCCAGCCCGTGGGACCTCCAGTATTTGAGAACGGTCAGCATGTCGCAGCCGTTTTCGGGACCGGGCGTGGTGAAGTGCGAATAAAATGCCAGGACGTCTTTGTTGGAGGGGGAGCGTTCCGTTCCGCCGGCGGCGGTCCAGTTCTGGATCATGTGCGCGGCCGCGGCACAGGTGCAATCGCCGTATTTGTCGTTCAGATACATGGGCCATTTCGGTACGTTCTTGCCGTAGTCCACTGAGGCGGGCGGGGCCGGCAGGCTGCTCTTCACATAGGCGCCGAAGCGCAGGGTCCGGCTGTCCACAACGGCCGGCCGCTTTCCCAGCCGCTGCTTGGCGCCGGTGCTGACCAGGGACGGCTTCGGCGCAAGGTTGAAGGCGGTGTGCAAAATGGCCCAGGCGGCGATGGCACTTGCCGCCGTGGTGTACACGCCGTAGTCGGCGTAAATCCGCCCCGCCTCTTTGTTCGCTGCCTTGATGTCATGGTTCGAATTCGGAATCTGCGGGTCGGAAGCGTTGCGGATGGCGTACCACTGGATGTTGGGGAAATCCTGCAGCGCGTTGCCCACCATGGCGTCGCCCATGTCGCAGGCCTGGCCCAGCTCCTGCAGGCCGTAGTAATCGGTGGAGTCATCGAAACCGAAGAAATCGGTAGTGACGATGGTCCCCTGTTTTCCGGACCAAATCTTGGGAGTGGCGCGGCCGCCTTTGACGTGCGCCGCGTTCACCTTGGTCAATGTGGGAGTGAACGCCTGCAGGGCACCCGCGGGGAGCGGTGACGTGGCGTACTCCGCCGTGGCCCACGTCTCTGTCTTGAACTGTGTGGTGCAATCAAAGCGCACGTGGCCGGCCACGATAACGTCTCCCAGCGCCACCTGCTTGCCGATGCCGCCGCCGGTGCCGGTGGTGATGAGCAGCTTCGGCCGGACGGTTTCCGCAATTTCCGCGATCAGTTTGCGGAAGGGCACGGCTTTCCCGTCGTAATCCAGGTGCAGGCCGGATTTGAAGAGGAGCACGCGCGCGTTTCCGATGCGGCAGGGGAAGTAGAGCCCCA
>DATIYQ010000014.1:0-3699 GCA_035517515.1 Binatia bacterium
CGGTGGTCCCACACGTTGACCGTGATTTCGGCCTGGTGCTCGAAGCGCTCCCGGGTGAGAACTACGCGCCCTTCCTTGTCGCTGCGCCCCAGCAGCTTGGAGATGCGCGACAGTTTGGCGTCCAGCTTCCTCGCCTGGTTCGGCGGAAACTCCGCCTCCCTGCCTGTATAGACAAGTTTCATCGGTTACCTCCAGTAAGACAGTTCAGCTACGTATTCGCCGCTGATGCGTGGAGGGAATGCGCATGTCTTCGCGATATTTGGCCACGGTCCTCCGCGTGACATCGATGCCTTCGGATCGCAGACGCGCGGTGATCTGCTCGTCTGTGAGCGGCTTGCTGTGATCCTCCTCCTCGATCATTTTCTTCACCCTGCGTTTGAGGATCAGCAGCGGCGTGGCGCTGCCCGCCGCGCCCTGCACCGCTTCGGAGAAGAAATAACGCAGCTCGAAAACTCCCTGCGGCGTGTGCGCGTACTTGCCCGCCACGGCGCGGCTCACCGTCGAGGGGTGCACGCCGATCTCCTCAGCCACTTCCTTGATCATCATGGGCTTGATGTGATCCATGCCCAGCTCGAAGAAATCGCGCTGCCGGCGCACGATCACCTGGCACACCCGCAGGATGGTGTGCTTGCGCTGCTCGATGTTCTTCAGCAGCTGGACCGCGGCGGTGAACCGCTCCTTCACGTAATTGCGCACCTCGCGGTCTGCGGCGTCGCGCGCCAGCAGGCGCCGGTAGGTGGGGCTCAGGCGGAGCTGCGGCAGATCGTCATCATTCAAAAACACCTGCCAGTCTTCGCCCACCTTGCGGAAAAATACGTCCGGCTCGACCACGCGCGGCTCGGTCTTGTTGTAGCGCAGGCCCGGCCGCGGATCGAGCGTCTTGATCACGTCCACGGCCTGCTTCACCGTCTCCACCGGCTGGTTCACGGCCTTGGCCAGCTCCTTGAACTGGTTGTTCTGGATCAGCTTCAAGTGCTCGCGCACAATGGCCCGCGCCGTCTGGGTCAGCGGGCCGTCTTCGGGGTCCAGGACGATGAGCTGCCGCTCCAGGCATTCGCCCACATTGCGCGCCGCGACCCCCGCGGGATCCAGCTCCTGCACCAGCGCCAGCGCTTCTTCCACCTCGCGCACTTCCGCTTTTTCCATCTCCGCGATTTCTTCCACCGTGGCCGTCAGGTAGCCGTTTTCATCCAGGTTGCCGATGATGGCGTCGGCCAGTTGCCGCTGGCGCTCCGCAACCGGCGAGGCGCTCAACTGCCAGGTGAGGTGGTCGGTCAGGTCCTGCGTGGAGCTGAGAAATTTTTCAAACGAGGGCCGCTCGATCTCTTCAAATTCGCCCTTGGTCTCTCCGCCGCCCGTGCCCAGGTACTGATTGAAAAACGCGCCCACGTCGAATTCGTCAAAGGGATTGCTGGCCTCGCCTTCGGCGGGTTTTTCCGATTCCGCCTTCACAAAATTTTCGTCGGTGTAATTATCCGCGCGCAGATTTTCTTCGGTCACTTCTTCCAGCATGGGGTTGGCCACCATTTCCTGGTTGACCATCTCGCGCAGCTCCAGGCGGTTGAGCGCAAGCACGCTCACCATCTGCACCAGCCCCGGGGTGAGGATCTGCTTTTGTGCAACGCGCAGGTGAAGCTTTGGCTGTAGCCACTGGCCCATGGGGGTTAGTTTAGCTGGAAATTCTCGCCCAGGTAGATTTTGCGGACCGAGGGGTCGCGGGATAGCACATCGGGGGGACCGGCCAGGAAGATGCGGCCGCTGTGGATGATATAGGCGCGGTCGGTAACCCTCAGGGTTTCGCGGACATTGTGATCCGTCACCAGAACGCCGATGCCGGAATTGCGCAGGTCCTGAATGATCATCTGAATGTCAATCACCGTCACCGGGTCAATCCCGGAAAAAGGCTCGTCCAGCAGGACGAAGGAAGGCTGCAACACCAGCGAGCGGGCGATCTCCAGGCGCCGCCGCTCGCCGCCCGAAAGCGTCGAGCCCTGATTGTGGCGCACCGCCTCCAGGCCCATCTGCGCCAGCAATTCCTCCAGGCGGTCGCGCCGCCGCTCCGGCTCGAGCGGCTGGGTCTCCAGCACCGCCAGAAGATTTTCTTCCACCGTCAATTTCCGGAAGACCGAAGGCTCCTGCGGAAGATAGCTGATGCCGGCGCGGGCGCGGCGATAGACGGGAAGGTCGGTGATGTCTTCGTCATCCAGCAGCACAGTGCCGGAATCCGGCCGGGCCAGGCCGACGAGGATGTAAAACGTGGTGGTTTTGCCTGCGCCATTCGGGCCGAGCAGCCCGACGACTTCGCCTTGCGTGATCTCCAGGTTTACGTCATCAACAACGATGCGGCCCCGGTACGATTTGCTGACCTCGACGGCTTGTAATTTTGCCATGCCGTTGCATTACTGGATCCGGTGACGCGACACTGTGCGCGTGCCGTCGCCTGAATCGACGAGAATCCTATCATCCGCTAAAAAGAAGGTCAATTCACGGCCCGTGGTGGTGCCCTGATCGGCATCAAACAGCGTGGGTTTTCCGCCGCTCAGCACGAAGCTGCCGTCCGCGGCCGCGTAGTCGGCGCGCTCCGCGGTGCCCCGGCGCACCCCCTGCCACACCGTCACTCCCCCGGTGGAAACCGTTTTGGAGAGCTGCTGCACCCCGTTGAGTTGCGCCAGGAAGAGATCCATGTGCGCGGCGGCGATGCGGCCCAGGCGCGACTCCGCGCGCACCCCCTGGTCGAGCGCGGCCATGGCCTCCGCGCTGCGATAGAGCAGGCGCGCCGCGCGCACCGCCCAGATCACCGGGTCGCCCGGCGCGCCGCCGGCATGGGAAGCGGTGACGGCCGGAGGCCCTTCCGCCCCCGGGGGCGGCGCCACCTGGGGCAGCCGCGCGTTGACGTTGCCGGTTCCGGCAAGTTCGCGCTCGTCGCGGCGAATCTCGATGGTGTCTGCCTGGATCACCGCGTCTCCCTGCCACATTCGCGCGTGCCCGGAGTAAATCGCGTGGCCGGAGGCACGGTCTGCGGCGAGCCGTTCGGAGGTGATATGCGCGGGCTGCGGCGCGAAATTGAGCGCGCTTTGCGGATCCGCCCGCCGGTAGGTGGTGCGCACGCCGCCTTCTCCGCGCGCTTCCCCGGTGCGCTGGTTCAGGACGAAAGCAGGCGCGGCGGAATCCGATTCCCCGTCGGAAAGCCCGGCATTTTTGGTGAGCGTCAGCGTATCGGTGGCCTGCACCAGGCGGGCATGATCCGCGTGGCCATTGCGCCGCGTGGCCGCGGGTCCGGCCTCCTCGAAGCGCACACTGCCGTCCTGGCGCGCCTCAGTCCAGCGGCCGGCGACGAAATCCACATCCGCGGTGTCCGAACGGCTGGTCTGGACGGGCTGGTTGGGCAGATGGCGCTCGAGTTCCACGCCTTCCCTTCCGTGGAGCTGCCGCAGCAGCGAGTCCGGCCCGTATTCGGCGCTGAGGCGGCGCATGCGCAGGATCGAAGTGTCGCGAGGCGAGCGCAGCTCGATCACCGACGGCTCCGGACTCTCCGCATGACGCAGGTCCGTGCGCCCGCCGCGGCCGGCCGCGGAATCCAGCAGCAACGCAGCGGTGGTGAGCCGCGCGGTGCCGTCGGCCGGCTTGCGCTCCGGCGTTTCCACCACCACATGGCCTTCGGCGGCGGCGTGCCGCGCGATTCCCGTGCGGGGATCGAAC
>DATIYQ010000015.1:0-22097 GCA_035517515.1 Binatia bacterium
ACTGGCTGCTGGTTCCGGACCTGAACAACACGGTGGTGACCTCGTGCACACCCAACTGCGGGACGGCGTTGGCGTACACGCTGGTGGTGGCGGCACGAACCTCGGACGGCCAGACCATCATGGTGTACATACCGGACGGCAGCGCGACCACCATCAGCGTAAATCTGGCCAGGATCAGCTCCAGCACCAGCGCGGTTCACGGCTGGTGGTTCAATCCGCGGACGGGCGCGACCAACGACCTGGGCACGTTTGCCAACAGCGGAACGATGATGTTCACACCTCCTGACTCGGACGATTGGGTGCTGGTGCTGGACGACGCCGGCGCCGCCCTGCCCGCCCCTGGCACCGCCGTCTTCTGAGCCCAATGAAACTGCCACCCGGATACTCTGGGGGCGCCGTACGATTCCTGTAAACCTCGGTACTCGGAGAATCTCGCTCGTATCCAGAAAAGCGGAGCTTTGGAGCCTGGGCCGCTTAGATGTGCAAATTCCTTTATATTCGTGGCATCCGTTTCTCCCTGAAGCCGGAATGACCACAGGTTGAACCGCGAGCTGGTCCGGAAGTAGTTAAGCATAAATGGCTTATGGCTGGCGGGCTATTCTTACCCGGTCGGTCAATTGGTTCGCTACCTGCAAAAGCTCAGCCGAGCGGGATTTGAGAAAGGGATTGCTCTGTCCAGAGCGCGCGCATGAGTGTTGCGATAGACGCATAGATTTCCGGCCACCATTGCCCTGGTGTTAGAGGCTCACGATTGACGAGACTCTCACGGCTTTCGTACCCATGCCCGGAACGCCCGAAAACACTGCTTTGACCAGCGGGGAAAGTTACATGGACATCCTCAGGCCCTTGCGAACTGGAGTCACTTCCTCAGGCGTCGCACTGTGCCTTTTCAACCTAGTGCGGATGGGCTACTGTCCTAAGCTCATGCTTGGCCAGGCCCAGCAGCTTGAATCACAGAGGTGCGGATGACGCGCAGTCGATTTCGGATTCCAAGATGGCTAGGGACTGCTCTCGTCTTGGCATCCTTGCTGGCTACCACTGATGCTCAAGCATCGGGCGCCGCCTATGTGCAAGCCACGGCCAAGGCATTTTCTGGACCCGGCAGTTCTTATTCGCTCGCTTTCCCCGCCAACACTACCGCCGGCAACCTCCTCCTGGTGGCCTTCGATTACAATTCCGGCATTTCCCCGTTCTCCGTCACTGACTCCCAAGGGAACTCCTTCTTCCCCGTGGGAAATCAAATGACCTCTCCGGGCGGAACGCTCAGCAGGGTCTACTACGCGAAGAACATCCTGGGCGGCGCGGATACCATTACGGTCACTTTCTCCGCCAACTCCGGTTCTGAGATTTATATCAGCGAATATACGGGCATCGATCCCAACAATCCCGTTGATGTCCTGGCCAGCGCCTCCGGTTCCGCCGGTGCCGTCTCCAGCGGCAATGCCACCACCACCGTGGCCGGAGACGTGATCTTCGGCTTCTGCATCGGCGACTGGGTGTGCACGGCCGGTTCCGGCTTCGCGGCCCGCTCGAATCTCAACGGCAATCTGGTTGAGGACAAGCTGGCAGGCAGCGCGGGCAGCTATGCGGCCACGGGAACTGCGAATAACGGCTGGACCATGCAGATGGTGGCGCTGAAACCAGCTTCGGGGAGCGGAGTCTCTGCCCCAGTCATCACCAGCGCCACTTCGGCCACGGGAACGGTGGGCACAGCCTTCAGCTATCAGATCACCGCCACGAACAGTCCCACCAGCTTCGGGGCCACGAATTTGCCCGCTGGCCTTTCGGTCAGCAGCACCACCGGTTTGATCTCCGGCACGCCCACCGCCGCGGGAACTTCCAGCGTCACCATCAGCGCCACCAACGCTGGTGGCACGGGCAGCGCCACCCTCACCCTGACCATCAACCCCGCGCCTCCAGTCATTAACAGCGCCACTTCGGCCACGGGAACCGTGGGCACCGCCTTCAGCTATCAGATCACTGCCACGAACAGCCCCACCAGTTTCGGGGCCACGAATCTGCCCAACGGGCTCTCCGTCAGCGGCACCACCGGGTTGATCTCCGGCACGCCCACCGCCGCGGGAACCTCCATGGTCACCATCAGCGCCACCAACGCTGGTGGCACCGGCAGCGCCACACTCACCCTCACCATCAATAATCCGCCTGCCCCGGTCATCACCAGCGCCACTTCGGCCACGGGAACGGTGGGCACCGCGTTCAGCTATCAAATCACCGCCACGAACAGTCCCACCAGCTTCGGGGCCATGAATCTGCCCAACGGACTCTCCGTCAGCGGCACCACCGGGTTGATCTCCGGCACGCCCACTGCCGTGGGGGTTTCCAGCGTCACCATCAGTGCCACCAACGCTGGCGGCACCGGCAGCGCTACGCTCACTCTGACCATCAACCCGGATCCCGCACCTCCGGTCATCACCAGCGCGACTTCGGCCACCGGAACGGTGGGCACTGCCTTCAGCTATCAGATCACCGCCACGAACAGTCCCACCAGTTTCGGGGCCATGAATCTGCCCAACGGGCTCTCCGTCAGCGGCACCACCGGGTTGATCTCCGGCACACCCACTGCCGCGGGGGTTTCCAGCGTCACCATCAGCGCTACCAACGCTGGCGGCACGGGCAGCGCTACGCTCACCCTGACCATCAACCCCGCGCCTCCAGTCATCAACAGCGCCACCTCCGCCACTGGCACTGTGGGCACAGCCTTCAGCTATCAGATCACCGCCACGAACAGTCCCACCAGTTTCGGGGCCATGAATCTGCCCAACGGGCTCTCCGTCAGCGGCACCACCGGGTTGATCTCCGGCACGCCCACCGCCATGGGAACTTCCAGCGTCACCATCAGCGCCACCAACGCTGGCGGCACCGGCAGCGCCACGCTGACCCTGACGATTAACATCCTCACCCTGAAGACAATCGTTGTGAGTCCTCAGAATGCCGCCATTCAGGATCTCGGAGGCGCACCCTCCACGCAAGCGTATGCGGCTACGGGATATTTCAGCGACGGGAGCGTTCAAGATCTGACCTCGTCCGTCACTTGGGCTTCTACGAATGCAGCAATAGCTTCCGTAAGCGCTGGCGGAGTAGCCACGAGCGCGGCCCTTCCTGTCAATCAGAGCGTCGGATTCACCAGCATTACTGCCACCTCCGGGGCCATCAGTGGGGTCAGCATCCTGAGCGTGACCAACCACGCGGGCAACGGCTTTGCCGGCGTCTTCACACAGCACAACGACCTGGGGCGCACGGGCCAGAACGTGAATGAGACTGTGCTCACTCCAACGCTGGTGAGTAGTACAACGACGTTTGGCAAGGCCTTTTCGCAGCCGGTGGACGGATTCATTTACGGGCAACCGCTCTACGTCCCCAATGTGACGATTCCTGGGATGGGAACACACAACGTGGTCTATGTGGTGACGGAAGGCGACAGTGTTTACGCCTTCGATGCGGACAGTAACACCGGGGCCAACTCCATGCCGCTCTGGCAGGCCAGCCTCATTGATCCTGTGCATCACGGCGCCACTTCCGGGGAAACCACTCTGACGACCAGCATTACGAACCAATGTACGGACGTAATCCCGCAGATCGGCATTACCAGCACCCCGGTCATCGATCCCAGCTCCAACACTATGTACGTGGAAGCCGTTTCGGTGGACACAAATGGGAACGCCATACACCGCCTGCATGCTCTGGACATCACCACAGGGAATGAAACAGCGCAGAGTCCTGTGGTGATCACTGCATCCGTGCCGGGGACCGGTGACGGCGGAACTACGGTCACCTTTAATTCGCTGCTTCAGATGAACCGTCCGGGCGTGCTGTTGGTGAATGGCACGGTCTATCTTGCCTTTGGCTCGCACTGCGACATCACTCCCTACCACGGATGGGTGCTGGCCTATGATGCGCGGAGCTTGGTGCAAAAGGGAGTTTTCAATGCCACGCCTAACGGGGGGCTGGGTGGCATCTGGATGGCCGGTTCCGGGCTGGCGGCGGATTCGCAAGCCAACATCTTCACGGTCACCGGGAATGGCCTGTTCGATACTCCCGGTACTCCCCAGGATTACGGTGACTCCATCTTCAAGTTGAACCTCAGCAGCGGCGCGCTGCAGTTGACGGATTACTTCACGCCCTACGATCAAAACAATCGGTACATCAACGACTCGGACCTGGGTTCCGGCGGGATTCTGCTTTTGCCGGATCAGACGGGAAGCCATTCTCATGAATTGGTGCAGTCGGGTAAAGGCGGCACCATCTACGTGATTGATCGCGATCAGATGACGGTGGGCAACCAACACTATTGCGCAAACTGCAGTTCGGACCCCCAGGTGGCGGAGGCGCTACCGACCGTGACCGGCAGCATCTTCAGCACACCGACCTACTGGAACGGCACGGTCTACCTCTGGGGCCTCCACGATACGCTGAAGGCCTTCCCACTGACCAACGGCCAGTTGCCTACCTCGCCGTCATCCAATTCCAATCTGATGCTGAGTTTTCCAGGTGCATCCACCGCAGTCTCGGCGAGCGGCGCCACCAATGGAATCATATGGGCCATCGATGCTACGCAATACGGCCCTCCTCATCAGACCACCGCGGGCCCTGCTGTTCTGCACGCTTTCGATGCCACAAATCTGGCAAACGAGTTCTATAACTCCACCATGGCGGCGAACAATCGCGACGTGGCCGGAAACGCGGTGAAATTTGCCGTGCCCACCATCGCCAACGGAAAGGTATATATCGGCACGCAGACGGAACTGGATGTCTATGGGCCTATCCCCCACTGAAACGTGGCAACGACCCTCCTCACTGGCGGAAACTCAAAGGAAGGAAGGTTGCTGACGAAGATCCTGAGCATTGGACCTTGCTTGCTATCCAGAGTCCGACCCATCGAGTTCCATCTGGAGCCTTCACGCTAGGCTGCGAACTGCCTGATATCTATAATTTCCTTTACATATGCCGGGTAGTGTCGAGCGCCAGTCGGAGGCGGAATTCGTCAGCCGCCTCTGATGGCTACAAAATGGCTGATAGGAAAGGACTTAACGCGTGCCCCCTTGGGCTACTTCCATCCAGGAAATGGTTTGTAACCTGCATATAGCCCTCTTAACTTGGCGGTACACAGGAGAGCGTCCGGCGCATTTCTGGCCTAGAGCCTGTTAGGATTAGATCAGGGTGAATCGAAACTTTGGGCTCAGACGGGCGGGAAAGGGCATGGAATCACGTCATGGACTCCAAGAGCCGTAGCCACATGGTCGTCTTGGCGCGCTCGATCCTGTTCCGTGGGAAACGGCCTTGAGAAAGACCAGGAGAGGTTTGCAGACGAGGGAGGCAGAGGTCCTTGGCCGAGGAAACTGAGGATTTAAAGGAACTTTTAACAGGTGGCTGGCAGGTCGCGCTGCGACGCCGGTGGTGGATTCTGTCCTCATTCGGTTTCGTCACTGTAGCTGCCGTTTTTCTCTCTTACGTCTTGCCTGCCGAGTATCGTTCCGACGCAACGATTCTCGTTGAACAGCAGCAAGTGCCCGAGCGCTACGTTACCCCGACCACGACCACTGACTTGCTCCAGGTGCTTCAGCCGATGACGCAGGATATTCTCTCGCGCGCCCGTCTTCTCAAAATCATCGGCGATCTGGATCTTTATTCATCGGAGAAGAGGCGGCTAGGGCCGGACGAACTGGTCCAGTTGATGCGCAAGAACATCGTGATCGAACCGCTCGTGGCCGACACCGAAAGACGAAAAGCCAACGCATTCAAGATTGCCTATATCGGCAGCAGCGCCAGGACGACCCAGGAGGTCGTGAGCCGGCTCACCTCTTTATTTATCGAGGAAAACCTGAAGACCCGGGAGCAGCAGGCCACCGGGACTACCAATTTCCTTGCGGATCAGCTCACCGCCGCACGGGCCAGCCTGGAGGAGCAGGAGAAGCGTCTTCGGGATTTTAAGATGGAACATCTGGGCGAGCTGCCCCAGGAGCAGCAGGGTAACTTGCAAGTGCTCTCCGGCCTGCAAATGCAGCTGCAGAGCACGGAGGCCGGCGTAGCTCGCGCACGGCAGCAGCAGGTTTACCTGGAGTCGCTGCTCGCACAATACCGCAGTCTCGGTTCGAAGCCGGGTGCAGACGCCAGCATCTCGGGTGCCAATCGAATCTCTGTAATCGAAAAGCAATTGACCGAACTGCGCGCCAAACGGGCAGACCTGGCAGCCGTCTACACCCCTAACCATCCGGACTTGGTGAGTATCGATCGCCAGATTTCGCAGACCCAAAGCCTTCTGGATCTGCTCAAGAAAAACCAGAAATCTGTCGGCACCGACGCCGCAACAGAGGCGGCCGCTACGCAGATCTCAGACAGCGACGACCCGGCGATTGCCCAGTTGAAGAGCCAGCTCAAGGCCAACCAGGTAGAAATCGCGAATGGAATGGCGGATGAAAAGCAGCTCCAAGGCCGGATCGCGGAATATCAGCGCCGCCTGAATCTGACCCCGGTCCGTGAGCAACAGCTTGCCGACTTGCAGAGGGACTACAACCTTTCCCAGCAAAACTACAACGACCTCGAAGGCAAGCGGACTCAGTCCGCCCTGGCCACCAGCCTGGTGCAGAGCCAGCGCGGCGAGCAGTTCCGCATCGTAGACCCTGCAAGCCTGCCCACCCGGCCTTCCAGTCCCGACCGACGTAAAATGGGCTTGATGGGTGCCTTCTTGGGTCTGGCCTTTGGCGTTGCGCTGGCTCTGGTGTTGGAAATGAAGGAGACCGTTTTTCACACCGAAAAGGAAGTCAGCGCGCAATTCAACCTTCCTTTTGTTCTGGGCGTGCCACTGCTGATGAGTGCCCTGGAACAAAAGCGGCGAAATCGCACGCGCCTCCTCGAATGGGCCGGTGGCTCTTTATTGGTCACAGCGGTTCTTGCGGTTGAAGCCTTCGTGCTCTGGAAGGGCTAGAATCTTGCCAAGAGAACCATTGCAATACTGGGTCTTCACCATGAAACCGATCGATGGCATAGACCTCCTCATGCTCTGGCACGCCAGGGAATCCCGGTGGATTGCCTGGAACACTCCTGGCCGGAGTGTGATGTCGAATTCTCGAGAAGGATTATCGTGAGCCGCCTCTACGACGCGTTGCGCAAGGTCGAGGAGCAAAGCCGGGAGGTCCCGAACAATCCCGCTCCTGCAAAGACCCTGGTGGCTCCTCTCAGGAGTCCGGAGCCACTCCCGGCCATTCCATCGCTCCCCGCGCGGATCGGCTCCGAGAGTCGGATCATCGTTTCAAGCGACCCGCGCAGTCCGGGCTCTGAAAGATTTCGGTTGATCCGCATGGCCCTCCGCAACGCTGCGGGCGGCAGACTTCCGAAGATTCTGCTGATCACCAGCCCGCTCCCTCAAGACGGCAAGTCGACCGTGGCCTTGAACCTGGCGACTTCCCTCACGGAGGGGGGGAAAAACCGGGTGCTTCTGCTCGAGGCGGATCTCCATCGGCCTTCCGTTTTGTCGGCTCTTGGCCTGGATTGGATGCCCGGTCTAAGCGAGGTGCTCCAGGGCGGTGAAACGACTTCCGCTGTAATCCGCCGCATCGAGCCGCTGGGGTTTTATCTGTTGTCCGCGGGGCGAACCTCCGATAACCCTTCGGAGCTATTCCAAGGGGAGAAATTCAGCAGCCTGCTCCAGGAGCTTAAGGCCGGCTTTGATTGCGTCCTGATTGATTGCCCGCCGGCCTTCCCGCTTGCGGATGTGGTGGCGTTGAAGTCCCATGCGGATGGGGTGCTGCTGGTCGCTCGCGCGGGAGCCACGCCGCGCGAAGCCGTGCGCGAAACGATTCAGTTGTTCAAGCCAGGGCAGGTACTGGGCCTGATCCTCAATGCCGAAACAGAGATCAATCAAATGTACGCCAAGTATTACTATCAAAAGGACTCTTCCGGCTCCTCGGGAATTTCCGTTGCGAAAGCTGAGCATTCCTGGACTCAGAAAGAGCGCTGACGACACGGATTTCACCCCCAAGAATGATTCCCGCCAGCCAGCCCGATCCGGTTGATCGCATCTGCGCCGGGCGCTGAGGATTGGCGCCCGTCACAGCTTAGACTCACTTCAGAAACCCAGCCCTCCGCCCATCGAATCAAGTCCGGCTTCATGCCGCACTCGATCTCGCGGAGTACTCCGCCTCGCCGCTTCCCCGCCGCGCACGATGGTCGCGCAATTCCGTCCAGCACCCTCCCGCGCCAAGGTCTCGTCCTCGCAACCCCCGCACGGATCACCATGGGGTGGAATGCTATCGGCCGCGGCCGCCATCCCTGTGTCCCGGCAGGACGGTCGATCATCGAGTTCCACCGCCGCTGGGAGATTGCTCTCCTGCTTCCAATGGTCCAAAATCAGGTGCGGAACTCAGCCGGTTTGCGGTGGCCGCCAGGGATGGGCGAAGGAACAGGAGGTCTGGATGAAAGGAGTGGTCCTGGCGGGAGGCACGGGCAGCCGTCTCCTGCCGCTCACCAAGGTCACCAACAAGCACCTGCTGCCGGTTTACGACAAGCCGATGATTTACTATCCGCTTCAGACCTTGCTCAACGCCGGAATTGTGGATGTCTTGCTTGTCACCGGCGGCAAGAACGCCGGAGAATTTTTACGCCTGCTGGGGGACGGCCGGACCCTCGGCCTGGATCGGCTCAATTACACATACCAGGAGGGCGAGGGAGGGATTGCCCAGGCTTTGGGCCTGGCCGAGCGATTTGCAGAAGGCGGTCCCATTTGTGCGATTCTCGGAGACAACATCATCGAGGGCAATATCTGCCATGCCGCAGAGAGCTTCCGCCGGCAACCCAGCGGGGCCAAGATCCTTCTCAAGAGGGTGCCGGATGCGGAGCGCTTTGGCGTGGCCGAGATTCGCGGGGACCGCGTCGTAGGTATTGAGGAAAAACCGAAGCGCCCGAAATCGGATTACGCGGTCACCGGCATTTATTTTTACGACCGCAGCGTGTTTGAGAAGATCCGCCGCCTGAAGCCCTCCGGTCGTGGCGAGCTGGAAATCACCGACGTGAACAATTTCTATATCGAGGAAGGCGCGCTCAGTTGCGAAATCCTCGAGGGCTGGTGGACGGACGCCGGCACCTTTGATTCCCTGCTCCGCGCCAATCACCTGGTGGCGCAATCCGGGGCGAACAAGCTGAGCCTTCCCGCCCATCCGGAACCCGAAACGCTGGTGGAGAAAGCTCGCCCGTGAAGATCCTGGTCACCGGAGGCGCCGGTTTCATCGGCTCGAACTTCATCCGTTTTGTTCTGGCCGAACGTAAGGACTGGGAAATCGTCAATTTCGACAAGCTGACCTACGCAGGCAATCTGGCCAACCTGTCGGCTGTGTCGTCCTCCGCGAACTACTCGTTCGTTCGCGGAGACATCTGCGACGGTGCGGCCGCCTCCGCGGCCATGAAGGGCTGCGACGCCGTGGTGCACTTCGCTGCGGAGTCCCACGTCGATCGCAGCATCTATGAACCGGCCCCGGTCATCCAGACCAACGTGGGCGGCACCTTGATGCTTGTGCAAATCGCGCGGGAGATTAGGCTTCCACGGTTTGTCCACATTTCCACCGACGAAGTGTATGGAGATCTGCCCTGGGCCTCCGTGGCGGGAGAGGAATTTCCTCTCCGGCCCAGCAGTCCCTATGCCGCGTCCAAAGCCGCGGCGGATCTGTTGATTCTCTCCTTTGTCCGCACCTACGAATTCCCTGCCCTCATTACTCGCTCTTCGAACAATTACGGTCCCTACCAGTTTCCGGAGAAATTCTTGCCCCTGATGATCGCCAATGCCCTGGCCGATGAGCCCTTGCCGATTTACGGAGACGGCGGCCAGCAGCGCAACTGGTTGCACGTGGAGGATCATTGCCGCGGGATTCTGGCTGTCCTCGAGCGCGGCCGGCCCGGCGCCGTCTACAATATCGGCGGTCCGGATGTGCAGGAAAACCTGGCCATGGCGCGAAGCGTGCTCCATATTCTCAATAAACCGGACTCTTTGATACGGCATGTCACCGACCGTCCCGGCCACGACCGCCGCTACGCCCTGAGCAGCGCCAAGATGGCTGCAGAGCTCGGTTGGCGCCCGTTGATTTCACTGGAAGAGGGCCTGCGGCAGACTGTGGCCTGGTACAGGCAAAATCCCGCCTGGGTGGATGCGGTGCGGGATGGCCGGTATCGGAGTTACTACGAAAAATATTATGAAAACCGCGACGCGTCTCTGGCCGCCCTCTCGGGTCAAAAACACAGGTAGGGAACGCAAGAGAGCATACTCTTTCCCAGACCTGGCTGCCGTTTGAAGCTGTGTTTTTTCGATACCGGCGCCTGGGACGCCGCTAACGCTATGAACAGCCCACAGACGTTCGTTCGCGTCGAAACGAGCCTGCCGGGAGTCTGCCTGTTCCAGCCCAAGATGATGGAAGATGCACGCGGGTCTTTTCTGGAGAGCTACCACGAAGGGAAATTTGCCGATTTGGGCATTTCGGACCGCTTTGTGCAGGATAACCACTCCACCTCTCGCAGGAATGTTCTTCGTGGCCTTCATTACCAGGTGCGTCACCCGCAAGCCAAACTTTGCCGGGTCGTGGAAGGCGAAGCGCTGGACGTGGCCGTGGACATCCGAGTCGGCTCTCCGCATTTCGGCAAATGGGTCAGCGCCGTGCTCTCCGCAAAAGCCCACAACCAGATTTACATCCCTCCCGGCTTCGCGCACGGATTTCTTGCGCTCACTGACACCGTACAGTTTCTCTACAAGTGCAGCGATTTCTATGACCCTGCCGATGAACGGGGCATCCTCTGGAATGATCCGGGCCTGGGCATTTCCTGGGGAATCGACACTCCGCTCCTCTCCGAAAAAGACCGGAGATGGCCCACCCTGGCAGGCACTCCCGGGGATTTCTTGCCGCACTTCTCCTGACAATGAGCCGTACGATTCTGCTCACCGGAAGCACCGGCCAGGTGGGAGCGGATCTCGCGCGCCTTCTGCCTGGGCTCGGCACCGTGGTTGCGCCGGACCGCCGGCATCTGGACCTCGCAAATCCCGAATCCATTCGCCGCACTGTCCGCGATGTTCGGCCCCAACTCATCGTAAACGCAGCGGCTTATACCCACGTTGACCGGGCCGAAAGTGACCAGGCGACTGCCTATGCGGTGAATGCCCAGGCTCCCGGCCTGCTCGCCGAGGAAGCAAGTATGATCAGGGCGGGATTGGTGCATTTTTCCACCGACTATGTATTCGATGGATTGAAAACAGCTCCCTACGTGGAGAGCGACACTCCGAATCCGATTAACACTTACGGAAGGTCAAAACTGGCCGGGGAGCATGCAATCCAGGGCAGCGCGGTTCCGTATCTGATTCTGCGCACTTCGTGGGTGTATTCCCCGCGCGGCCGTAATTTTCTGCTCACCGTCCTCAAGCTCTCCGCCGAACAGGAAGAGTTGCGCATTGTCTCCGATCAAATCGGCGCTCCCACTTCGAGCCGGGCACTCGCCGTGGCGACTGTGCAAATCCTTGGGGAAATCGGCCGCCGGGGCGCTTCGAAGGAGTCGTTTGCAGGAATCGGCGGCATCTACCACATGACGGCCGGTGGCCAAACCTCCTGGCACGGTTTTGCGCAGGCCATCCTGCAAGAGCACGCGGGCGCCTCTCAGGAGATTCCCTGGATCGCGGCCGCAACCTCTGGGCGGCCCCGCCGTACGCGCTCCGTCACCGCAATCTCAACCGGAGAGTATCCCACTCCAGCGCGGCGCCCTGCCTATTCGGTGCTTTCCAACGCCCGGCTGCACGACGTCTTTGGTGTCCACCTTCCGGATTGGCGCACCCAGCTCCGGGACGTGTTTCAGTGCCCTCTCTGAGTCCATTTCCTAGCTTCGGAAACTTGAGGCAACGCGCATTGCCGATCGGCTTGCCGGGAAGGCTGGGTTCGGCTTGACGAACCCTCGTGACGGCTGGCAGTTCGGAAATCAAAAAAGCGGCTTCATCCCTGCGCGGGCACCTGCGGGTGGTCCGCTCCGTTCCGTGCGCGCTGGTTCAGGAGATAGAGGACCAGCTCCACCCGGCTGGAAAGTCCAAGCTTGTCATAAATTCTGAAAAGATAATTGCTCACCGTGTGTTCACTCAGCCCGAGCCTTTCACCCACTTCTCGGTTGGTCAGACCCTCGGCCACGAGCCGCGCCACCTCCTGCTCGCGTTTTGCGAGGCCCGCCGACTGGGGAGCCTCCGGCGTGCGCATGGGAGCGGTGCCTGCCAGCGCCTCCAAAATCAGATGGAGTTGATGGCTGTTTGCCCAGATTTGTCCTTTGGAAACCGCCTGGATGCTCTTGCGAAGCCCCTGGATGGGCTCGGACGTGCAGAAGACTCCCTTGGCGCCGGCGCGGAACGCATCCACCAGCAGTTGTTCCGAGGCGGACTTCAGAAGGAAGATCACCCGCGTTTCCGGGAACGAGTTGCGCAGCCCGCTTAAGACTTCAAAACCCATCAGCGGACCTTCCTGCAAACTCTCACTCACCACCGCCACATCAATCGGGTGGGCCTGCAAGGCTCTCAGGATCTCGGCGCGATTCGTGGCGCAATCCGCCACCTTGAATTGAGAGCTGGAACGGACCAGCGCATTTTTCAGGAGCTGGCAACCCATCTGCGTTTCGTCGGCGAGGAGAATGTTAATTCGTTTGGGGCGGGCGGGGCGCAATCCCCCTCGATGAGCCAGTGCGGTCGGCTGGATGGCCATTGTTCACGCTCCTGAGAAGGTCTTCGGAACCGCCGGACCTCCGGAGGTTCACCTCGAGGGGCCCCAAATGTGAAAAACTTTCGCTTGCACGGTTCCCCAGTGAACTTCCCTGCCGCCCTTACAGAAAAAACGGGCCATAAACCTACCAGTTGTCCTGGGCGATAGTCAAGAACTTTAGATACTTTCTATAAGGTCCTAACCTCAACAATCGTGACCTGACTGGATAACTCCGGTTCCCTGCTGGGAATCAAAGTCGATGGCTCGGGTCTTCGAGCGTGACGTGACCTTTCGGCGGCCCGCTCGGTAGGGCAATTCTGCTCCGTCAGACGATGATCACGCTAAGTCAATTCTTTGGAATGACTCTGCCGGTAGGAACGGCAGCCCCTGGGGAGTTTCCTCCCCTTGCGCGCCATCCTGTGGCCGGGTAGCTTTAAATGGCCCGGCCGGGGTCTACAAACTTATGGTACTTGAGTACCGTTGACCTGCCGGGCGGGGACCACCACAATCGCAGCGCGTTACCACCAGTTGTGAAAAGTTTATTGATACTGTAAACCTCGCTCTTTAGATTTGAGATCTAAGCGGGCTGGGTTGGAAAAGGCGCGGGACTCGATGGCCGTCACTGCCTCACCGAACTCATCTTTTATCCTGTCGGATGCGGAATTTCCGCCCGATGAAGTGATTTTTGGCAGTTCCTCGGCCATGGAAGCGGTCCGGCTGAGCGTGGAGATGGCCGCAAGCGTCAACGTCCCGGTTCTGCTCCAGGGAGAAAGTGGTACCGGCAAAGAAATCCTGGCCCGGTACATCCATCTCCGCTCTCCATGGGGGAACGGGGCCTTCGTCAAAGTGAACTGCCCCGCGATTCCTGGAACCCTTCTGGAAAGCGAGATGTTTGGTTACCAGAAGGGAGCCTTCACGGGCGCCTACACCTCTAAACCCGGACGGGTCGAATTGGCGCACCGCGGCACCTTATTTCTGGACGAGATCGCCGATCTCGATCCCGCGCTCCAGGCAAAGCTTTTGCAGCTTCTTCAGGACGGCCAGTTCAGCCGCATTGGCGCGGCGGAAGACACCCAAGTGGATGTTCGCGTGGTCTGTGCCACCAATAAGCAGCTCGAACAGGAAATCCAGACCGGCGCCTTCCGCCAGGATCTCTTCTACCGAATCAACGTCCTGACCATCGAGCTCCCCAGCCTGCAACAGCGCATTTGCGACCTGCCGGTGCTCGTCGATTATCTCCTGGAGAAGTATTCCACCAAGTTCAGCCGGTCCGCGCCTCCCCTCAGCCGCAACATGATGCAGCTTTTGGAGAAATATAACTGGCCGGGGAACATTCGCGAGCTGGAAAACTTGATCAAGCGTTATGTGATTGTGGGCAGTGAAGACGCCATCGCTTCCTCCCTGGAGAATGAGCCGGACGAGGAACTGGACCTCGCGGTGCCCGTGGATGGAGTGATTCGTCTGAAGGAAGTCGCCCGGCAGGCGGCAAGGCGCATGGAGCGGCGGGTCATCATGAAAACGCTCGAGGCCCACCGCTGGAATCGAAAAACCACCGCTCGCGCCCTCTGCATCAGCTACGCGGCTCTTCTCTACAAGATGCGCGAGGCCGGCATCCCGGCTCGCGGTTCGGGCCGTAAGAAGAAGGCAGCCCCGGCGGCCAACGCGCCCCAGGAAAAGCCACGGGAAACGAGTCAGGCCACCGGCCGTGAGGCTGTGGAAATCGACCAGCTCCGATAATCGTTCGAAATCCTGCCCGCTGGTCTCTCAAGATGGATTCTGATCGTCCCCTGGCTGCGGCCCTCCAGCGATCCTATTTTCTCAGCAGGACCGGAAGAATCTTCCCGCCGGAAAGCCAAGCGGCGCTCCCAATGTCCACTCGCCGGATTGCCGGATTTCCCGCACATAGGAGGGGCAAGGCCCGGACCCTACAAGGGTTCTGGCTTGCCCCCTGAGTTACAATTTTCAGGACGCCATGCCAGACTTCTTCGGCAACCTGTTGCGGATGTTGCGGGGCCCCCGCGGCTCGGATGTCTCTTTCTTGTGCCACAAGCTGCTCTCGGAGCGGGGAGAAGCCTCCCAGACGGCCGTGGCCCAGGAAGTCATCAACGCCTACCAGGGCATGCCCCCGGATAAACGTCTCGAGTTCTATCAAATGCTGTGCCGTGAGTTTGCCCCGGAACAGCCGGCCATCCTGCACGCCGCCGCCGACTACCAGCGGGCCCCGGGCCCAGCCACTCTGTCGGCCCTTACCTCTGCCGTCGAGCCCCCCAGGCAGGAGTTGTTCCGCAGAATCAACACCGCCGTCCACGGCACGGAAACAATGGTCGCCATGCGCGGAGACCTCCTGGCACTGATCGAAAAGCACCCGGAACTGACCGCGCTGGATTCCGACCTTCGTCACCTTTTCCGCTCCTGGTTCAATCGCGGCTTCCTGCGCCTGGAGCGCGTGAGCTGGCAGACTTCCGCACGCCTGCTGGAAAAACTGATCCGCTACGAATCGGTGCACGAGATTCATGGCTGGCCGGACCTGCGCCGGCGCCTGGAAGCGGACCGCAGGTGTTTCGCTTTCTTTCATCCCGCGTTGGGCGAGGAGCCGGTCATCTTCGTCGAGGTCGCTCTCACCAAGGGTCTGGCGGGTGAGCTGGAACCGCTGCTCGATGTTCGCGCTCCCGTCCTCCCTTCCGACCAGGCGGACACCGCCATCTTCTATTCCATCAACAATTGCTTGCCGGGCCTGCGCGGCGTTCCCTTCGGAAATTTTCTGATTAAACAGGTGGTGACGGATTTGGCCACCGAGTTTCCCAAACTGAGTGCGTATGCCACGCTCTCGCCGCTGCCTAGGTTTGCTCGAGCCCTGCTGGACCAGGAGAACACACACGGATTCACCCGTGACCGCCTGCAGCGGTTACTTGCGGATTTCCATAAGGAGTTAATTTCCGCCGCCGGACGCAAAGATTCCGTGGACGCGCTGTTCCATCTGCTGAAGGATCCCGTGCGTCACCGGCAGGTATTGATTGAGCCGCTTCGCCGTCTGGCCACCGCCTATCTCACGCAAGCTCGATGTGGCGGCAGGCGGTGCGACTCTGTGGCCGCCTTCCATCTTTCCAATGGCGCGCGGCTGGAACGCGTCAATCCCTTCGGCAATCTCCGTCCCTATGGTTTGAAAGACTCTTTCGGCGTGACCGTCAACTATCGCTATCTGTTCGATGACCTCGAGGAAAATCACGAACGTTTCGTGCGCCAGGACGAAATCCAGGTGTCCCGCGGATTGAGCCGCGAGCTCCACGCGGTGGCCAAAGCCTGGCACACTCCCGGGGATAAGCCGGCGGGCCAGAAAAAGGGCTGATTGGAACACCAGGCGCCATCACGGGGGAGGCACGAAGCATGAAGATCATTCGGTATCAAGACCCGCAGGGCGAAATTGGCTACGCCGCTGAACAGGCGGCCGGATCATTCGCTCGCATTCAGGGAGATATTTTCGGGCGCTACCAAGTCACCTCGCAGTCCGCGCGCGTCGCCAAACGGCTGGCTCCCGTTGTACCGCCCATGAATTGGTGCATTGGGTTGAACTATCGCCAGCACACCGCCGAAGTCAATCTGGCTCTTCCGGAATATCCCGTGGTGTTCGCCAAGGGGCCCAACTGCGTGCAGAATCCTGGCGACCCCATCCTGATGCCGCGCCACGCCCGCAGCGTGGAAATTGACTACGAGGGCGAACTGGTGGTGGTGATCGGAAAACTCTGCCGCAACGTCTCTCGCGCCGATGCCCTCTCTTACGTCGCCGGCTACACCTGCGGCAACGATGTGAGTTCCCGCGACTGGCAGCTCAAAATGGGTGGCAGCCAGTGGTGCCGCGGTAAGAGCTTCGACACCTTCGCCCCGCTGGGGCCCGTTCTGGTGACTCCCGATTCCTTGCCCAACCCAGGCGCTCTGCACCTGCGGACCGTACTGAATGGCCAGGTGGTCCAGGACGCCTCGACCGGCGACATGATTTTCGATGTCCCGACGCTCATCGAATTTCTCAGCCAGAACACCACCCTGCTGCCCGGAACTGTGATTATGACGGGAACGCCTGCCGGCGTCGGTGTCGGCCGCAAGCCGCCCCTGTGGCTCAAACCCGGCGACGAGGTGAGCGTCACGATCGAAGGCATCGGCACGCTCACCAATCCTGTTCGTGATCCGTAAGGTCCCGGCGGAGCGGCGCACCTGTGCTGGGCGGCGCTCCAGGACCACTTGCCCGCGTTCCTTTTCTTTCTCTCTCGCCCTCGTTGCGCTAGACTCTTAACCCCTTGACCATGCGTATCGCAGCCATCCTGCCGGCCGCCGGCCTCGGAACTCGCATGGGCGCGGAAATGCCCAAGCAATTCCTGGAATTGGATGGACTCCCGCTCGTGGTCTTCACCTTGCGCCGCCTCGCGGAGTGTACGGCGCTCACCCACTTCTATATCGCGACCCTTCCGGAAGAAGTCGCCGGTCTGGAGCGCCGTCTGGGACAAGAGAAACTGGGCCGTCCCGTTCGCGTTCTGCGCGGCGGCGCCACGCGGCAGGAGTCTGTGGCCCGCGCCCTGGCAGAAGTGCCCGCGGACGCAGACCTGGTCCTGGTGCACGATGCCGTGCGGCCGCTGGTCACGCGCGAGCAAGTCGAGCGCTCAATCGAACAGGCCCGCGCCTGCGGGGCCGCCATTGTGGGTGTTCCGGCCTCCGATACGATCAAAGAAGTGAAGCGCGGAAGCCTCCCGAAAGACGTCGCACTGATCACTTCCACCATTCATCGCGAACGCATTGTGCTGGCTCAGACACCACAGGTGTTCAAGACTGCGCTTCTGAAAGAGGCCTTTGCGCGCGCCGCGCAAGACGGTTTCACAGCCTCTGACGAGGCCTCCCTCGTCGAGCGCCTGGGCCATCAGGTCCAGGTCGTGCAGGGCTCCGAGCGCAACTTGAAAATCACCCGGCCCGGCGATCTCGATCTTGCGCGCTTTTATCTCCAGCAGGAACGGGCCAAGGCGTGACCCGAGCAGGCATCGGCTACGATCTTCACCGTCTGGCGGAAGGCCGTCCCCTGATCGTCGGCGGCATCGTCGTGCCGTTCGACAAAGGTCCGGTGGGACACTCCGACGGCGACGTGCTCGCGCACGCCATCTGTGACGCTCTATTGGGCGCAGCCGGGCTGGGCGACATCGGCACGCACTTCCCGGACACCGACCCGAAATGGAAGGGCACGGCCAGCCTTCGATTTCTCGAACACGTCCGCGGCCTGCTGGCCGCGCGGGGTATTTCCATCGTCCATGTGGACGCTGTGGTGATTTGCGAACGGCCCAAACTCTCCCCGCACTTCCCCCTCATGCGGGAAGCCTTGGCGGCCGCGCTGGGCGTGCGCGCAGACCGCGTCCATCTGAAGGCCAAGACCAACGAGGGTGTGGATGCGGTGGGCCGCGGCGAGGCTATCGCCGCGCACGCCATCGCCACCCTGGAAGATTGAAACAGCGCCGTGGAGCCATTGGCTCAGGCCCGGGATCCGCACCGCGAAACTGCGCGCCCTGCCTTTTCCGCAGCAGACGTGGAGGCCATCGCCCTGCGAAGGGGATGGCTGCGGGATTCTGGAACCCTCCTTCCCGGCGCGATTGCGGATGCCGGCGATCCTTCCCCCGGTTTGGCAGAGTGGATGGCCCAGGCGGCAGAGTTGCTGGGGGCCCAGTCGTCCGATCTCGCCGGCCTCGAGCGCTTGCTCGATCGCGTGTTTTCCTATGATGCAGCGCAGCTTGTGGCGCGCATCGAAAACCAGGCTGTGCTTTCACGGGAGGGCGCTCGGGATGTGCTGCGCGAACTCGCCGCCCGCGTGCTCGATGCGCCTGCCGTGGATTCCGACCGCTTGAAAGAGATTGTTGCAGCGCTGAAGGAAACCACGGGACGGCGCGGGCCGGAACTGTTCCATCCGGTCCGGTTGGCGCTGGCGGGCTGTGCGGGAGAGGGCGAATACGACCGCGTCATCCTGTTGCTGGATGGCGCCGCCCGGTTGCCTTGGGCCGTGGCCGTGAAAGGCTGTCGCCAGCGGATTCTGGAGTTTTGCAGCGCGCTCGATTAGCCGGCGCGCCAAAAGGTTCATCTCTGAACATGGACACGCTGTCCGGTATCCACGCCGTGCGCGAAGCCCTGGCCGCGGGCCGCGCGCTGGACCGTATCCTGGTGGCCCGCGGCCGGCATGGTGAGCGCATTGAAGAGCTCGTGCGCCTAGCGCGCCAGCGCGGCGTTCCCGTGCGCTTCGAGGACCGCATCCAGCTCGACCGCCTGGCAGGCCGGGAAGAGCATCAGGGCGTAGTGGCCCTGGCTGCGGCCAAGCGCGCCGCCACGCTGGCGGAGATCATTCAGCAGTCCGGCGGCGCAGCCGATGCCCTTCTGGTGTTGCTCGACGGCATTGAGGACCCGCGCAACCTTGGCGCCATCGCCCGGAGCGCGCTTGCTGCGGGTGCCGCGGGCTTGATCCTGGCGGAGCGCCGCGCCGCTCCCCTCACCGATGCCGCTGCGCGCGCCTCAGCGGGCGCGCTCGAGCATCTGGCAGTGGCGCGAGTGGGAAACATGGCGCAAGCCATGGAGCAATTGAAGCAAGCCGGTTGGTGGCTGGTGGGCCTGGACGAGCGGGCTGAGAAGCCGGTGAACGAGCAGGACCTCTCCGGCCGGGTGGCCCTGGTGGTCGGCGGCGAAGGTAAGGGTCTCCACGACCTGGTACGCAAGCGTTGCGACTTTCTGGTGGCCATCCCTACAGTTGGCCCGGTGCGTTCGCTAAACGTCTCCGTGGCTGCAGGAATCGCTCTTTTTGAGGCCGTCCGCCAACGGCAAGACAAGCCAATGAAGTCGCCTCGCTAATGCGCGCCACCCTGGGACTTAATAACGGGCCCTAAGAGTCATATTGCAGCAAGGCGTGGATGTCGAGCCCAGGCAGTTTGGCGCGGCCCTTCAGGAAGGTCAGTTCCACGATAAACGCCGCCGCCGCCACCTCTCCGCCCAGTTGGCGCAGGAGTTCGGTTGCCGCCGCCGCCGTGCCCCCGGTGGCCAGCAAGTCATCCACCAGGAGCACGCGTTGGCCGGATTGCACGGCGTCCTGATGGATTTCGAGTGTGTCCGTTCCATACTCCAGGTCGTAGGTGACCCGCGAAGTTTTCCAGGGCAGCTTCTTGGGTTTGCGAATGGGCACGAATCCAGTGCCCAGGCGCAAGGCCACGGCGGGCGCGAGGATGAATCCACGCGCCTCGATTCCCGCCACCACGTCGATCTTTTGCCCGCGATACCGGTCGGCGAGTGTCTCCACCACATCGCGCAGGCCCCCGGGATCGGCCACCAGCGTGGTCAAGTCGTAAAACAAAATCCCTGGCTTTGGCCAGTCGGGAACTTCTCGAATCAGTTTTTTCAGGTGTTGCATGCCTTCGGCAGCCCTCCTCAGCCCATGCCTGCTCCCTACTCCGACTCGATCGAGAAGCCGTCGGAATAGCGCGGAAGCGTTTCTGCAGGCTCCTCTGCGACGCCACTGACCCACGCGGCCCGCGGGCCCTGCTCCAGCTCCTGGCGAAAGTTCTCCAGATCGCCCGCGTCGCCGATTGCGTAAACCTCCACCCGGCCGTCTCTCCGGTTGCGCACAAAACCGGCCAGCCCCAGGCGTTGCGCCGCGCGCACGGCGAAGAAGCGGTATCCCACCCCCTGCACGCTGCCGGAAACCCAATATCGTCTCGCTTGTGGCCGCTCCTCCACCTGTTCATCCCGCACGAGAATGCGAAACGCATTCTACCAGACGCGGCCCAAAGCACGGGCAAATGGCTCCCGCTCCCCACGAGGAAAAGGTCCCACGGCTTCGCCAGGCGCCTCACTCCGGGAGCCCTTTGTTTTCCAGGGCCGCGCCCCACCTCTATCCGGCTGCGCGCCATCGTGCCAGAATAACCGGCCATGCCGGCGCCTCGGTTCGGTCATCGTTTCGTCCCCTCTGGGCATTCTACGGCGTTCGCTGCAATGGTGCTGGCGGCTCTAGTCCATACCTGGGCACCGTACGCGCGGCCCGCGCCGCTACTCGAGAGCCAGAAGACAACCTCAACCGTTCCGAACGCCCCGGGGCTTGGAGTTGAAATCGTGCAGCACAATGGTTATCCCGAGCTGCGCGTGGAGGGGCAACCCTTTTTTCCCAATTCCGCTGCGTTTTTCTACACCCGGATTCCCCGGCAGCTCTGGGAATCCAGCCTGGACCAATACCGCGCGCTCGGCATCAACACGATTGACTTGTACATCGTCTGGAACTGGCATGAACCGCGCGAGGGCGAGCTGGATTTCGACGGGCACACCAATCCCCGGCGCGACCTGCGCGGCCTGCTGAATTTGATCGCTCGCAAAGGCTTCAAGCTGATCGCCCGCCCTGGCCCCACGATTCTGAACGAGTGGCGAAACGGCGGATACCCCGATTGGCTTCTCGACCAGGCGCCCTACCAGATGCCGCTCGCAGACCGCCTGGAGGGCCGCTATCCCCCTCCGGCAGCGCTCAACACTCGGGACGCGGAGGGCGCCGCCCGCGCGTGGATGGCAAGTCCCGTGCACATGGAGCACGCGCGAAAGTGGCTGGAGGCGGTTGCCCGCGAACTGGCTCCTTATCTCGCGTCAGCCACGTTACATCTCACCCCGCCCGAGCCGAAGAAGGGCAAAGAAGGGAAAGAGACCGCGGGACGATCCGGCCCGCTGCTTTTTGTGCAGATCGAAGACGACTTGGCCATCGGCCGCGCTAATTCCCCGGGAAGCGAGTTTTGGAAGTACGTGGAGACCTTGTGCGGCGTCCTGCGGCGGGGGGGAGTGGACGCGCCATGCTTCATCAACCCCACCGCTCCGCCGGCGCCGGCGGCGGGATCCCGCCTGGCCACACCCATCTACACCATGGGCCAATGGTATCTGCCACCGGAGTCGAGCCCCGCCCTGAGCGAGCGATACCTTGCTCCAGCAGACTTGGGCGCTCTCGAACAGGAGGCCGCTCTTCTTGGCACTCAACCCGGTTTCCCTCCACTGCTCATCGAATATGACGCCGGATGGTACGCGCCCGGCGATGACGCCCGGCCACAGCCGGGCCCGGTCTCCAACTCCCTGCTCAGCGCCGGGCTGTTGCTCGGCGCTGGAATTCGCGGCCTGAACTGGTTTCCGCTCCAGGACACGCTCACGCCTGCGGGATTCGGGACGCCCTGGACGAACCGGAGTTATTGTTGGGACGCCGCGCTATCCTTGACCGGCGCGCACCGCGCGCGGTATCCGGCGGTCGAAAGAATCGGCCGGCAATTGCAAGCCTGGGGGAAGAGTCTGGCCGCCTCGCACCGCCGGGCGGATTTCGCTGTGGTGGACCCGTTGCTTGCCTTGCCCCGG
>DATIYQ010000016.1:0-20526 GCA_035517515.1 Binatia bacterium
GCTGTGCCTGGCGGGATGCGGGGTGAACAATCTGCCGCCGGCGCTGCCGAATCAGCCCACCACGCCCGCGGGCACCTATCCGCTCACCATCGTGGGCACCGGCCCCACCGGCGCCAAAGTCACCCTGATGCTGACCGTCAAGGTGATCTGAGTGTCCGGTGCGTGGTGCCTTTCAGAATCGCTTTGGAATAAAGGCGATTGACAGGCAACGGTGATTGAAGTTACAAATCAGGTTCAGCCGGGCCGCGCCGGCAAGGATGATGCAATGAAGAAAGCGTCCCATTTCACTTGGTTTACGGCCCTCCTGGCTACCCTGGCGCTGGCGCTCCCACCGGGGCTCGCCGCGCAGGGGCAGAGCGCCGGCCAGATCTCCCGCTTGATCCCCACGGTAAATCTCCAGCATGGAACACGTGTGCAACTGGCTTCCGCCGGGGCGAAAGTGCTGTGGGGAGATATGGTGACCACGGACCGCGGCGGCCGGGCGCGCATCACCCTGGACGACGGTTCGATCCTCAACGTGGGGTCGGAATCGAGCCTGCGCATCGTGCAGCACGATGCCGCGAATCAGCGCACCCAGGTACAGTTGGCGTACGGGCGGCTGCGGGCCAGTGCGGTGCGTCTGGCGCGCGCTGGCTCGAGCTTTGAGGTGCGCACCCCTACGGCGGTCGCGGGCGTAGTGGGAACCGATTTTGTCCTGGATTTCACCAACAACATGACCAGCATTCACGTGTATGAAGGCTCGGTCAACTTCTGTAACTTGGGCGGGCAGTGCGTTACCGTGGGCGCCGGCTTCACCTCCATTTCGCGCGGCAATCAGCCGCCCTCGCAGCCCTCTCCCACACCGCCTTCTGTTTCCACCGAAAGCGTGCAGAATACCGCGGTTGGCAGTTCGGGCGGCGCGGGTGGCGGTGGCGCGGCGGCCGCGGGAGCGGTTGCCGGGGTTTCCCACAGCGCGCTCATCATCGGTGCGGTGATTGCCGCCGTGGTGGTTCCCGCAGTCGCGGTTCCTGCCGTGGTGAGCACGCAGCCAAAGAAGTGCGGCTGCACCACGGTCCCTTGATTCCATCGCAATCCAATCTGCGCCTTTAGGCATCCTGAAGGGAACCGTCCTGACCGGACTGCCTGGGGGTTGGGTGTATTCGAATGTTTGCTTGCCGCGGCTGCCGCGCCACGTGGAGGAAGTAGTGCTACGGCCTGAGCCGGTCAGACGCGCACCGCGCCTGCGCCGCCAGCCGGGAGCGGCGCATTTCCGCGGTACTGCGCCTGTTCAACCAGATCGCGCAGCCGCGCGCGGATCCCAGGCGCGTTGCCGTCTTCCCCGCGCGGGCTCTGATTGAGTCGGCCTAGATTACCCGTACCACCAGGTTCAGCAGCTTCGTCACGTTCAACTGCCCGCCGGAAGCGGCGGCCATCACCGTGACGTTGTAGGTGCCCGCCGGAGTGGTCGGCGATCCCGGAATCGCCGGTGGGTTGTTGCTCACGCAGGCGCTGAAGCCCGCCACCAGCAGCACCAGCACCAAGGCCGCGCAGATGGGCACCAGCCGCCCCGCCCAGCGTTCCGCCTTTCCAGTCGCGCGCTTTCGCTGCGCCATGGCAAAGAGCAGCAGCACCGCCGCCCAGATCGCGCCGATCGGCGCCGGCATCCCGGAGAATGGACCGCCCACGGGATTGCGCGGGCCCACCAGCTGCCCGATGCAGTTGGTCTGCAAAGTGACCGTGACCGTCGGGGGAGTCGGCCCGCCCAGGGTCACCATGCTCGGACTCACCTTGCAGATGGTGTAGGGCGCGGTGGAAGAACAGGTGAGCGTAATCGGTGCGATCAGTCCCGGAGTGGAGGTGAATCCCACGGAGAAGTTTGCCGTATCTCCGGGATTGACGGTCAGGGAAGACGGCGACCCGGCCGGCGGAGCCAGGGTAAACGTGGCGCCCAGGCCGGAGAGCGGAACGATCTGCGGGCTGTTCGGCGCATTGTCCGTGATCATCAGCGTGCCGTTCACCGTGCCCATGGTGGTGGGCGAAAACGTCACGCTGATCATGCAACTCTGCCCCGAGGTCAGGGCCATGGTGCAGTTGTTGGTGGCCCCGAATTGCGCGCTGGCCACCGCGCTCATCACCGTCAGCGGAGCTCCGCCCGTATTCGTGATGGTCACCATCTGCGCCCCGCTCGTGCTGCCCTGAAGCACGGCGCCGAAATACAGCGGGGAAGAGAGGCTGGCCTGCGCCCCGCCGCTGGCAAAGCCCATGCCCGAAAGCATGATGGACTGCGTTCCCACCGCGTCCATCACCGTCAGCGTTCCATTACTGGTGCCCACCGCGGTCGGCGTGTACGCCACGTTGATGGTGCACGCGCTGTTCGCCCCCAGCGAGATGCCGCAGTTGTTGGAGACCGCGGAAAAATCCCCGGAAGCCGCGATGCTGGAGATGGATAGCGCCGCGCCGCCCGAATTCGTCAGCGTGGCCGGCATCGTCGGGCTGGTGGTGAAGATTTGCTGGGGCGTGGTGAAGGTGATTCCCCCCGCCGGCGCCAGCGCCGCCGAGGCGCCGGTGACTCCGGTGCCGCTTACGGTCACGTTTTGCATGCCCAGCGAGTCTGTGAATTGCAGCGTGGTCATGCGCGGCCCGGTGGCCTGGGGGGTGAAGGTAACGGCCACCACGCAGTTTCCGCCCGCTCCCAGCGAGTTCCCGCACCCGTTCGACGTAATGGCAAAGTCTCCGGTATTCCCACCGGTCAGTTGGACGCTGGTGATGGAAAGCGTTGCGCCGCCGGTGTTGGAAAGCGTGACGCTGGCTGTGCTGGAAGTCATCACCGCCTGCGGCGTGGCGAACGTCAGCGGGCTGGGGGCCGGAGTGGCCGTAGCGGGTGCCAGCGCCGTCCCGTTCAGCGTCACGTTCTGCGTGCCGTTGGAGGCATTGCTGGCGATTTGCAGTGTGGCGCTGCGCGCCGCCGGCCCCGCCGGCGGTCCCGGCGGCTGCGGCGTGAACGTGACCACAATGGTGCAGCCGTTATTCGGCGCCACCGCGTTGGTGCAGCCGGTGGCCGAAAAATCAAGCGGATTCGCCCCCATAAAGGAAAGCCCGCTCACCGTCAGGTTCGACCCCCCGGTGTTCGTCAGGGTCACGTTCATCCCGCTGCTCGGCGTGCTCACCGGCTCCCCGGAGAACGTGAGGCTACCGGGCGCGGGCGCGGCCATGGCCTGCCCCAGTCCCGTCCCGCTCAGGGTGATGTTCTGCGTTCCGTTCGAGGCGTTGCTGGTAATTTGCAGGGTTGCGCTCAGCGGCCCGGTGGTGGTCGGCTTGAAGGACACCATGAAGGTGCAGGTCCCGTTCGCCGGCGGCACCGGGTTGACGCACGTCCCCGGGGCAAATGTGAAATCGCTGCTCGCAGGCATGAACCCCAGCGTCACGTTCAGGCTGGAGGCCCCGGCCGCGGCGGTGTTCGTGATCGTCACGTTTTGCGCCGTGCTGGTCGTGCCTTGCGTCTGTGGCGCGAAGGTCAGTGGGAAAGTCGGCAGCGAAATGACCGGCGGATTGGGCGAACCGGCAACGCCCGCGCCGGTAATCGCCAGGGTGATCGGATTGGTCACGCCGTCGCTGCCCACGGAGAGCTGCGTGGCGGGTGTGGCCGCCCCCACCGCCGTGGGCGCGTAGGTGATGAAGATCAGGCACGAATTCCCGGCTTGCACGGTAGATCCGGAGCACCCGTCCCCGGAGATGCTGAAATCCGGGCTGGGCCCCGGGGCGCCCGTCAGCATCGCGCTGCTCACATCCAGCGGAGATGCGCCGCTGGTGTTGGTGAGCGTGGCCGCCAAAGTTGATGTCGTGTTCACCGTCACGTTGCCGAACGCCAGCGGGCTGGTGTTTCCGGGGCCCAGCAGCGTCGCTGTGGCCGGCGGCAGTCCCTGGCCCTGCAGTTGGATCATGAACGGACTCCCCGCGCTGTTATTGGTCAGCACCAGGGTCGCCGATTCCAAGGTGGTCGTCTGCGGCTTGAACGAAATCAGCAGCGGGCAGGAAGTCCCTCCTTTGGCGATCGTGGGGCACGCGTTGGTCACCGGAAAATCTGCGGGATTCGCGCCCATGAAACTGATGGAATTCGTCATGTCCGCGCTGCCCTGGTTGAAGATGGTCGGGCCCTGCGAGCCGCTGGTGAACCCCACCACCGTTGGCGCGAAGACAAACGTATTGGCAGTCGTCGGCTGGAAACACGCCGCCGGCACGTTCGTGGGATTGATCACCACCAGGAAGCCGTTGTAGTCGGGGTAATAGTTCTCGTCATTCAGCGCCCCGGAAACGGGATGGATCAGGCACAGCCCGCTGGAATTATCCGGAGTGGCGAACGAAGTGGTTCTTCCCGCCAGGTATATCAGGCCGTTTTGATCGAGCGCGATCGCGTTTCCCGTGTCCGTCGGCGGATTCCCGTAGTAATCCTGGCTCCCTCCGTAAAACGTGGAGAAGATCAGGTTTTGTCCCGCGGGGTCCAGCACGGAAACGAACGAGGTGGTATTGAACTCCGCCCCCGCAGTGCTGGTCGCCTGCAAGGCGTTCGGAGTGATCGGGAACGGAACGCCGATGTCCGCCAGGTTGCCCGATCCCGTGGTTCCGGAAACATACGCGTTTCCGTTGATGTCAATGGCAATGCCCAGCCCGATGTCGTCGTTCGATCCGCCCAGGTACGTCGCGTAGTTGAGCTGCGAGGGCCCCGAGCCGCTCAGGAAATTGAACGACACCACGAACACGTCGTAGCCGTTCACATAGTTGCTCTGAAACACGGTGCCGCCGCAGAATTCGCCGCAGTCCGCCACGGGAATAAAATCATAGGACTGCGTCTGCCCGGTCGCGTAGATGTTTCCCGCGCCATCGTAAGTGATGGCGTTCACCTGATCCGCATAGCTCCCGCCCAGCAGCGTGCTGTAGGTTAGGTTGCTGCCCTGCGAATCCAGGATGGCCACGAAGCCATCCCCGCAGGTATACGAATAGCCCGGGCCGCAGTACGGCAGGTCGATCGTCGTTTGCTGCACGGCATTTCCGGTGGTCGGAAACGGCGTGTTGGTGATCGTCGAATACGTCACGCCTCCCACGTACGCATGGCTGCCTCCCCCCACCGAGATCGCGAACCCGATGTCCGTCCCGTCCCCGCCCAGATAGGTGGAATAGATCAGGCTGTTGAGCCCGCCGCCCACCGTCGGACTCGGATCGATCTCCGCCACGAAGGCGTCCCCGGCCCCCACGTAATCGCTTTGATAAGGCACGCAATCTCCCTGGCACGCGGTCGTGGGAAAGTTCGGGCCCGCCACCCCGGTCAGGAAGGCCTGCCCGGTGGAATTCACCGTCACTGCGTATCCTTCGTCGTCATCCGAGCCGGCCAGGTACGTGCTGTACAGCAGGTTGGCGAGACCGGAATCGAGTCGCGAGAAAAACACATGGTGGCAGGGCCGCAGGATTCCATCGTTGGTGCACCCGCCCAGCGGTACGCTGGTTTGATAGCCGGTTACGCTGCTGTTCATCGGAAAGTCGCCGGAGTTCGTTTCGCCCACCAAATACACATTGTCATTCGCGTCCAGGTCCATGCCCCAGGCCACGTCGTCCCCGGAGCCGCCTAGGTAGGTGGTATTCACCAGCACCGGAGCGTTGATCGTGCTGATGTCGAATTCGGCCACGAAGGCATCGCCGCAGGGGAACTGCGGAATGAAGCAGCTCCCGTTGCCGAAAGATCCCGCGAAGTAGTCCTGCTCCTGGCCGCCCACCAGCGGGAAATCATACGAATCCGTGAAGCCGGCCACGTACACGTGTCCCGAGGTCGCGCCGATGGCGATGGCCTGGATGGAATCATCGTAACTGCCGCCCAGTTGCGTCGAAAGCGCCACCGCGTCTCCCGTGGGTGTGGGGACGTCTGGCGGCGGCGAGCCTTGCCGGTGTCCCTTTCGCGGACCGGAGCCCCGCTGCACGCTCACCGGCGGGTCGATCACCAGCGTCTGCGCGGCGTTGTAAGCGGCCACTTCGAATCCGATCTCGTCCCGCCCATGCCGCACGTACCGGCCGGCGACTTCCGCGCCGCGCGTTCCGCCGGGTCCTTGTTGGTACAGACGCGGCGCCAGCAAGTACATCGCTCCCGCCGGAGTTCTGGCCACCACGCCGCCGTCCTCCGTCAATTCCACGCTGTCCGCGCCTTCCACGCGCATGCGAATGGCGGATGGGTCCGCCCCCGGCGCCACCACGAAGTCGTATTCCATCCGGCGCCGGTCGCCGTAAAAGACGGCATCAATCCCGGGGTAAATTCCCTGGTCGCGGACGCGGCTGAAATGCGGCACGTTGCGTTGCCACCGGCTGGGATCGTTCCCGTGGATGTAGTTGATGGTTCCAGGCTGGGGATCCACGCCGGTCAGCCGCGCGTCCGGCAGCGCTCCTTCGAACTGCACGCTCACCACCCGCGCGGAAGCCAGCGCCTCCCCCCAGCCCTGTCCCTGCGGCTGGAGCTGCGGCGGCCGTTTCTCCCTGCTATGCGGCGTGTGCAGCAGCAGCGAGGCCTGCTGCGGCTCCAGCGCCAGTTGAAAGTTGCTGCCCCGGGCCAGATATTTCACCCGCGCGTCGGCCTGGCCGGCATTTTCCTCAAAGCGCAGCGGCATGCTTCCAATGGCGGACCGAACGCTTCGCTCGATCGCCGCGTCCTTCAAATGCGCGGAGCCGGTGTGCCCGGCCACCGGGCGCACTTCGGCCCGTGGAGGGAGCGGGCGATTCAGGAGGTATGCCGTGGCACAGAGCACACTGGTGGCAAGGAAAATCTTTCGATTCATGATTTGCACTCCGATGAATGGGCGCGAAGCGAGCACTTGCGGTTGAGACGGGTTTCCTTCAGACGACCTGCCAAGGCCGTGCGGATGAAAAACCACCCCGGAGAGAAATAATATGCTGCCCCTGGTATGTCAAGATGCAAGAAAATGCGACCTTAAGAGTCCCGGGAAGGGTGGCACTACAGAGCCCAGCGGGTGGCCGGCGGGTGCGGTGTCAATTTGGTTCCCGAGGAATGCCGCAGGGCGAAGCCAGCCGGGGCCGATCCCCGCGCGCTCACCCTTCCGGTAGCGGGCAGAATGCGCCTTCGGAAAAGCCCTCGGATTTCACGGCAAAGGTGCGGTTAAATCGAGCCCGGTAGTTTTCCCAGGCGATCGCCGCGCTCAACTCCACCAGTTCCTGTTCGGAGAACCGCTCGCGCAGGGACGCGTAGAGCTCTTCGCTCACAATGGTGGGGATGCGGGTTAGCTCCGCGGCCAGCCGCAAGACGAGTTTCTCCTCCGCGCTGAACTGCGCGCTGCTCTCAAACGCCGCCAAATCCCGCAGTTCTTCTTCAGTGATTCCAGTTTTCCTGCCCACGGCAGAGTGGATGTCAATTCAAAACGGGCAGCCCACCATGGTCGCCACCTTGATCTGGGCCAACTCCTTCAATTTCGGCGAAACCTTCCCGCGCCTGGCCGTGTACGCGTCCATCTTGACGGCCAGCTCCAGGAGTTTGGGATCCCGCGCGCGAATCCGCGCTCCCGTGGGGACGTGACCCAGGTAACGCTTCAAAAGCCAGAAGATGATCCGGATGCGCAACCCGGCCTCGCCCTCTTGCACTCCCTGTGTGCGGCTCATGGTCGTCCCTCCTCACAGGCAAAATGGCCGGCCGGGGCGGCGGTACCCATTGGATGAAGCCGGGCGGTCTAGGTGGCACCCCGGATGTGACTGAATTCCCGCGACTTTTCCCTGACCGGCGGGTTTTCGCCTCTCCGCGTGAGCATAGGCTCCCAGTGTGCTACCTTTAAGTGGAGCCGAGCACCGTCCCCCGCCATGCTGGAAAAGGAACCAACAGGTTTTGTGTCCCCGGTCACCGCGGAGCCTGCGCCTGCAAGCCCGCGCCCGGCGGAAACCGCGGAGGAAGCGCGGGCCGAGCTGGCGCGCGAGCGCGATCGCCTGCAGCTCCTGCTGGAAGTAAACAACGCGGTGGTCTCCAACCTGGAATTGCCCGATGTATTCGCCGCCATTTCCGCTTTCTGCCGCGACCGTCTCCACCATGAATACACCAGCCTCTCCCTGCTGGATAAAGACGAGCCGTCGCGGCTGCGCATCCAGGCGCTCGATTTTCCCTCCGGCAAGGGACTGATCCGGGAGGAAATGACCGTGCCCCTGGTGGAAGTGCCCGCCCACGAGGCCATTCGCCTGCGGCGGCCGGTGCGCTTCGACGCTGAAACCCTGCGGCACATGGGCACCGGGGGCGCCGATTTGCTGCTGGCCGAGGGGCTGATCTCCGGCGTGTGCCTGCCGTTGCTGACGCGCAACGGGGTGCTGGGCACTCTGAACCTGGCCAGCTACCGTGCCGGCGCTTTCGACGACGAAGATATTGAAATGCTCGGACAGATTGCCGTGCAGTTTGCCATCGCCCTGGAAAACGCCCTCGCCTACTGCGAAATTGAGGAGCTGAAAAACCGGCTGGCGGAAGAAAAAGTGATTCTCGAAGACGAGATGCGCTCCGGCTACCAGTTTGAAGACATCGTGGGAGAAAGCGACGCCCTGCGCAATGTGCTTCGCCAGGTGGAGACCGTGGCGCCCACGGATTCCACCGTCCTGCTGCTGGGCGAGACCGGAACCGGCAAAGAGCGCGTGGCCCGCGCCATCCATAACCTGAGCCGGCGCAAGGACGCTCCCTTTGTAAAGATCAACTGCGCGGCGATTCCCACCGGCCTGCTGGAAAGCGAGCTGTTCGGACATGAGAAGGGCGCGTTTACCGGCGCCATCGCCCAGAAGTTGGGACGCTTTGAGCTGGCCGACCGCGGCACTATCTTTCTCGACGAGGTCGGTGATATTCCCCTCGAGCTCCAGCCCAAATTGCTGCGCGTCCTGCAGGAGCAGGAATTCGAGCGGCTGGGGGGCGGCCGCACCATCCGCGTGGACGTGCGCCTGATCGCGGCCACCAATCGCGAACTGGCCGCCATGGTCGCCTCACGGGAATTTCGCAGCGACCTCTATTACCGCCTGAACGTGTTTCCCGTTCGCATCCCCCCGCTCCGCGAGCGCGCCGAGGATATCCCCTTGCTCGCCCGTTTCTTCGCGCAGATGTATTCGCTCCGGCTCAACCGCAACATCGAGACCATCCCCACGGAAACCATGGAGGCGCTCACGCGATACTCCTGGCCCGGCAACATCCGCGAACTGGAGAACCTGGTCGAGCGTGCCGTAATTCTTTCCCCCGGCAGCGTCCTCCGGGTTCCGCTCTCCGAGTTGCAGCCCGCCAGCCAGGCTGCGGCTGCCTCCGTGGCCACATTGGAGGAAATGGAGCGCGAGCACATTCGCCAGGCGCTTCGCGCCTCCCGCGGCCAGTTATCAGGTCCTGCCGGAGCTGCGGCGCGCTTGGGGATTAAGCGGACCACCCTGCAATCTCGAATGAAGAAGCTCGGGATCGAACGGGAAAGTTGACGGAGGCTGGCCACTGCCGATATGTCGGCAGGTGCCGGAATATCGGCAGAAATCCCGTCAATGTCGAGGCCTCCCAGCGGCTAGAGTTCCCACCCATTTCCACCTAACCTTCTGTATTTCATAGCCTTAGTAACTCACGGCATAATCCTCGCCTAAAGGTCACCCACTTGCCCATAGAACGGGCGAGGTTGAGTGAGTTAGCCCAGCATGTTCCGACTGACCCAGACCGTTGAAGGCTCATCATCCGTATTCATCATTGAGGGCAGGCTGGCAGGACCGGCAATTGAAGCCATCGGGGAGTTGATTCGCAAGCTCGAAGCCGAAGCTGGGATGGTTGATCCGGTGATTGTGGACTTAACGGAGGTGACGGCGATCGACGCGCCGGGCAAGGCCCTGCTGAAGGAACTGCACCATCGAGGGGCCAGCTTCCGCGCCAAAGGCTGCTTGAACCGGGCCATTGTGGAGGGGATCACCTGTTGCGGAGCGGACTCCGTGGGGAAGCAGGTGGAGACATCGGCCCAGCCCGAGAATTGGAATCAAGGGGGAGCGAAATGAACACGGCACTTCACGCGCACAAGCATCAGGCACCACCTCCCGTCGCCGCAATTGGCGGCCGGAATGGCAGCGCATCGCAGGAGGATGCTCTCAAGTTGATCGCACGCGCCAAAGCTGGGGATCACGACGCCCTGGAGGCGCTCTTCTCAAACCTCAGTCCGGCGCTCTACCAGACCGCCCTGCGCCTGGTGGGCACGCCGGAGGAGGCGGAGGATGTGTTGCAGGAAGGCATGCTCAGCGCCTACCGTAATCTCCGCCGGTTCGAGGGCCGCTCTCAGTTTTCCACTTGGCTGACCCGCATTGTGATTAACGCAGCCCTGATGCGCTTGCGCAGCCGCCGCGCGCGCCCGGCGGTTTCCCTGGACGAGCGGCTTGCGGAGGACGACGCCATGACCTTCGCGGATCAGTTCCCGGATAACGCGCCTTCCCCCGAACAAGTCGTGGCCCAGCATGAGCTCGAAGACATGCTGCGGAAAAATCTGGCCACTCTTTCGCCGGTCCTGCGCTCCGCTTTCATCCTGCGGGAGGTGGAAGGCTTCTCGACAGAGGAGGCCGCGGAGGAGTTGGGCATTTCCGAAGGCACACTCAAAGCCCGCTTGCACCGCGCCAAGAAACAGCTCACTCGGCTTGTCGGGCGAGCCCTGCATCCGGGCCGGGCAAATTCTGATCGTCAGGACCGGCCGCAGGTGCCATTCCGCGCGCTTCCCTCGGCCTGCGCCTCCGATTAATCGCAGTCGCCGGGGACACCCCTCGGGTACCCCCTGAAACCCGCTCTGGCACCGGAATTAGTTTGGCTGGGACTGCGTGGCCCGGAAGATGTCGTATTGGACGATGCGGGCGGCCACGCCCACCCGCCCATCCGCGCTGGCTCCCGGGGATTCCACGCGTAGAATTCGCGCCAGCAATTCCACCAAGACTCCTTCGCCTCCCGTCAGGGTGGAAGGAAGCGACAGGGTCAGAGACACCATGCTGCCGGGTTGCGGCGCGGATTCTGCCGTGAAGTAGAGGCCATGCGTAGAAATGTCGCGCGTCTGGGCGCCCGCCACCTGACTGGGCGCTGCTTCCTTGCCATCCAGCTTTACGGCCACGGACATCCCGTAGCGCCGCGCGGTTCTTCGATCCTGCATGATCAATCCCCCACGCCCCCGATTGTATGACCGTAAGCGAGTCTTCTAGTCCGTTGATTCCCACTCTGGGAGTGGCCGGTGTCTTGACCGCTAATATCTCCATGTCGCCCTCGCCGGCGGGGCGGAGTGAACGGGGGATGAACACGATAGGCATGTGTGGGCGGCGGCCCGCGCTGGCCAATCTGGGATTGTAGAGTTCCAAAACAGCGCGCAGGGGGTTACGGGCAGGCCCTTCACCTGGTGGGCCGCGGTGCATGTGATTGAGATTAAAGCACCTTTCCCGAGGGGGATTGGCTCGCGGAATGCTATGGCGTTTCCGAGTGCTCGCGTAACGAGTTGCTGGGAGTCAGAGTGAGAGGGAAGGGGCTCAGTCTGATTCTAAGCGACTCGCGCCTATCTGCCTCACAGAGGGAAGCTAGGATGGATGACCCCGAAACCTGGCTCAACTGAGCCAGGCAACAGCGAGCATTCCACGGGGCTCCCGGGCCCAAGCGGGAGCCCCATTTTTTTGGTTTCGCCTCCCCCCGCCCCGGCCATACAGTCAGGCGGCTTTCATCGTGGAGGCCATTTCGGCGGCTCGGTGTGTGGCCGGATGCACCGGCTCACCCCGCTGTCTTAGCTGGATGCAGATTCCGCGCGGCCTTTGATGGCGATGTTTTCGGAGCGCAGGACGTGTTCCACCTGGGTTTCGCGCAGGCGCGAGGCGTCGTACTCAAAGCGCAGCAGGTTTTTCTGCTCATCCACGTGGAATCGTCTCAGACCATACGTATTGGCGAACTCCCCCAGCCGGCGGAATTGCTCGGTGCTCAGGGGTCGCTCCAGTTCATAGGTGACGTCAACGAGCGTCATGACCCACGGATTATAGCAGGGAAATTTCCCGTGGCCCCGGCCAAGAATCCGCCGCCCACGGGCGCGGCCGGCGCTCCGGCCGGCGTGGGACTCCGGCGCTACGATGGCCGCGCAACGCTAAAGTGGCACGCCTCTACGAAACACCAAAGAAGTTCCGCCGCGTGGCGGAAAATCCGCGCTACACCTTCGCGTGCCGCAGCCGCAGCGCATTGCTGATGACCGAAATGGAGCTGAAACTCATGGCCGCCGCCGCGATCATGGGACTGAGCAGGAGCCCGAACAGCGGGTACAGCACGCCCGCGGCCACCGGCACGCCAATGGAGTTGTAAATAAACGCGAAGAACAGGTTCTGCCGGATGTTGCGCATGGTTGCGCGGCTCAACCTGCGCGCGCGCACCAATCCGCGCAGGTCGCCCTTCACCAGGGTCACTCCGGCGGACTCCATGGCCACGTCTGTGCCGTTGCCCATGGCCAGGCCCACATGCGCTTGCGCCAAAGCGGGCGCGTCGTTGATGCCGTCGCCGGCCATGGCCACCATGCGCCCCTCTGCTTGCAGGCGTTTCACCACCGCGGCCTTCTCGGCCGGCAGCACCTGGGCCACCACCTCTTCGATGCCCAGGTGTTTCGCCACGGCCTGGGCGGTCGTGCGATTGTCGCCGGTCAGCAGGACCAGGCGCACGCCCTCCGCCCGCAACTCGCGGATCGCCTCCGGCGTCGTCCCCTTGATGGGGTCGGCCACGCCGAACAGGCCGGCCAGCGTGTTCTCCACCACTGCAAACAGGATGGTCTGGCCCTCGGCGCGCAGCGCTTCACTGCGCCCGGCAAGCCGGTCAGTGCTCACCTGCAACTCGTCCAGCAGCGCCTGATTTCCCAGCGCCACCCGTCTGCCCTCCACCACTCCGCGTACGCCCCGGCCGGGCAGTGCGTTGAACTCCGATGTGGACACCGTGGCCACCCCACTCCGTTCCGCCCCGGCCACAATCGCCGCGGCCAGCGGATGTTCGCTGCCGCGCTCCAGGCTCGCCGCCAGGCGCAGCAATTGCGCGCCGGTGAATCCCTCCACGGGCTCCACGGTGATCAGTTCCGGTTTTCCCGCGGTCAGTGTCCCGGTCTTGTCCACCACCAGGGTGTCCACCTTCTCCATCTCTTCGATGGCTTCCGCGTTGCGAAACAGCACGCCCAGGGTCGCGCCCTTTCCCGTGGCCACCAGGATGGACATTGGGGTCGCCAGGCCCAGTGCGCAAGGGCAGGCGATGATCAGCACGGCCACGGCATTGACCAGCGCGTGCGCCATGCGCGGCGCGGGGCCCCACAGCGCCCACACCGCAAACGTCACCAGCGCTGCTGCAACCACCAGCGGCACAAAATAGCCAGCCACCCGGTCCGCAAGCCGCTGGATGGGCGCGCGGCTGCGTTGGGCCTCGCTCACCAGGCGCACGATCTGCGCCAGCAGGGATTCCGCGCCCACACGCTCCGCGCGGATCACCATCGTGCCCGTTCCATTTACAGTCGCGCCGATCACCCGGTCGCCTGCGTGTTTTTCCACGGGAAGAGCCTCGCCGGTGAGTATGGACTCATCCACGCTGCTGGCTCCCTCCTGCACTTCTCCATCCACGGGCACCTTTTCTCCGGGCCGCACGCGCAGGCGGTCTCCGGGGCGGACTTCCTCCAGCGGCACGTCCCGCTCCGTCCCGTCGCTCTCGATTCGCCGGGCCGTTTTCGGCGCCAGGCCCAGCAGCGCGCGAATGGCTTCTCCCGTCCGGTTGCGCGCGCGCAACTCCAGCACCTGACCCAGCAGCACCAGCGTGGTGATTGCCGCCGCGGCCTCGAAATACACGGCAACGGTTCCGTCCGCGAACTGGAATGAGTGCGGGAAAATCCGCGGGAAAACGGCCGCGATCAAGCTGTACCCATACGCCACGCTCACACCGAGCCCGATCAGCGTGAACATGTTGAGGCTGCGCCGGACCACGGACTGCCAGCCGCGTTCGAGCAGCGGCCACCCGGCCCAGAGAACCACCGGCGTGGCCAGCAACAGCTCGAACCAGGTCCAGAAGTTCCCGGAAGCCCAGGCGCGCAGCGGGCTTCCCGGTACTTCACCTCCCATCGCGGAGATCAGCACGGGCGCGGAGAGGATTGCCGCGAACCAGAATCGCCGCGTCATCTCTTCCAGTTCCGCGTTCTTCTCCGGGACGGCCGTGGCCATTCGCGGTTCCAGCGCCATGCCGCACCTGGGACACGCGCCCGGGCCGCTCTGGTGCACTTCCGGATCCATCGGGCAGATGTATTCTTCCACCGCTTCCATGGCTGGGGCCGGCTTGGTGGGTATCTCGGCAGCGGCGGGGGCGCGGTGCTGTGCGTGTGAACCAGGGGATGGCGGGGCCGCGATTCGGGGAGCAGCGCCGGAGCCAGGCGCGAGCGCGATTCCCACCAGAGCACCCACGGGTCGTCCCGCGGCCTTCAAATAGCTCTGCGGCGCAGCCTGAAATTTCTCCCGGCAGCGTGGACAGCAGAAATAATAGGCCGTCCCTTCGAATTCCCACGCTGGGGGATTGCGCTGCGGATCCACCTGCATCCCGCACACCGGGTCGCGTACCGTGGCCCTCTGCGGCTCTTCCGCGCCGCGCGTGTGTTCATGCTCCATAGGGCTTAGATTCTAACGGGGCACGGTTGATTCGCGCCATCTGCCGCGGAGATCTCCTTCCGCTGCGGCCAAGGCACCTTCCGCGCCCTCTCTGCCTCGCAGCGTTCTCCTCGCCGCAGCCCGTCTCCGCCATATAATTCAGCCAGCATGTGGGAACGTTTGATCCGCGTCCTCGGGTGGATGTTCGGACCCGGCCCGCTGGTTCGCCCCGGGCGCCTCTGGCCGGGCTGGCTGTTTCTTCGCGCGCTGGGCGCGATTTACTTCTCCGCGTTCTTCTCGCTGCTCTTCCAGGTTCAGGGGCTCATCGGCCCGCAAGGCATCCTCCCGCTGGGAGAGTATCTGCAAGTGGTCCATCGCCAGCTTGGCGCCCGCGGCTACTGGTTCGCGCCCACGCTGCTCTGGGTCTCCCCCTCTTCGCTCTGGCTCGGCGCGCTCTGCTGGCTCGGAGTGCTGGCTTCCGTCATGGTATTTTTCAACGTGTGGCCGCGCCTCTCGCTGGCCGCGTGCTGGGTGCTGTTTCTCTCCTTTGTCGCCGGACTTCAGGATTTTTCCTCCTACCAGTCGGATGCCATGCTGCTCGAAGCCGGGTTCATCGCCCTGTTCTTCGCGCCGCCGGGAATCCGTCCCGGACTCGGCGCGGCGTCGCCGCCCTCCCGCGCCAGCGCGTTCCTGCTGCAATGGGAGTGGTTCCGCATCTACTTCGAATCCGGCCTGGGCAAAATCGCCTCCGGCGATCCCACCTGGCGCAACCTGCACGCCATGGACGAGTATTACCAGAACGGCCCGTTGCCCACCTGGCTGGGCTGGTACGCCCAGCACCTGCCGCAGCGCTTCCACGCGTTCACTGCCGGAGCGACGCTGGCGATCGAGCTGGGGATTGTTTTGCTGGTGTTTCTGCCGCGGCGCTTCCGGTTGCTTTGCTTCTTCATCGTCACGCCGTTTGAACTGTGCATCATCGCCACGGCGAACTACTGCTTTCTGAACTATCTGGTGCTGTGGCTCGGCGTGTTGCTGCTCGATGATGAATTCCTGACCCGCGTGTGGAAGTTTGCGCGCCAGCGGCGCACGGCGGAGCTGACCGCGCTGGACGCCGCACTCATGGATACCGGCACACGGGCCGGGCCGCCGTCGGTTGCCCGCCGCTTCTCCGCTCTGGTTCTTCCTGCCATCTGCTTGTCCTGGGTTTTCTATGGGACACTGTTCTGGCTGTTGCCGCCGCTGGCGTATCTGCTGCGCTTGCCCGCGCTTCGCCTTCCCGCGGCCCCGGTCAGCCTGATCTCCCCGCTCCAAATTGCCAACCGCTACGGCCTGTTTGCCCGCATGACCTGGGCGCGCTATGAAATCGAATTCCAGGGCTCCGACGACGGCCAGCACTGGATCCCCTATCCCTTCCGCTTCAAGCCCCAGGACCTCGAGCGCGCCCCGCTGGTCTATGCCCCCTACCATCCCCGCTTCGAATGGAACCTCTGGTTCGCCATGCTGGGCACGCTGAACGAAGCCCCGTGGGTGACCAACGTGGAGGTGCGCCTGCTCGAAGCCAGCCCTCCGGTCCTGGCGCTGTTTGCCGGCAATCCGTTTGCCGCGCGCCCGCCGGTGTACGTTCGTGCGGTCCTTTATCAGTATTGGTTTACGGATTTGGAAACACAGCGGCGGACGGGTCTGTGGTGGCGCCGGGAAGATTTGGGGCGATTTGGGGCCACGCTGCGTCGCACGCCGGAAGGCCGCATCACCATCGCTGAATTGCCTGATGCGAATCCGGCTCCGCCGTAGCGCGTCCGCCTCGCGGATCGGGTGATTCGGGGATGCAGCCCGCCTCTTCAGGGGCGGGGCACGTTCCTTCAGGTCGGCCGGCGCTTGCGGATTGAATTCTTCCGCTCCTACTCCGTATGCGCCGCGCGCTGCCTTTCCGGCAGGGCTCTGTTACAGCAAATCGTCCTGCGCGGTCGGCTCGCGGTTCTCTTTGGTCCCGCGGATCTTTCCGGTATCATCCGTGAAAATGCTCAGCAGTCCCTCCTGCCATTTCACCGGCCGCGCCACCACCGTGTAGGTGTGGATCCGCCCCTCTTTGTCCGGCGTTCCGCTCTTGTAAACGAATGTGTAGCCGGCCATTTTGCCGCTGGCCAGCGCGTGGACCAGCAGGTCGGCCGCCTTCGCACTGGGCGCCGCGCCTCCCTCCGGGTCTCCTAGCGACGCCAGCGTCGGGCTGTAGCCCAGCTTGTAGGTCTTCTCGTAGTAGACCTCGGCGGTGTTGATCGAGCGCATGCACCCGACTGCGGCGCTGGCATTCGGTTTTTCCTGCTTCTGCGGTCCGGCCAATGCCGTCCAGGCCACCGCCACCACGGGAATCATGACCCAGGCGATTCTGCTCATCTTCATGGACTTCCCTCCGTTTCCTGCGATCCGCTGTGTTCACAGCCGGGAAAACTCCTCTTCTCCGTAACCGGCTGGGGGGCACGTTCCTTCGGTTCGGCCGGCGCTTCGGGACCGGTTTCTTCCGCTCCTACTCCACGTGCGCCGCGCGCTGCCGTTCCATCCAGCGCAGAAGTGCGGTCCCCAGGATCAGCACGGCCACGGAGGAGAGCACCGGCCAGAACATATGCTGCGCATAGGAGTCCCAATAGCTGGTCATCGGGTTCCATGCCCCGCGCCAATAGCTGAACCAAAACGGCGCCATCTCCTCGAATACCGCTTCTCTCGTCAGCAGGTCGGACGGCGTACCGAGGTAGGGCGACATCGCGGAGTACAAAACACAGGATGCGCCCAGGAGCAGCCCGGGTGCGTAGCTGGTTCCCATCGCCAGGGTCCCTCGCCAGCCGCCCAGCATGCGCTCTCCCCGCTGCCGGCCGGCCACTACGGCCCAGGCGATCGATCCCAGCGCCGCGAGCAGCACTGCACACGCGGCAAACCAGGCCAGCGCCGCGGCGCTCCCAGCCGATTGCCAGCGGGCGCGTAATAACCGCGCCTGTTCGTAGGCCGCTTCGGATCTCGCTTTATCCAGGCGCTGGCTGATCAGCGCAAACGCGGCTCCTTCTTCGGAGTTGCCCCGGCGCTCTGCCAGCGCCGCCAGCGCGGCATACGCGGACTGTTCGAGCTTGCGCGCAGGCAGGCGCTGCCAAATCCATTCCGCGCCGTCCTCCATGCGCGCGCCGAACTGAGCCACGTTCCAGTAAAGCCCCGCAGCCTGCTCGTATCGCCCGGCGCGCTCGGCTTCCGGACCCATCTTTCCGGTCACCAGCGCCGCATAGCGCTGGACCTGAAGGAAGTCCGGCACGGCCGGCCCGAGCTGTGCCGAGTACCACACCAGCGCCTCCCGGCTCGGGGAGCCTGCCACACTTCGCACCAGTTCGAACCGGCGCTGGCCGTATGCGTCATAGCGCGGCGCGCGAAACGCCGCCTGCATCTGCTCTCCCCAGGACGTGGTCTCCGCCAGCCGCGCAATTTGTGGATCGTCCGCCGGACCCTGCGCTCCGGCCGGGATCACGCTGTGGAACAGCGGCTCCGCCGCCAGCAGACGCGGCGCCGCATTCTCCGGATCCCAGGCGCACACCCGCCGGGCCCAGGCAACTCGGTCCACCCGCGCGTCCTTCGGCAGGCGCTCCCCCGCGATAAACCGCGCGCCAATCCAGGTGAAAGACGGATCCAGGGTGATCGCTTGTTCCGCCAGCCGGCTCGCTTCGAACTCGTCTTCCAGGTGCAGAGCGGCAAATGCCAGCAGATGCGCGTCGTGGCTCTTTGCGCCCTTTGCCGCCAGAGTTTCCAGCGTGCGTTGCGACAGCCCCGGCCTGTCGGGTGACCATGCGGAAGTGGACTCTCCGAGAGCCCGGCGGAAGCCGGGAACCAGACACAACGCTGCGACCATGGCCAGTGCCATCCAGCACACCGCGCGGGGAACGGCCCACGGATGCGGCCACCATACCTTTTCGCCCCGTTCCGACGTCACGATGGAACGGCGCAACGCTTCTCCATCTCCCAGTTGTGCCATGGCTTCTGCCTCCGCCTGGGCCGCAGGCACGCCGCGCGCCAGCGCCTCGCGGTACCCGTCCTCCACCTGGTGGGTCAGTTCCAGAATGATCTCCTCGGCGCGCTCTGGAAGGAGGGGCAGAGGGCCGAGCGTGCGGCGCACGGCGGCTTCGAAATCACGCATAGCTCACCTTGGCGATGCGGTTGATGGCGTTGCTGAAGGTCCGCCAGAGACTGCGCTGGTCCGCGAGCGCCCGGCGCCCCGCGCGCGTCAGGCGGTAACAGCGGCGCTTGCGGCCGTTGCCGGCCAAACCCCAATGTCCTTCCACCAGCCCGCGGCGTTCGAGGGCGTAGAGCGCGGGATAGAGGGAAGCAACGTGGAAGCGCAGCGTGCGCCCGGAGCGCTGCTCGATCAGCTTTCCGATCTCGTAACCGTGCCGCGGAGCCTCCTCCAGGAGCGCCAGCACCAGCATCTCCAGGCTGCCCTTCTTCAGCGCATTTGCAACTATGTCTCCCATATATGTGTTATACATATATAGGAGAGGCGGCCCCTTGTCAAGGGAAAAGCGAATGCCGTGAACTCCCGCGAACGGCACTCCGGACTTCTATGGAACCGCCGCCTGTTTTGCAGTATGAAAGAATGCATGGATTCACGCACGGCGCCCGGAAGAGGAGGCGGCGCATGAGCGGATTGCTTCAGGACTTGCGTTACGCGCTGCGGCAATTCCGCAAGTCGCCCGGATTTGCGGCCGGCGCCATTCTCTCCCTGGCGCTGGGAATCGGCGCGGCTACCACTCTGTTCAGCGTGGTCTATGGAGTCCTCCTGGATCCTTTTCCGTACAAAGATGCCAAGCACATCGCGTACGCGGGGCTGCTCAATGCGAGCGGGCACTACTCTCCACTGTTTGTCGCCGGAGGGCATTGGGGGGATGTTCTAAGCGCCACGGCGGTGGTCGAAGTTTTGTTCCAGCAACCGGACGCGTACAGGAATCTCACCGGCGAGAGCATTCCCCTGACTGTACATGCCGGCGTTCTCTCTCCCGGCGCGTTCCACTTTTTGGGTGTGCCGGCGCTCGTGGGCCGGGCGTTCACCACGGCGGATGCGCCGGGAGGCAACCCCGCTCCGCTTGCGGTGCTCAGCCACCGCTTCTGGATGGAGCACTACCTCGGGAACCGCTCGGTAATCGGCAAGACGCTGGAGCTGGACCATACGCCCTACACAGTGATCGGGGTGATGCCGCCACGATTTGTCTGGTTCGGCTCCGACGTGTATCTGCCGGGGAAGCCTTCCGCCGATCCCCACGAATTCTGGATGACGTTCCTGAGGCTCAAGCCGGGGACGGCGCGACTTGCCGCGGAAGCAGAGATGCAAGCGCTGGTCAACGGCTTCGCGAAAGAGGATCCGGAGTCTTACGGAAAGAGCCCGAGGGTGAAAATTCTATCCCTGCACGAGGAGTGGCTGGGTGAATCGCGCGGGACACTTGCGGCGCTCTTTGCGGCAGCGCTCCTGCTGCTGCTGATCGGTTGTGCAAATATTTCGATTCTTCTGTTGGCGCGGGGCGCGGCGCGTCAGCAGGAATTCGCAGTGAGAACATCACTGGGAGCGGGACGCGGACGGTTGATCCGTCAACTGCTGACCGAATCGATAGTGATTTCCACAGGGGGCGCCGCGCTGGGCGCGCTGGCCGCGTGGTGGGGTGTGCACGCGACGCCCGGTATTCTGCCCGATGAGCTGCTTCCGCAGGAAGTGGCCATCCAAATGAATCTTCCCGTGCTGTTGTTCAGCGCGGCGTCCGCGGCGCTTACTGGGATCTTGTTCGGGCTGTCGCCTGCACTTGAGTTCTCGCGTCCGCGGGCTGGTCGCGTCCTCCAGGGCGGGGGCGCCCAGACGGCGGACCGGTCACGCGCCCGGACGATGCACCGGTTGCCCATTGCCGGGCAGGTGGC
>DATIYQ010000017.1:0-14981 GCA_035517515.1 Binatia bacterium
GTCGGCTGCTGCTCGCCCAGGGCCGCGTACACCAGGGCAATCAAATAGGGCGGGACGTAGGACTTTCTGGTGGACGCCTCCAGCCGGGCCAGCACCTGGCGCGCCTCGGCGGTTTTTCCCGCCCGGGCGTAGGCGCGGCCCAGCTCCGCCAGGCGCGAAGCGTCGCCGCCGGACCATTCGACGGCCAGCCGGCAATGTTCGATGGCCTGCTCCGTGGCGCCCAGCATCAGCCGCGCGGAGCCCAGACATTCCTGCGCTCCCACGGACTTTGAATCCAGCTCCAGCGCCTTCTGGCACTGCTCGATGGCCTCGGGGTAGCGCCGCGCGTAGTAGTACACCCACCCGCCGGTGATGCGGCTGGCCAGGAAGAGCGGATCCAGCGACTGCGCGGTCTGAATTTGCTGGATGGCCCCGCCGGTATCGCTTTCCGCGGAGAGGAACATGGAGTAGGTCCGATGCGCCTCCGCGTCGCTGGGATTGAGCCGCAGCGCCTCCTTGAATTCCTTTTCCGCCCCGGCGCGGTCCCAGTCTCCGTAATAGAGAATGTTTCCGGCGGCGCGGTGGGCTTGGGCCAGGCCCGGGTCGAGCCGCAGCGCGGTTTGCGCGGCTTCTTTCGCTTTGCGAATCGCCTCGGTGGCGGGCATCTCCAGATTGGACGAGTAATATTCGGCCAGGCCCGCATAGGCTGCCGCGTATTGCGGATCGAGCTGCACCGCGCGCTCGAAATACTGTCCGGCGAGGCGGCGCTGCTCGTAGGTGCCGCGAAGCAGGTAACTGCCCCGCAGGTAGGCCTCCTGGGCTTCCGGGTTCGCGGGTCCGCGGCCGCCCGGGCGGGGCGGCTCCTTGCCCGCGGGCCCCCCCTGAATCTTGTTGATGATGGCCGCGGCCAGCTGGCCCTGCAGGTCGAGCGCATCGCTCACGTTGCTCTCGTAGCTTTTGGACCACACCTGCGTATCCGTGGGGGCGTACACCAGGCGGGCGGTGATGCGGGTGCGGTTGCCGGAGCGCCACACCGATCCCTCCACGATTCCGTCCACCTGCAGCTCGCGGGCGATCTCCCCGAGCTTTTTGTCGCCTCCACGATATTGCATCACCGAGGTTCGCGAAATAACGCGCAGCGCGCCCATCTGGCCCAGATCCGTGATCAGCCAGTCGGTCATGCCGTCCACCAGGTATTCCTGTTCAGGATCATGGGAAAGACTCGTGAACGGCAGCACGGCGAGGGAATGAATGACCGCTCTGGAATCGGCCCGGCTGCGCACGAACCACCAGCCGGCCGCGGCGCTTACGGCTACGGCGGCCGCGAGGAGTGCCGCGAGGAGCGGTTTTCGCGGGCGGCGCCCGGAACTGGCCGCGGTCACGTTGATGAGCGAAGTGCTGGCGCCCAGCCGCCGCAGGTCGGCCACGATTTCCCGCGCGGATTGGTAGCGATGGTCGGGATCCTTCTCCAGACATTTCAGGATCACGCCTTCCAACCCCGGAGAGATGTGCGGATTGAGGGCGCTGGGGGCGCGCGGCACCTGGTGCAGAATGGCGGCGAGTTGGCGCTGCGGTTCGCGTTCGAGGGGAAACATGCGCTGGCCGGTGGCCATCTCATAGAGTACGGCGCCCGCGGCGTAGAGGTCGCTGCGCGTATCCGGGGGCGAGCCGCTGAGTTGTTCCGGAGCCATGTAGGGCAGCGTGCCCGCGGCGTCGCGGAGTAAGGACTCGGTTTGCGTGGGCAGGGAATCGCCGGCGGGACCTAGAAATCTGGCGAGGCCGAAATCCAGCACTTTCAGGCGTCCGTCGGGGGTGACCCGCAGGTTTCCCGGCTTCAAGTCGCAGTGGATTACGCCCTGCTCATGCGCCGCGGCCAGCCCCTCTGCGAGTTGCGCGCCGAGGGTGAGGATATCCTTTTCCGGCATGGGGCCAGAAGCCAGCCGGTCGGAGAGCGTGACTCCAGATACGCATTCCATCACCAGGAAGTCGGCTTGCGGTTCGGAGACGAAATCGTGAACGGTGGCGATATTCGGATGGTTGAGCTTGGAAAGCGTGAGGGCTTCCTGCCGGAATCGTTTGCGCGCCGCGTCGTCCGCCAGGGTGCCGGCGGGGAGCACTTTCACCGCCACGTCGCGGTCCAGATGCTGGTCGCGCGCGCGGTAGACCTCGCCCATGCCCCCGCTGCCGATTTTTTCCAGGATGCGAAAGTGTCCGAGGGTACGACCGATCATCGCCAGAGGCCTGCCGCCCCGCAGTTTGCGCGTTCGAGCGATGTTAGGCGGGGCCCCCGGGCAAGTCAACGCGCCGCAAAATCGTGTTGCACCAGTTGCACAGGCGGCATCGCCAGGCCCCGGGAGAGTGGCCGCCCCGCTGCGGTTCAGTTAAACTGGAATTCGCAAACGTTGCGGAGAGGTGTCCGAGTGGTTTAAGGAGCACGCTTGGAAAGCGTGTGTTGGGGAAACTCAACCGTGGGTTCGAATCCCACCCTCTCCGCCATACTTCAGGCCCGAATCAGAGGACGAACCTGCCCTCCCGCCGCACGGTGGGCTTGTGTCAACGGTGGGTTCGTTGACTTGCGTGCTCCAGGTACCTAAGATGGCTGCAACATGGCGGCCCCTGACACGCTCATCGGTCAGACCGTCTCGCACTACCGCGTGCTCCGCAAGCTCGGCGGTGGTGGCATGGGCGTTGTTTATGAAGCCGAAGATCTCAGCTTGGGTCGTCATGTCGCCCTGAAGTCCCTACCTGACGACATGGCTCGTGATCCCCAAGCGCTGGAGCGCTTTCGGCGCGAGGCCAAGGCCGCTTCTGCGTTGAATCATCCCAACATCTGCACAATCTACGAAATCGGCGAGCAGGATGGACGCATCTTTCTCGCGATGGAATTTCTCGATGGGCAGACCCTCAAGCATTGCATTTCCGGCAAGCCGCTACCGCTCGACGACACGCTGGAACTGGGGATGGAGATTGCGGATGCGCTCAGTACAGCACACGCGCAAGGCATCGTCCATCGAGACATCAAACCAGCCAACATTTTCGTGACGGAACGCGGGCATGCCAAAGTGCTCGACTTCGGACTGGCCAAGGTCTTGCCAACGGGAAGAAACGCGAATCTTTCCGCGATGCCCACTGCCAGCGAATTAGAGCAATTGACTCGGCCCGGCGCTGCAATCGGAACGCTGATGTACATGTCGCCTGAGCAAGTGCGCGGCGAACAGTTGGATGCCCGGAGCGATCTATTTTCCTTTGGCGCGGTGCTTTACGAGATGGGCACGGGGACGATGCCGTTTAGGGGGCACACGGCTGGAGTCATCGCAGAGTCGATTTTGAACCGTGCGCCGACAGCGCCTGTACGGCTGAATCCCGATCTACCACTGAAATTGGAAGAGATCATCACGAAGGCCTTGGAGAAAGATCGGAAGCTGCGATACCAGAACGCCGCTGACTTTCGCGCGGACTTGCAGCGGTTGTCCAGGCCCAGCGACAGGGCATCTCCGACCGTTTCAGCGCGTGACCAACCCAAAGGCACGGTTCGTGGGCGCCACACAATTGCGGCAGCGCAGTTCGTTTACGCTCTCCCATTTGTTTGCACCTGGTTTGAGGGCGCGCGCACAATGGGAAGGGGTCTGCCTTCCGGGGTCGGGTGGACGGCGATGATCGTGATTTGGCTACTGTCCCTAGGTTTAGTCGCCATTTATCTTGCAACGGCGTGGAGAATAGGCAGAAGTCAAAAGGACGCGTTGCAGTCCTTTCTTCGATGGTTTCCAGTTCATTTGTTCCTAGACTGGCTTGGGCTTGCAGCATTTATAGGCATGGCCGCCAAGTTTAATTTTCTTGTCTTCTACTTACTCTCGCTACCTGTTTTGTGCTGCTTACCGTTTTACCAGAAACATTTGGCGAAAAAGCTTTGGCTAGCACCCATTGGATCTTAGGCGCCTCACCCTGTGGACAGACGCCGACCCCGACATTCCCATCTACAAGCAGGCCAAGGCGGAGTCCGCGAAGCTGCAATAGTTGCAGTCAACTTTCGCCTATGCATTTTTGTGTAAACTCCTGTGTCGGGGACTCGGACATTTGGTCTCCGGGCAAGCGCCGAATAAGATACAACACCCTCTAGATTAAATTGTTCTCTGCAAAGGTTGTGTTTTCCGAACGATGGGGGACATGCCCGGCTTCCTCCAACGCAGAGCGCCGATTTAATGCGGTGTATTGAGGCTCGTTAATCAGATGAGATGAGAAGGCCGGTCTTCGCGGGATGCGATACGCTCCCAGTGTTTCGACGTGCTCGAGGCACGAAGGAGGCGGACGCTGGAGGTTGAGCGCAAACAGATCGTCAATCTGGATTTTGCCGAGACGCAGCATTGTCGCTTGATAACCGGAATCGTACTGATTCGCGATCTGACTTACGGACATCATTGTGATCGCCTCGCGCAAAGGCGCAATTGTTCCGGCTGCAATGTTGGTCGGATGCTCCGCGCCATGCCTGGCTCCCTCGTGATCAGCCCGCGCCGTTCGAGCGCAGGGATCATCTGATGCACGCTTGGCGGCGTGAGACGGAAAAATTGCCCCATTTCGGCTTCCGCAGGCGGGCGTCCGTGCAGGGTTGCGTAGTGACGAATGAACGCCAGGAACTGGCCTTGTCGCGATGTGTAAGGCTGCTTCATCACCCTTCCAGACCAGGCGTCTGCCGTCTGCGACGCCATTGCGCCGACCCGTAGGCCGCCCTATTCATCTTGCCCTCTTGAGACGCTTGAACCCCTCGACAATAGACATGCGCATGAGGACCTGATAGGGGACTCCGCGAGCCCTCGCCTCAGACTTCAGCTCCGCGATCAGCCCCGGATCGAGGGCCACCGAAGTCGGCTGCTTGCGTTTCCGCGCCCTGACCCGGGACCGCTCGCGCCGCCGGGTCGAGGAGGACTTGACCTTTGCTTGGGAGATCGGGGAAGGAGGCGGCACGCTCTCGAGTACTTCGGATCAGGAAATCAGCTTTGAGGCTCCGGATTCGCCAGTTCTCGTGCGTTTGTCCGTCACAGACTCGCAGGGCGATATACGCTGTGGTGCAGAGGCCCTGATCACGGTTACTGACAGCCTCGATGTCTCCGTGACCCCCTCGGTCGTCAATGCGCGTGGGCTTCCGGGATACACCTTCGAACGGGCCACCGGGGAATTATGGCGCTCGCGATTCGATGCCGTCCGCAACCTGATTGTGGTGAACAGCGGCCACCGCGATTTTGTCTTCGCCACGCGCAGTGGTGCGCTTCAGCTGCGCTATCTCGTCCGCCTCTACGTGAAGGAGTTGGTGCTCAGAAACTTTGCTGGAATGCAGGCCGAACAAATAGCAGAGCGGATGATTGAGCTCTCCCTTTATGTCGAGGAAAAATTAAAGTTCTCTTGAAGCGTTGCGCGGTAGGCCTAGACAGAAAAATTCCAGGTGGCTTGATCCGGATGGTCGAAGCGACGGCTACGCCACGCTTGGTATCGCTTCCTACCTTCCGGCGATACCAAGGAACAGCAGGAGATCATGGACAGGATTGCGGAGCGATTCAAAAGGTTAGGCGGCATGACTCCGGCCCTGGAGAAAAAGATCGGTTTCTGAACCTAATTCTTGCTACCGTCTTGCTACCACTTTTGCGTATTTTCTGGATTTCGGGGTTGCAGCAAATGCTTTGTTTGTGAGTCGCTTGAGAGGGTTCAAAATAAATCCTTGGGATACGATAGGTTGCGGTATCGAAAAACGCATCCCAACGCGTCCCAACAACAAATTGCGTTGAGCATAATCCCACCCTCTCCGCCATCCTCAGCCGTAGAAATCCTCACAGTCCAAGCCGCCACCTGGCGTTGCAAAGATAAGAACGAAGAGTGTTCCGGCCTTTCCAACCGTGCTTCAGGAAAAACCCACTATCGGATGCGGCACATAGGGCTCTTCCAGGGCCGCAATTTCCTCCGGGGTGAGCTTCAGGGCGAGCGCGGCGATGGCGTCTTCCAGGTGGCCGGGCTTGGACGCTCCGATAATCGGCGCGGTGACCGCCGGTTTGGAGAGCGCCCAGGCCAGGGCCAGTTGCGCGCGGGGCACTCCGCGTTTTTGGGCGATTTCTCCGACCCGGTCGACCACGCGGCGGTCGGCGTCGGCGGTCGCGTCGTAGAGCTTTTTGCTGACTTCGTCGGTGGCCATGCGTTCGGACTCTCCGCCCCAGGGACGGGCCAGGCGGCCGCGCGCCAGCGGGCTCCAGGGCAGCACGCCGATGCCTTCCGCGGCGCAGAGCGGCAGCATCTCTCGCTCCTCTTCGCGATTCAGCAGGTTGTAGTGATCCTGCATGGTGACGAAGCGCGTCCAGCCGTGCTCGCGGGCAATGTGCAGCGCCTTACAGAATTGCCAGGCAAACATGGAAGAGGCGCCCAGGTAGCGCGCTTTTCCGGCCTTGACCACGTCGTGCAGCGCTTCGAGCGTTTCTTCGATTGGTGTGTGGTAATCCCAGCGATGGATCTGATAGAGGTCCACGTAAGCCATGCCCAGCCGCTGGAGGCTGGCATCTATGGCCGCAAAGATGGCCTTGCGCGAAAGGCCCCGGGCATTCGGTCCCTTGCGCTGCGGAAAGAAGACCTTGGTGGCGATCACCAGTTCATCGCGGCGCCCGAAATCGCGCATGGCCCGGCCCAGAATCTCTTCGCTGGAGCCGTCTGAGTAGCTATTCGAAGTGTCGAAGAAACTGATGCCCAGCTCGATGGCTTGGCGGAGGAAGGGACGACTCTGCTCCTCCGGCAGCGTCCAGGCGTGCGCGCCGCGCTGCGGTTCGCCGTAGGTCATGCATCCCAGGCAAATCCGCGAAACGTCCAGTCCGGTTTTTCCCAGCTTCACGTAGTCCATTTCGGTTGGCGCGGCAGCCGCGAAATCTCCGGCCCCAGCGCGCGAAGCGATACTTTACATCAACACGGCGGCCCTCCAGCCTAGCCGGCCGCCCCGGATACCCTTGCATCGCGCATGGGCATCTAATTGACAGTGGACTTCCAGGCGGGTTCCACTACCGGGGAAGAATCCGGTGGCTCCCGCAGGGCCGAAGGGTTGCTGCCAGCAACCCTCGGGTCTATACTGAGGCTGCTTGGAGCAGGAGGCGCACCATGATCGCGCGACTGCCCTTTCGCCTTTCCTATCTTTTGCTAGTTGCAATCCTCTCAATCTTACTTCCCATGACTTTGTTGGCTGGACCCGGCACCGGTGGCTCCGGTGGCGGGCACGGTGGCGGAGGCGGCGGGCACAGTGGCGGAGGTGGCCACGGCGGCGGCCATGGTGGCGGCCACGGTGGTGGACATTCGGGAAGCGTGGGCGGCGCCTCTGGCTCTGGCCACGCCGGTGGGTACGTTTCCGGCGCAACTTCTCACGCGGGTGGAAATGCAGGCGGAGCCCACGGTGGAGGGGCGTACGCTGAGGCGGGCAGTTCCGGCGGCCACTTTGTATCGTTTGTCTCTACGCCCGGCGACGGTGGCCGCGGCCCCGAGATGGAAGCAAGCCTTGCGCACCTCGCCGGCCATGGATGGAATTTTCTTCCCTCTTCGGGGGTGAGGCCGGTGGCAGCGCCGACGCGGCCTCCCGCCGGGCACCCGGGCAATTCGCACCCGGGAGCGCATCCCGGCAATCCGCCCATGAATCATCACCACCACGGACCCTATGTGACCGGGGCGATTTCCCCCTGGGCACCGTACGGTGGGGCGGGATTCGGCGGTGGCTGCTTCTATAACGGATTTACCGGAGTTTGCGGGCCCGGCGGCGGGTTCGGCTACATGGGGCCCTGCCCGCGCTACGGCTATCGCCCGTGCGGACCTTGGGGGCCCGGATGGGGCTGGGGTGGGGCAGGACTGGCCTGGGGCTGGGGCGGATATCCGGGTTACGGCTACACCGGTGACCTCGGGTACGACCAGATGGAATCGGCCCCGCCCGCTGAAGATTCCTACCCTGGCGGCGAAGGCATGGACGTGATTGGCGGCTATTACGGAGATACGCCACCCAGCGACCAGTCTGAAGCGGAACCTGCCGCTGGCGTGGCTGCTGCGCCAAACGCTGCTCCGGCACAGTTGATCTTCAAGAACGGCTCGGCGTACGCCGTGAAGTCATACTGGCTCGAGGGAAGCGAGCTTTACTACCAACCGGTTTACGGCGGCAGGAACCATGTCGCGTTGGAGCAACTCGACCTGAGCGCCACGGTGGAGGCCAATTCGCGCGCGGGTGTGCCGTTCACCCTGACCACACAACCCCCGCAGAATTAGACGCGCACTTCGGAAAATCATAGGCAGGCCGCGGAAGATTTTTCGCGGGCTTCTTACCTTCAAGCAACACCCCGCAATCGCTTCCCATCTTATGATTGAAAACTGTGCCAGACTGCGGAAAGGAAGCTTTAAGGTATTCCGCGGGGCGGCTGGCGGAAAGAACACGGGCAGGCAACCGTGCGCAACGTTAAACGGGTGATCAAGACGGTCTTTGGTTTCACGCTGCTGGTCATTGGCGTGGTATTGCTGGTCACGCCTGGGCCGGGCTGGGTTGTAATCCTCGCGGGGCTGGCGCTTCTGGCCGCGGAATTCCTGTGGGCGCGCCGCCTGCTGGACCGGCTGAAGGACGGTGCCGGGCGCGTGCTGGGTTCCCTGCGGTCTTCCTGATCATTCCACGCAGCGCGGGACAGGTATTCCTGCCTGCCGTTTGAAACGGCGCATCCCTTCGAACGAACGGCGGATTGGAGGCGGGACACTCCCGGTTCCGATTTGCAGCCTGCTGCTAGCTGCCGGGCGGCGGGCGCCGCCTTTGCTGTTGCTGCTGGCGCTGCTCGTTGCCCGCGCCGGGCTGAAAATCTGCGGCGGAAATCCGGTGGGCCGCGGTCTCCAGGTAAACCTTGAACGGCTCGGTTCCCCAGGCCTGTTCGATGCGGGTTTGAATCTGGTCGTCGGAGGCATGAATATACGTCATGCGCTCGCGGAAAGTTTTTCCACCAGTGGTTCGCTTGCGCTCGTACACCAGGGTGTGCTCGTCCTTCCAGTTTCCGGTGTACTCGCCGATGTTGGCGCCGTCATCGAACCACCAGAGGCGGTAGCTCTTGGTTTCGTGGTCGTAGGCCATCACGCCGTGCGCGTTGTAGTTTCCCTCGGGGCCTTTGCCCATGTAATTGATCACCAGATAGAGTCCATAAAATGGCCGGGCGAGCCAGCGCGCGGATCCGCTGGGTTTGTCTTCCGGATCGCCGGCGTAACGCACCGTTTCTTCCCAGGCGCCGGCCCACACGGAGAGACGCTCGTCCTCGGCTCCCGCGAACGGACTGACCTGCTGCCCGCGGCTTCCACGTGCACCTGCGCCTGAACCGCTGGCCGGGGTTTGCGGTTGCTGCCGGGGGGGCGCGGCATCACCGGACTGCTGCTCGCCAGGCGGCTCCGCCAGGGCTAACGCCGCCAGCCAGGTTAGAGCAGCGAGCAGGACCAGCGCCTCTAGAATCCATCTTCCCGTGCGCGCGTTCATCCGCTCCTCCCGCATGCGCCTGCTCCGCAGTTTCCGCCGGATTTGGCGGGCAATCGCGAATGCTAGCATGACCCCACGGGAGTCTTTGCAACTCCTCGGCCGACTGTGCTCAGATGAGCAGGTAGCGCAGGCCCGAAGCTTCGGGATCGGCCTGTGCATCGTCGCGGGGGAGGCAGCCATGCAGGACTGGCAGGGGAAGTGGGCGGTGGTCACAGGGGCAAGCGCCGGCATCGGCGCCGCGCTGGCCTCGCAATTGGCCGCCGGCGGCACGCACCTGGTGCTTACCGCGCGGCGGAAGGATCGACTGGACGAGCTGGCCGCCAAACTCCACGCCACCCATGGTGTCAACGTCGAGGTGTTTCCCGCTGATCTCGCCCGGCCGGAAACGCCGGAAACGCTCTTCGCATTTACGCAGGGGAAGGGCATCGCCGTGGAAGTGCTGGTGAACAACGCCGGCTTCGGCGCGTATGGCCCGTTTGCGGAGATTCCACTCCACCGGCAGCTCGAAATGGTGCAGGTGAACGTGGCCGCGGTCATTCAGCTCACGCACCTCTATCTCCCGGCCATGATGGCGCGCCGCCGCGGCCACATCTTGATCCTCGCCTCCACCGCGGGATTCCAGGCGGTTCCGTTCATCTCCACCTATGCGGCGACGAAATCCTTCGATCTGTACTTTGCCGAGGCGCTGTCGGAAGAAGTGCGTCCCCACGGTGTGCACATCACCGCGCTGTGTCCCGGCGCCACCTCCACGGAGTTCCAGCAAGTGGCCGAGCAGCCGGATTACGCATTCCGGTCTGCGGAGGGACCTGAGGCAGTGGCTCGCGCCGGCCTGGAGGCCCTGGCCGCCGGGAAGCCGGTGGTCATTTCCGGGACGCGAAATCGCCTGATGACCGTCTCGCAGCGCCTGGCTCCGCGGCGCCTGGTGACCGCGGTGGCCGGCCGCATGTTCCGCCCGCCGCAGGGGTAGGCACGGCCAATGTTTTCCAACCATGGGTTTGGAACGTACTCACGAGCGGTGCGAAAACGCTGCGCGGTCGGAACGTGTTTTCGGAACGTGCCCACGGTCAGAAAAGCACTGACCGTGGCTACCCGGATTTGACTTCCCTCAGCATCTGCTGAATGCTGAAATGCGCGGCGTGCAGGGCACGCTTCCATGGACGCGAAGGGCAAAATCGGGATTCTGACCGGCGGCGGAGACGTTCCTGGCCTCAACTCCGTCATCAAGTCCGTGGTCTACCGCGCCGGAGAATTGGGCCGCTCGGTGTTGGGGATTCGCAGGGGCTGGGAAGGGCTCACTCATCTCGACGCCGCCGAGCCGGCGGGCTCCCCTTATCTCCGCCCGCTCACCCGTGAAAACACCCGCGCGATTGACCGCAGCGGCGGCACAGTGTTGCACACTTCGCGCACCAATCCGCAACGCATCAAGAAAGCCGGCCTTCCACCGCACCTGCCGCCCGCGGAGCTGGAGAAGCTCTCCACCGACGGCAAGACTTACGATTTCACACCCGTGGTCCTGCGAAATCTGGATCGGTTGGGAATCGGCTGCCTGATCGTGATCGGCGGCGACGACACGCTGGGATTTGCCGCCAGCCTGCACGCGAGGGGGTTTCCGTTGATCGCCATCCCCAAGACCATGGATAACGATGTGCGGGGCACGGAATACTGCATCGGCTTTTCCACGGCCATCACCCGGGCCAAGGAGCTGGTCACCCGGCAGCGCACCACGCTCGGCTCGCACGAGCGCATCGGGATCTTCCGCATCTTCGGCCGCGATGCCGGTTTCACCGCGCTGTACACGGCTTACGTGACCTCCGCGCGCTGTTTGATCCCCGAGTATCCTTTCGATCTCGACCTGCTCACCACACTGCTGGTCGAAGACAAGCGCAACAATCCCAGCAACTATTCCTTCATCATCGCTTCGGAGGGCGCGGTCTGGTCCGGAGAGAAAGTGGCGGATTATGGGGAAGCCGACGCCTATGGCCACCGCAAGAAAGTGGACATCGGCCACGCCCTGGCGGACGTCCTGCGCCAGCGCACCGGCGAAGAAACCATGACCAGCGACCTGACCTACGATCTGCGCAGCGGGGATCCGGACGCGGTGGACCAGGTGGTAGCCACCACGTTTGCCAATCTTGCCCTGGATTTGATCGGCTCAAACGTCTTCGGGCGCATGGTCGCAGTTCGCGAGGGCCGTTACGCCCATGCGCCGCTGCCGGATCCCGCGCTCGGCCCCCGCACCGTGGATGTTGAAAAACTCTACAACACCCAACGGTACCGCCCGCATTACACCGGCAAGCTCGGTGACCCGCTGTTTCTCATCTCCGCGTAGGGGCACGGCATAGCAGACCCCCACCGGGTTTGCCGGTGCCGGGTGTCCCAGCCATTTCGCTCCCGTGTCCAGTCCCGCGAAAGGATGAGGATTGACTGTAGGGGCGGACTACACTGTCCGCCCTCTTGAGCGTGATGGGGCACAGTACCCAGGGCGGACAGGATCGACCGCCCCTACGAATCCGATTGGATCCGCCGACTCTTGGCAGTCACGAGAAGGACTGCCAGGACGTTTCGTCCATGGGATTCCGTTGAACCTCCCACCGCCGAAATAAGGCTACAATTGCCACGGGCTTCGAGGGTGAGAGGAAATGCGGCCCGGAATCTTTTCAGGGTGCTTTAAATGAAACACGCAATTTTAGGGGCGGGGGCAATCGGCGGTCTGGTGGGCACGGCACTGGCCTCGCTGGGCGAGGACGTCTCCGTAATCGTTCGACCGGAGAGCTTGGCGGGTTACCCCAGCACCCTCACGCTGGAGCGTCCGCAGGGCCCCCTCTCGGCGCCGGCAAAAGCCACAGCCGCGCTGACGGAGCCGGTGGACGTGCTGTGGATCGCGACAAAAACCTATCAGCTCGAAACCGCGTTGCAGGGCGTGCGCGCGCTGCCCACCTGCGTGGTTCCGTTGCTGAATGGAGTGGATCACGCCGTGGTCCTCCGCGCGCGCTTTGGCCAGGAGCGGGTCGTGCCGGGAACCATTGCGGTGGAAGGGGAAAGGACTGCCCCCGGACGATTTCTCCAGCGATCTCCGGTCGTGCGCCTCAACCTTGCAGCCAGCGGAGAGCCGCTGCTGGGCGGGATCGCCGGACGCTTGGGCGGGATTGGCTTCTCCTGCCAGTTCCTTGCGAACGAGCAGACGTTGCTCTGGAGCAAGCTATGCTTTCTCGCGCCTTTTGCGCTCGCAACCTCCGCATCCGGCATGAACAAGGGAGAAATTCTCGCCAGCGCGGAATGGAAATCCAAACTGAATTCAGCCATGGCCGAGGCCTGCGCCGTGGCCAACGCGAGCGGGGCCGAAGTTGACCCGGCCAAGCTGCGAGCCATTCTCGAAAGTATGCCGGACGGGATGCGCAGCTCGATGCAGAAAGACCTTGCCGCCGGTCGCCCACTGGAACTCGATGCCATCGCCGGCCCGATCGTGCGCGGCGGGGAGCGGAAGGGAATCGCGGTGTCCACCACGCACGCGCTGATGGCTGCCATCCAATCCAGGATGGCCGCTCATCGCTCCTGACCTGGAGGGCGCTCGATGGCCAGCAGCGACCTTGGATTTCATAGCCGAACACCAGCGCGGCACAGAGACTTTCCGCAACACGGTCTAGCGAACCGTGCTCCGGACGCGCAGCTAAGGCTCCCGGACGCTGGGGCAACTTTGTGAGGAAATTCCGCAGCCCAGGCAAGGGAGCCAGACGCCCGGTCAATTACCGGGGCCAGGGCGAGGCATCAAAATTCTTGTCGAAGCGCGCGCCATTGCGACTCGCGCTTCAAATTTGACCCAGGAGAAGGAGGGCTCAGATGGCCGTTGATACGGACAAACTGAATGCTTTTCTCGGGCGGTTCGTCGGGGATCTTGGCGCCGCCGTGCACACCGGGATGGTGGTGATTGGCGAGAGGCTCGGATTGTACAAGGCGCTGGCGGCCGGGCCGGTGACTGCGGCGGAGCTTGCCGCCAAAACGCATACCGATGAACGCTACCTGCAGGAATGGCTGGCCTCGCAGGCTGCGGGCGGGTACGTGGCCTACGACGAAAAGACCGGGAAGTTCAGCCTCACCGAGGAGCAGGCCTTTGCGCTGGCCACGGAAGACAGCCCGGCGTACATTCCCGGGGCCTTCCAACTGGCGCTGGGCTCGCTGGCAGCAGTCCCGCGCATTGCCGATGCCTTTCGTACCGGCGCCGGCATGGGCTGGCACGAACACGATGACGGCGTGTTTCACGGCTGCGAGAAGTTCTTCCGTCCGGGTTACGCCGCGAATCTGGTCAGCTCCTGGATCCCCGCGCTTCACGATGTAAGGCAGAAGCTGGAGGCCGGGGCGCGCGTGGCAGACGTGGGCTGCGGAAAAGGCGCGTCCACGATTCTGATGGCCAAGTCATTTCCCAAGTCCCAGTTCTTCGGATTCGATTATCACGACAAATCGATCCAAGCGGCACGGGAAACGGCCAGCCGGGAGGGGCTGAACGGCCGGGTCATTTTTGAGGTGGCCAGAGCCAAGGAATATCCCGGAAGGGAATATGACTTCGTGGCGGTCTTCGACTGCTTGCACGATATGGGCGATCCAGTGGGCGCGGCCGCGCACGTCCGGCAATCGCTGGGCCAGGACGGCACGTGGATGATCGTCGAGCCGTTTGCGGGTGATGATCTGAAAGACAATCTGAACCCGGTGGGCCGCGTCTACTATTCGTTTTCGACGCTGCTGTGCACGCCGTGCTCGCGCTCGCAGGAAGTTGGCATGTGCCTGGGGGCCCAATCCGGCGAATCGCGCATGCGCCAGGTGATCTCCTCGGCCGGATTCAGCCGCTTCCGGCGAGCCGCGGAAACTCCGTTCAATATCGTTTACGAAGCTCGTCCGTGACCCTGATCCTGTCACCGGGCCGGTGGGTTGAGGCACCACCGGCCGGGTGACGGACGAAGCCTGCCCGTGGAAGCAACCGCCCCAACAACCCGATGGGCCGCTCTGTTCTGAAAGCGACCAAGGGTCGGTCAGTCTGAAAGGGCGACGGGAGTGCCCGCGGCATCGTTGATCTGCCGCGTGGCCTCTTTATCGAGTTCGGAGGCGGGGAACGCGCGCCGCGCGCCTTGGGGGGTGATGTAGCTCACGCGGTCCGCGGAAACCGTGAAGGCGGAGGTGAGCACCACCTGGCCGTCTTTGCGCAGCAGAATAAACTGGCCGGCATCCGGCGGGTAGGCTTGCGGCGCCGCAACCGCGGACCGGCTGGGCGCGGGGGGCTGCTGGATGACTCCAGTCGGAGCAGGCTGCGGCGTGTCCGTTTCCTGCGGCTGTTCCGGGGCGCCGGAGGAAGCATAGGTATCGTAGGAAGTGTCATCGTAACCAAAGCCAGTGTCTAAATCGAAGGGATAGTAGGTGTAGCCCGGGTAGCCCGGGGTGAGGAAGACGACCACGCCCACCCGGCGGTGGCGCCCAAAGTGGTCGTGCGCCGAGTGGACTCCACCCGTGCGCGGCTGGG
>DATIYQ010000018.1:0-7242 GCA_035517515.1 Binatia bacterium
AGCGGTCGAATCTCCGGCTTTGAAGACCGGGAGGATCACCGGACCCCTTGCGCCTCCGCGAGGGATTATAGCCCGGGAGGCACGCGGTGCTGCCGTCTCTCCACCGGTGACAACGGCTACCGCCCCGTGTGACGCAGATCACGGACTTCTCTGCCACTCGTCGCGCACAAAGGCGGGACGGCCACGCGCGCCCGCGGAGGCGGACGTACTGCTCTATCCGCGTGCGCCGCCATCCCAGAGGAGAACGAGTCACGCGAATTCAGGAAAGCAGCCGGCCATCCACCTGGTCGTCCATCGTGCTCGCCGCAGACCTCGCTCTGCCGGAGAACCACGCGCTCGGTGTTGGGCTGAAGCTGGCCAGTCTGTACGGCGCGCGGCTGATTGCCGCGCACGTGCCGACGCTCGGCGGCGCCTCCCCGTCCCCCGGGGGCGCGGCGCCCTCTGAAACCGGGGACGAGGGCCAGGTTTCCGAGAGCTTGAAGCAAATCCTGGCACCGCAACTCGCCGCCGTTTCCCATGACATGCTGGAGTGCCGCGGAGAGCCGTGGCCCTGGCTCCGCGCGTTGCTGGAGCGGGCCCTGCCTCAGGCGCTGGTGCTTGAACTGAGCAGGCGGGCGCGGGAAACGCCGGCCCTCTCCGGGACCTCGCGGCGAGCTTCCCCTGCCGAGGAGATTTGTTTGCGTGCGCCTTGCGCGGTGGTCACGGTAGACACGTCGCCCCCGGCGGGCGCCGGCGAAATTCGCGGCGCCAAACTCGAGCGCATCCTGCTGGTGACGGATTTCAGCGTGGAATCCCTGGCGGCGGCGCCGGCAGCGGTATCCCTGGCCAGCCGGGCGCAGGCGCAGCTCATTCTGCTGTATGCCGGGGACTCCGCGCGGCAGAAACAGACAAACGCAATCTGCCAGACACTGCGCGACCTGGTTCCACTGGGCACGCGCCTGCTGCTCAAACCTGAGTGCCGGGTGGAGCGCGGGGTGCTGGCAGAGGTTGCGTTGAAGGCCGCGGCCGAAGATCGCGCGGACCTGCTGGTTCTGGGAATCCCCCGCCCGGAGGCCGGAGCCGCGGCGACCGCGGCCGGGGCGCTTGGGGCCGCCTGGAGGGTGTGCCGCGAGGCGAAGTGCGCGGTGCTGACCGTGCGCGGTTAGCCGCCCCGCTATTGGAGCTTGGCGTATTCGGCCCGGGCTTCCTTGAGGATGGGCACGTCTACATCGGCATCCTTCCAGAGGGCAAAGAAATCCTGGTAGGCCGTTTTCGCCTTGGCGGCGTTTCCCGCCACAACATAGGCCCGGCCCAGCCCCAACCGTGCCAACGAATGTTCCTGCGCGGCCGGGGCTATTCCCCGGTGTTCGATCACCTTTTGAAATTCCGCGGCGGCTTCTGCTCCGCGCCGGGCCTGCAGATAGGCCAGGCCGCGGAGGTAATTCGGGAACATCCCTTGAGCGACGCCGAGTTCATACGGTCGTATGGGCTCCAGTGCGGCCACGGCCTGCTCCGGAGCCTTGCGATTCATGGCCGCGAATGCCGCCACAAAAGGCATGACCACCTTGTGCAGGATGGTGTCCTCCGGAAAGCGCCGGCTCAGCTCCTGAGTGATGGCGTCGGCGTGGCTGGCATCCCCGGTCATGGCGAGCACCACCGCCACGGGTTCCAGATTGTTGCGGCCGCGCGTGGCGGAGGCACTGGCCGCCGCCAGTTCGCGGGCCCTGGAGGTGTTCCCGATTTCCGCCAGCGTCCAGGCCCAACCCGCCTTGGTGACCGCCGTCGTATCCTTGAAGCCGAACCGCTCGGACACCTGCATGGACCGCTCGGTCAGCTCCGTGCCCTTGCGGTATTGCCCGCGGGAGGCCGCAACCGACGCGGCGTCGTTCAGCAGCAGGTATTCGCTGGGTTTCTCCGCCGCCCAGTTCATTTCGCGTTCCATGCCCGCGGCGTCGCTGCTGAGGTAGGCAAGTTGGAAGAACAGGTCGTGGACGAAGAGATTGTCGGCTTTGGCGTCCACGGCGCGCTGGGCCAGCGCCCGCGCCTCCTCCACGCGATTCAGCGCCATGTAGGGCAGGGCCTGGTGGAAATAACCGAAGGGAGCGGCCGGCAAGAGCCGGGCACACTCCTTGGCCAAGGGGATGGCCTTCTCAAAATCCCCAAAGTAAACATTGTAGAGCAGCGCCAGGTTTCCGAACGCGCTGGAATCGTTGGGATAGGCCCGGATGGCCAATTCCAGCGTTTCCTTGTCCTTCTCCAGGGCCCCAGAGGTCGTGTACAGCTTCTCGTCGATGTAAAACCGTTCGCGCTCGCTCACCCGCTCGCGCAGGGAAAACGCCTTACGAGCGGCTTCTACGGACTTATCCTCTTCCCCGAGGTTGTAATAGATGGCCGAGAGCCGTCCCTGGGCCATGGCGAAGTTGGGGTCCAATTCCACGGCGCGCTCGAACAGGGGAATCGATTCCGCCTCGCCGCCGGAATTCCGCAGCACGTCTGCGGCGGCGTACGATCTCAGCGCTTCGAGGGATGAGGTGGTGGCCTCTTCCACCGGGGTATTGAATTTCTGGATGGAGGCCAGGGATTCTCCCAGCTTTCCCCGCAGGCTAGACGCGGCTTTGCCCACCGCCTGAAGCACCGCTTCCTTGCTGGCCGCGGTCACCTGCTCGCGCGCCAGGGAATCTCCGGTGGTGCAGTTTGTGGCATCGAGCGAAACGACGTATTGGCTGCCCAGCGAGGCGATGGAGCCGCTGAGCATGGCTTTGATGTTTTCGCGGATGCAAACTTCGCGCGCCACGCTGCCGGTCACCCGTTCCTCCGCGGGACGTCCCATGAATTGCAAAGCTTTGCGAACGGTCTGGTCCGGCACGATGTTCAGATAGGGCGACTGCTCGAGCTGCACCGCCAGCGCCTGTTTCAGCGTGCCGTCGAACACCGGATCGCCGGTGGTGTTCACGAAATCCGCCAGAAGAATGGAATCTTTCTGGGTAAGCTTCTGGCTCGCGCGCGCGCGCCAGTAAAGTCCGCCGGCAATTCCCAACGCGAGCAGGCCCGCAGCGGCCAGCAACAGGGGCCACTTGCGGCCCGCGGGGCGAGAAGATACCGCCACGGTTGCGGCGCCGGAAGCGCCTGCGGCCGCGGCTTCGCGCGCTCCCGATGCTTCCGGGCTCGCGGAAGCCGTCGCGGCCGGTCCGGAAGAAACCGCTCCGGAGACCACGCCGCTCGCGGCGGTGCTCCCGGGCACTTCCTCAGCAGCGACCTTGCGGCCCGAGTCCGTGTCCCGCTTCAGCCGTTGCAGCTCCGAGCGCATCTCGGATGCGTGCTGATAGCGCAGGTTGCGGTCTTTCTCCAGCGCGCGAAGGATGATGCGTTCGAGCTCCGCAGGAGTATCCGGGTTCAGCCGGGAAGGAGGTGCGGGCGAGCGTTCCAGGATGGCGTTGAAGACAACCGCGGAAGTATCCCCGCGGAAGGGCAGGACTCCTGTGGCCATCTCATAGAGCACGGCGCCGAAGGAGAAGAGGTCGCTGCGGGCGTCCAGTTCCTTGCCCCGGGCCTGCTCGGGAGACATATACGCCACCGTGCCCACGGCGGTCCCCGGGCTGGTCAGGTGGGCCGCTTCCAGGGTGGCCAGCGTCGCTCCGTTCTCCTGGTGCTCCTGCCGCACTTTGGCCAGGCCGAAATCCAGAATTTTCGCGTGGCCCCGCCTGGTGAGAAAAATGTTCGCCGGTTTGATGTCTCGGTGCACGATGCCCTCGGCATGGGCCGCATCCAGCGCGTCCGCAATTTCCATGCCCAGGGTGAGCAACTGTTCGAGGTCCATCGGGCGGGCGGTAATTTCATGTTTCAGCGTGCGCCCATCCAGATACTCCATGGCGATGAAGGCCCGGCCGTTCTCTTCCCCGATATCGTGAATCATGCAGATGTTGGGATGATTCAGGGCCGAAGCCGCGCGGGCTTCCCTCCGGAATCGTTCCAGGGCCTGGGGATCGCGCGCGGTCTCGTCGGGCAGGAATTTCAAGGCCACGAAGCGGCCCAGGCGGGTGTCTTCCGCCTTATACACCACACCCATTCCGCCTCCGCCGAGCTTTTCCAGGACACGGTAATGCGAAACGGTTTGTCCGAGGATGGGTTGGGAATCCGGCACGCACCACGAATCTTATGTTTTGCCTCCGCGGCAAGTCAACGCTGGGAATCGCCCTCCGGGCGGATGTGCAACGCGACTTTTCGCAGAATTGACAACTCCCGGAGCCGGAGTGAAACTACCGGCGGGTGGGGGGAGTGATGCCCAGGCGTTATTCGCCTTGAAACGCCTTGCTCGGGATTCGCCCCCCCTACAGATTCATGTCATGAGTGAGGGTACAGACAATCAAGGCGTGCCACAGGCCGCCCGCGCGCTGGCGGAAATGTGGTTTGAGTTTTCGCCCGACGCCATCGTGATCGCGGATGACTCCGGCAAGATCCTGCAGGTCAATTCACAACTCCTCCAGCTTTTCGGGTACTCGGCGAGGGAGCTGATCGGCCAGCCCGTTGAGACCCTGCTTCCCGACCGCTACCGCGAGCGGCACCTGGCCCATCGGGGCAATTTCCATGCAGAGCCACGGAAGCGGCCTATGGGAGCGAACCTGGACCTGCTGGGACGGCGCAAGAACGGCAGCGAATTCGTCGTGGACATCATGCTCAACCCGGTGGCGCTGGGCGAGGGCCGAGCGGTGCTGGCCGTGATCCGCGACGTGACCGAAAAGAAAGCGGCGGAGCACGCGCTGCGCCAGCGGGAATTGCAGCTCCGGCACCTGATCGAAAGCGTGCACGATTACGCCATTTTTTTGCTGGATCCGCAGGGGCGCGTGGTGACCTGGGGGCCAGGCGCGGAGCGCATCAAGGGTTACCGCGCGGAAGAAATTGTCGGGCAGCCCTTTTCCCGCTTTTTTTTGTCAGATGAGGCGGAGCGCGGACGGCCGGCGGAGGCGTTGCGAAGTGCGGCGGAGAGCGGACGCTACGAGGCCGAAGGGTGGCGCCAGCGCAAAGACGGCTCACGGTTCTGGGCCCAGGCCATCCTGACCGCTGTGCGCGACGCCGACGGCGCGATCACCGGCTACGTGGAGGTGGCCGCGGACCTGACGGAACGGAAGCGCGCCCAGGACGCCCTGCTGCTCGAGTTCAGCAACGCAATGCTCACCAACCTGGACGTGCGCAAGCTGCTCTCCGCAATCTCCAGCTCGATCCGGCAACTGGTTCCCCATGAGCTGGCCACCATCACCATGTATGACGCGGAATCGCGGGTGCTGCGGCTGCAGCGGCTGGAGGCCGCGGAGCAGGGAGAGTTTCTACCCGGTGAAATCGTTCTGCCCTTGGAAGGAACGGTGGCCGGGAAGGTCTTCCTCACCGGCGAGCCCCTGCTGGCCAGTCCGCTGAACCTGGAGGAATTCCCTTCCGATGCGACCAGGCAGTTTGTGCAGGCCGGTTTTCAATCCGTCTGCTGCGTTCCGCTAGCGGGAGGGGACGGGCTGCTAGGCACGCTGGCCGTCTACGGAAAGCGCCGCGACGCTTACTCCAACCGGGACGTGCGCACGCTCTCGCAGATGGCCGGGCACGTGGGCGCGGCCCTGGACAATGCCCTGGCGTTTCGCCGCATCTCTGAGCTGCATGAAAAACTGGCCGAAGAAAAGCGTTACCTCGAAGAGGAATTGCAGACGGCGTATGGTTTCGAGGACATCATCGGGCAGTCGCCGCAACTGCGCAGAGTGCTGAAACAGGTGGAGACGGTGGCGGAAACGGATGTGACCGTGCTGATTCTAGGAGAGACGGGCACGGGCAAGGACCTGATCGCGCGCGCCATCCACAACCTGAGCTCGCGCCGCGAGCACACGCTGGTAAAGCTGAATTGTGCGGCCATCCCCACGGGCCTTCTGGAAAGCGAACTCTTCGGCCATGAGAAGGGCGCTTTTACCGGGGCTATCGCGCTGAAAATCGGCCGGCTGGAACTGGCCCACCAGGGGACTCTTTTCCTGGACGAAATCGGCGACCTGCCGCTCGAGTTGCAACCGAAAATCCTGCGCGCGTTACAGGAGAAGGAAATCGAACGGCTGGGTGGGACGCGTACCATTGGAGTAAACGTTCGTCTGGTGGCGGCCACGAACCGCGATCTGGGACAAATGGTTGCCGACCGGCAATTCCGCAGCGACCTCTATTACCGGCTGAAGGTCTTCCCGATTACGCTGCCGCCACTCCGCGAACGCCGCGAGGATATTCCGCTGCTGGTCCGCTACTTCGTGGAAAAATACTCCCGGCAAATGAGCAAGCAAATCGAGAGCATTCCTTCGGAAACCATGAACGCGCTGGTGCGCTGGAACTGGCCCGGCAACATCCGCGAGCTGGAGAATTTTATCGAGCGCGCGGTGATCCTGAGCAGCGGCCGGGCGCTGCGCGCGCCGCTTGCGGAACTGGAATTGGCGGAGGAGCCAGCGCCGGCCGAGGACCAAACGCTCAAAGGGGCGGAGCGCGAGCACATCCTGCGCGCGCTGCGGGAGGCTGGTGGGGTCATCGGCGGGCCGAAAGGCGCGGCCACGCGGCTGGGCTTGAAACGAACCACGCTGAATTCGAAATTGAAGAAGTACGGAATCACCACGAGAGACTACCAGTAGTCACTGGAGACGAGGCTTCGTCTCCGCCGCATCGTCACTTTTACCGTCATCTCGTCACGCACTCAGGGAAGAGCTCCTTTAAGCGCTGTCATATCAACTAGTTGGAACAGCCCCCCGTGGAGCGAGCGGAATGGCGGCGCGATTGCCATTCTCCCTCTCGAACCGCGAAGAGCAAAGCGATGCTGAAAATCACCGTAGAGGAAAAACCAGAGACGACGCGAATCAAGGTGGAAGGCAGGCTGGCGGGGCCTTACGTGCAGGAACTGGACCGGACCTGGCGCTCCATCCTGCCGGCGCTGAGTACAAAGACGCTCTCGGTGGACCTTAGTGGGATGACCGGTGTGGACGAAGCCGGGAAGCAACTTTTGGCGGAGATTTACGGCGCGAGCCATGCGCAATTCATCGCCCGATCCGTACTCACGGAATTCTATGCCGAGCAGGCCCGAGAGCGCAGCCGGAAGAGCAGCACCCAAGGAGGAAAGACATGCGAACCGCGGACACTTGTGAATTGAATTCCATCCAGCCGGGGAAAGGCGCGACGGGTGGATTTCTCTCGCAGCTTTCGCCCGCGGCGCTGAAGGAGTTCCAGGCGCTGGCCATCCCGACGTCGTATCCTTCCGGCTCG
>DATIYQ010000019.1:0-12426 GCA_035517515.1 Binatia bacterium
CTGCAAACTGCGCTCCTGGTCGCGAACAAAAATGTTGACGGCAAGAACGCGCAGGTGCGGGCCCTTCTCATACCGAGCAGGCGCGGCAGAGATTTCGCCCGGTGGTGGAGGTGAGCCGTCCATACGCTGAATTATAGGAGCTGAGCGGGACTGGGGATAGCACGCGCGAACGCGAAGTCGGGCGCTGGCGTGCGTCCTACGGCCGCCAGCCGATCCGTTGCAGCGCCCCAGGCAGCGCGGCGTACAGGCGGTCCATCTCGGCCGGCGTGCCCACACTGATGCGCACGCAGCCGGCACACGCCGGGTCCGCCCCGCGATCGCGCACATAGATGCCTTCCTTCTCCAGTTCCGCCGCAAACGCCGCGTGCTGCGCCCCCAGGTCTGCGAGGATGAAATTGGCGTGGCTCGGCCAGGTGCGCACGCTGAATTTCGAAAGCTCTGCCTCCAGCCGCGCCCGTTCCCGCCGCACGTTCGCCACGCACCCATCCACAAACTCCCGGTCCGCCAGCGCCTCCGGCAGGCAGGCCAGCGCCACCCCGTTCACGCTGAACGGCGGCGCCAGCCGCCGCACCAGTTCCATGTGCTCCGGGGCGCCCACCAGGCAGCCGGCCCGCAATGCCGCCAGTCCGTAGGCCTTCGAGAAGGTGCGCGCCACGAACAGGTTTGAGTAACGCGGCAACTCATCCAGCATGCTCTCGCCGCAGAACTCGTAATAGGCTTCGTCCACGAGCATGGCGGCATCCGGCGCGGCTTCCAGAAGCCGGACCAGCATGGCGCGCGGCGCCAGCGCGCCCGTGGGATTGTTTGGATTGGCGATGGCCATCATCCGCGTGCGCGGAGTGACCGCGGCCAGCATCTGCTCCGCCGGAAACCGGAAATCGCGCCCCGCGGGCACTTCCACCGTGGTCGCCCCCGCGGCACACGCACCCACCGAATACATCGGAAACGTAGGCACGGGATAGATCGCCTCGTCTCCGGGAGCGAGAAAGCAGGACGAAAGCACCACAATCGCTTCATCCACCCCATTCGTGAGCAATACCTGCTCCGTGGAAACACCCAGGTGTGCGGCAACCGCGCGCTCCGCCGAAGCGCGCTCCGGGTAGAGAGAAACGTCCGCGGCAGTCAAACCGCGCAGTTTGGAGAGCACGCGCGAAGAGCAGCCTGCGGTGTTCTCGTTCAGGTCCAGGCAGATTCCCCCGCGATTCGAGGTCAGTGGGGGAATCACCGGGACACGCGGGACGCCATCACGGGCTTTGAGCATGGGATGCATGTATCACTAGCCGCAGGAAGGCGCAACGGCCACGCGCGGAAAACGGGAGAGTGTACAGCGCCGGGAGAGAAATCGGATCAGGAGGACGCGGCGGAGGCTGCGTCTGGAACCAGCAGTTTTCGCAACTGCTCGGGATCCCTCACCGGCGGCTGGCACGCCCCAGCCGCACACACCAGGGCCTGGGCCGTGTCACCGGGCACATGCGGCAAGGTGGCCGCCAGGGCGGGCGGCAGCGCGTGTGCACTCAGTTTCTCCGGCGTGACGCGGAGCACCGCTTTGCCGTAGCGATAGATCTCCAACGCGGCGCGCTCCAGCCCGTCGGCCGCCGGGTCCCCCGCCCCGCCGAAAATCACCACCTGCGCCGGAGAATTCAGGTAAACCGTTGCCGCCAGTGCGTAGCTGGCGGCGAATAATCCGTACTGTGGAGCCACGCCCGCAAACGCCTCCAGCGTTTTCTGCGCTGCCTCCCGGTAGCGCGAATCACCCGTATAGGCGTGCAGCCGCGAGAGCACCATCGCCGCGCAGGAATTGCCCGCGGGCGTGGGCGAATCCTGCAACGGCTTGCGCCGCACCTCCAGTCCTCCCATCGGGGCCGCCCGGCGCGAGCGGTCAAAAAATCCACCGCCCTCCTCGTCGCCGTAGAGTTCCACCATCAACTCCGCCGCGCGCACAGCGGCGTCAAAATACCTGCGGTCGAGCGTGGCTTCGAAGGCATTGAGCAGCGCCGCCGCGGAGAAAGCCTGATCCTCCAGAGAGCCTTCCAGCCGGGCGCCGCCCACGCGATGCGCGAAGCCGCGCTGCTCATCCCAGGCTTCCGCCAGCAGCCGGTCCAGGGTGCGCAGCGCGAACGCGTGGCAATCCTCGCGCCCCAGCACCCGCCCCGCTTCCAGGTACGCGGAGATGTACATCGCGTTCCAACCCGTGTAGACCGCGCGGTCCACAGCGGGCGTGGGGCGCTTCGAACGCGCTTCGAGCAGGTTCTTGCGGGCGGACTCGAGAATCGCCTGCACTTCGATTTCCGATTTGCCCATGCGCGTAGCCATTTCGGGAAGTCCGCGATCCACCCAGAGAACATTTTTTGCCGGGTTGTGGTGCATCTCGCCCGCGGGCTCCACGTCGTAGTAAAGTTCGATGGCCAGCGCCTCATCGGGCGACAGCGCGGCGCGAACCTCGTCCTGGGTCCAGGTGAAATAATCTCCGTCGTCGTCCAGCGAGATGTCCGCATCCTGGCTGGCGTAGAAGCCGCCCCGGTCGCGGTCGGAGAGCACCTGGTCCGTCCAGCGGATGATTCCCTCCGCTGTCTCGCGAAACAGCGCATCCCCGGTCAGTTGCCAGGCGCGCACGTAGTTCTCCAGCAGCGGGGCGTTGTCGTAGCTCATCTTTTCGAAGTGCGGTACGCACCAGCGCTCGTCCACCGAATAGCGGTGAAATCCCCCGCCAATCTGGTCATACACGCCGCCGCGCGCCATCTTGGTCAGCGTGGTCTCGGCCACCGCCAGCAGATGCCGCCGCCCCGTGGCCTGGAATCGCTCCATCAGGAAATTCACGGCCGCGGGATGCGGAAACTTCGGCGCCCGGCCAAATCCACCGTTGCGCATATCGAACTGCCGCACCGTCGCGTCCTCCATCACTTCCAGGATCTGCGCGGAAATCGCGCCTCGCGCCGCGGGAGTGGACTCCGCCTGGGAGACCGCCTCTGCCAGCGTCTGCGCGGAACGGTCCACCTCCGCGCGCCTTCCGCGGTAAGCCTCCGCCACCGCCGCCAGGATTCGCCGGAAGCCGGGGCGCCCCATGGCATCCTCCGGCGGGAAATACGTTCCGCCGAAGAATGGCCGCCCGTCCGGGGTCAGAAACCCCGTCAGCGGCCAGCCCCCCTGGCCGGAAATCGCGCTGATCGCCGCCTGGTAGCGCGCGTCCACGTCCGGACGCTCGTCCCGGTCCACCTTCACTGCCACGTAGTTCTGGTTGATCAGCGCGGCGATTTCCGGGTTCTCGTAGCTCTCGCGGTCAATCACGTGGCACCAGTGGCACCACACCGCCCCGATATCCAGCAGGATGGGTTTGTCTTCCGCGCGCGCCCGGGCGAACGCCTCTTCGCCCCATTCGTGCCAGTCCACCGGCTGATGCTCCGCGGAGCGCAGGTAGGCGCTCTCAGAATTGCGCAGGCGGTTGGCGGGTGTCGTGGTCACTCTGGTTTCCTTCGTATCGTGGTAGCAGGGGAGAGGCGCGGCCCCGGCAGGTGGTTCCGCTTCCGCGGAGCCGCGCCACCGCTCCTCACTCATTGAATCGGAGAGGTGCCTCCCAGATCGCGCGGATCCAGCGGCTTGCGGCCTGCGAAGCCCTCGTCAACGCTGTGGTAATAGCGGATCCGGTCCTCGCCCAGGCGCCAGCACAGAAAAACTTCCTGATCATTCAGCAGGGCGGGAAAATCCAGCAGCCCGGTGTCCAGGTCTTTCACCAGGCAACCGGTGGCTTCGATCGTTTCCAGGGTGTGCTGGAGTTTCATGCCGATCTGGTTGTGGCGCGTGCGCAGCTCCGATACCTGCGATTGCGAAACCAGCGAGCCGCCCAGCATCCCGATGCGCCGGGCCACTCCGGAAAGCTCCTCTTCCACCCCCGCCAGCTCGCGCCTTCCCTCCATCGCTTCAATGAGCATGGGCTCCACCTCTGCGCGCGTCCGTTCGGCTTCCGTTAGGGTGAAGTGGCGGAATTCTTCGGCCATGAGCCTCTCGCTATTTGAGCTCCAGCATCCGGTCCAGGGCCACGCGTGCCCAGCGCCGCTGGCTGTCGGGCACTCGGATGGGGTTGACCACGTTGCCTTCCTGCAGGTTTTCCAGCACCCAGAGCAGGTGCTGCGGCGTGATGCGGAACATCGTGGAACAGACACAAACGTGCGGATCGAGCGAAACGATGGTATGCCGTGGATGCGTCTTGGCCAGGCGGTTGACCAGGTGGATCTCCGTGCCGATGGCCCACGCGGTGCCCTCGGGTGAGGCCGTCACCGCTTTGATGATCCCCTCCGTCGAGCCAATCGCGTCCGCCTTCTCCGCCACCTCCAGGCGGCATTCCGGATGCACAATCACGCGCATCCCGGGATGCTCCGCGCGCACGCGGTCCACGTGTTCCGGCAGGAAGCGCTGGTGCACCGAGCAGTAGCCCTTCCACAGCACCACCTTCGCGTGGCGGAGCGATTCCTCGCTGTTTCCGCCCAGCTCCTGATACGGGTCCCACACCACCATCTCGTCCAGGGGAATCCCCATCCGGTGGGCCGTGTTCCTGCCCAGATGCTCATCCGGAAGGAACAACACCCGCTCCCCGCGGGTAAACGCCCAGGCCATCACTCGCGCGGCGTTCGAGCTGGTCACCACCGAGCCCCCGTGTTCTCCGGTGAATGCCTTGATCGCCGCCGTCGAATTCATGTAGGTCACCGGCACCATACCCAGCCCGCCCAGCGATTCGAGCTCCGCCCAGCAGGTCTCCACCTGGCCGATGTCCGCCATGTCCGCCATCGAGCATCCGGCATTCACGTCCGGCAGGATCACCACCTGGTGCTCCCGGCGCAGCACGTCTGCGCTCTCCGCCATAAAGTGCACGCCGCAGAAGACAATGTGTTTCGCGTCTGTGGAGGCCGCCTGCTGCGCAAGCTTGAGGCTGTCTCCGGTGAAGCGCGCGAATTTGATCACTTCGTCGCGCTGGTAGTGGTGTCCCAGAATCACCACCCGCGAGCCCAGCCGCTCCACGGCCGCCCCGATCCGTTCATCCAGCGTGGTGTCCGGCACCAGCAGATATTTGGAGAAATCGCAGCCCACACCCTTCTCCATCTCCGGCACGCGGAGCGTCTCCGGCTGTGGCTGTGTGGCCAGCCTTCCGATTTCTACCAGTTGAGGCATCAAGTGCGGTGTCCCTGGGCAGCCTTGAATCTATTCTCTCTCGAATGGCGGTGAATTTCTACCCGCAGCGTGGAGATTCTCCGGCCCGGTCCGGCCTGTCCGGCCTATCCTCCGATAAACACCATCGTGCGCGAAGGCGGCTTAAAGTCCGGCTCGTTGATCCGGTGCCCGGCCTCCTTCTCCATCACCATCCGTTCGATGTACCCGGCCAGCTTTTCGTCACTGGCGCCGTTCCGCACCAGCGGACGCAGGTCGTGATCCTCCTGGCTGAACAGGCAGGTGCGCAGCTTCCCGTCCGCGGTCACGCGAATCCGCGAGCAATGCCCGCAGAATGGTTCCGTCACCGGCGAGATCAAGCCGATTTCCCCGGGCGCGCCGTCCGCAAACCGGAATTTGCGCGCCGTTTCGCTCACTGCGTGGGGGATTTGTTCCAGCGGCCAGCGCGCCTCGATCCTCCGCCGCACCTCCGCCGCCGGCACCACCAGCTCGCGCGACCAGTGCCGGTCCGCATCCAGTGGCATGAACTCGATAAAACGCATCACAATGCCCGTCCGCCGGGCCAGCTCCGCAAACGCTTCCACCTCGTCGTCATTCAGCCCGCGCACCAGCACCGCGTTCACTTTCACCGGTTTCAGCGCGCTGCCCTGGGCCGCGTGAATGCCGTCCATCACGCTCTGGAATTTCCGCGTGCGTGTGACCCGTTCGAATTTCTCTGCGTCCAGCGAGTCCAGGCTGATGTTGATTCTCTGAAGCCCCGCGCGCACCAGCGGCTCGCACCGTTCTGCCAGCAACTGCCCGTTCGTGGTCATCGAGAGATCGGGAAAACCCAGGTCGCGCAGGCGGGCGATGAACTCCACCACCCCGGGCCGCACCATCGGCTCGCCGCCCGTCACCCGCACCTTTTCCAGGCCCAGCCCCCGCAGCACCCGCGCCACCCGCACCAGTTCGTCCCAGGTGAGCAACTCCTCCTCCGGACGGTAATTCTCAGGGTCCGCCGAACGGCAATACACGCACCGGAAGTTGCACCGGTCGGTCACCGATATGCGCACGTCGGTGATCTGGCGTCCGAATTTGTCATGCAGCGGCATTGGCTTGGATGTTCCTGGAAGTACGAGGAGGGAGAGGTGCCCGGCGGATACGTCGGGCGGAACCGGCTCCCCTCCCGCGGCGCGGGAGAAGGCGTCCGGTGTTCTCCTTTCCAAGCACGGGAGGCGAAAGCGTTTCCGCTCTCACCCTCGGCCCCGCCGTGTCCCGCCATGCGGGACCCGCCAGGACACCGCCCCGGCAGCCATAGGAGACACCTCCCGCAGGCCACAGGGGTCGGAGGAACAAGATTAGTCTACGCGCGAAGGCGCGGGACGGCAAGGCCCGGCCGCGGTCTGGGGCGTCGTGTCCGGAGGCGCGCGAGGTGCCGGTCCGGGTTTCACCGGCTACTGGCTGGTTCTCACCAGCACGTTCACCGTAGCGGTGTCTTGATGCACATCGCGCTCTACCCCAAAACTCTTGCGTGTTACACCTACGCGCACCAGGGCCCTCGGCGCGCCGGTGCGCCGGAATTCCTTTTCCGCGGAGACATCGTAAATCTGTCCGCGCGCGATGGGCCACGCCGCGGCTAACTGCTTCGCCGCGCCTTCGGAGGGATCGTCCACCCGCAACTCTCCCATGCGGTATTGCTGACCCTCGGCGATTTGGACTGTAAAGCGCACCGAACTCGCCTGGTCATCGTAGTGTGGCTCGGGGTCCAGGGTCGCCGCAATATAGCCGCGGTGCCCAAAGGCTTCCCGTACGGCGTCCCATCCGGCCAGCGTGCGGTTGCGGCGCGCTGGCTCTCCCGGCAAGACGAGAAGCAATTTCGTCAGCTCCTCCGCGGCCACCGCATGATTGCCTGTCCAGCTCACTCCCGCCCAGGAGTATCGAGGCCCCGATGTCGCCTGATAGCGCAGAATGATTCCCTGGGAAGCGTCCTTGCCTGCAGGGTCCTGAAATGCCGGCATGGGCTCGGAGAATTTTGCCCGCAAATACCCCTCGTCCTGATACGCCTCGGTCAGCGCCGTCTCCGCTACGCGCGTCGCAAAGTGCCGCGAATAATCGTGCCCGATCAGGCCGTGCTCCGCTTCCCCGAGCGCGGCTGGATCGAGAGGTCCGCCGGTCACCACCACGCGCAGCACGGGCATGGGCACATCGTTGATCCGAATCGAGTAGCCCACCGCTTTGGCCCCCAAGCCGGGGAATATCGGCGTGATCGAAACCGGGCCGGCAATATGGTGCACTTCCAGATATTCTCCCAGGGCGGCGATCAACTGGCCTTGCATTGCTCCGCTCCCCTCCGGCAACCAGCCGTTGAAGAGTGGCATTCGGGCGTGGGCCGCGGCAATCAGCTCCGAATCCGCGAACCAGAGAAAATTGTCAAACGTGCAAGGAAGAAATAAGGGCGCTTCGATCACCACAAACTTCACCAGCCAGGAGTTCGCATGCTGGGAGTATTCAAAATTGACATCCCGGAAACCCCCGGTCTCCAACAAACGTTCTGCCGCCCCTTCCAGGATGCTTTGGCTGACAGCATCCCCGACGCGCAGGCCGAGCGCCGCTGTGATCTCCTCGGAAGTGAAATGCCGGAACCCCTGGATCTCAATGCGTTCGATTCTTGCGCCGCTCACCGCGCTTGCCTGCCGGACCGGTGGGGATGCCTTGAGGGGCATCAGCATTGCCAGGCCCCCGGCGGCAGCGGCTACCAGGCGCAGTCTGTTCCTGAGGGTGGCACCGGGAGGCTCACCCAATCGTGCCGCAGATCGCATGCATCCCCCCTCGGATCGTCTTTTCAAACACGAGTAACGTGCCGTGTCATAGATCGCCAGCAAGGGTCAATCCCGCCGATGCGTGGCCCGGCGGGCCGTCTGCGCTCTCCATCGCCGCGTTGGTTCTGCCGCCTCGCCTCCTGTGACAGATTCCCCTGCAAATGCGAATCTTCGTTTTGGGGCCGGGGCCACCGGGTCCCTGTGCGCGCAATTGCTGGAAGGCGGGGGCACGAGGCTTCCTGCGGGGATTGCGATTCATATTGGGCACGCCCCTTTTTCCGGAAGGAAAGCCCCATCGCCGGGGCAACTCTGCCCAACCTGTAGCCCATGATAAAGGTTGCGCGGGGCTTCCCTCCTTTGAGGCCGTGCGACTGCCGCGATCCACCGTCAAAAACGTTGCACCTTCAGGCCCGGGATTCTCGGGAAGCTGCGTTCATCCCGAGTGGCGACGGCATAGCCCCTGGAAATCGCGGTGGCCCCGATCATCAGGTCGCGCTCACCGATCGCCACTCCCCGCGCTGACAAATCCGCCCAAAGGGAAGCATGTACGCGCGCCACGGTCAGATCGAAAGGGATGACGGGAAGCTGCGCGAGCAATCCCTCGACAAACGCCTGGCGCCGGTGGCGCTGCGTAGCGGTCCTTGCCCGGTGCAGGCCGTGCAGCAGTTCTGACGCGGTCACCGCCGACACGGCTACGTCCTCCTCTGCAAAGCGGACGGAAATCCGCTCAATCGAGAGCTGGCCACGCTCGATCGCGATCAACACGCTGGAGTCGATTAGCGCTCCCATCCCGAATCCGCCACCCTGGGCTGCTTTGCAATCAGAGCTTCCACGATTGCCAGATATTCCTCGTCCGGCTTGGGCAAAGCGCGCAAGAGATTTGCCAATTCCACCCCGCTGAAACTCGCCGGGCTTGCGGGCAGGATTTCACAAATGGGCTTGCCTCCACGCTCGACCACAAAGCTCTCTCCCCGATAACGGACGCGGTTCATCAGTTCCGAAAAACCACGGACGGCTTGCGTCGCGGAAATGCGTGATTTCATAGAATACGATTATAAGCATTATGGCCCGGAAGGCAAGGAGTGAACCCACCGGCTTTCCTCCATCTCCACCCAAGATCCCGCCACCGGGCATCGACTGCTGCCCTCTCGCCTCCTGTGATAGATTGCCCTGCAAATGCGAATCTTCGTTTTGGGCGCCGGGGCCACCGGATCCCTGCTCGCGCAGGTGCTGGAAAAACAGGGGCACGAGGTGTCCTGCGGGGACCGCAACCCGGAGCGCGCGCGCCGCTTTTTCCGCAGGAAATCGCAGATTCCCGTCGTCCCGGTGAATGCCCGCAACCTCTGGGCCATCGTGAAAGCAGCCCAGGGCTGCCAGCTTCTGGTGAACGCCTCTCCCGCGGTGTACAACGAAATCATCCTGCGCGCGGCCCTGCGGCTGAAGGCGCACTACCTGGACATGGCCGCGCACCTCACCCGGCATCCCTTTCGCGCCGAACAATTGCGCTACGCCAAGCGATTCGAAGCCAGGCATCGCGCTGCGGTGATTAACGCCGGCATCGCTCCCGGCCTGACCAATCTGCTCGTCCGCCGTGCAGACGAGTTGCTGGACGAACTCCACACCGTCCACGTCCGCCTGTTTGAGGAAACCGAGAGCGATGACCCGGTCTCGCAGTGGTCGCCGGAAGTTTCCTTCGACGAGGCCACCTCGCGCCCGCGCATCTACCGTGCCGGACGCTTCCACCTCGCCAAACGCTTCAGCGAGCGCGAGCGCTTCCACTTCCCTCCCCCCATCGGCGAGGCTCCGGTGTATCTCGCCGCGCAGGACGAGGTCGCCACCCTGCCGCACTTTATCCCCATGCGCGAGATGGACGTGAAAATCGGCGGTGGCGAGATGGAAATGCTGCGCCGCTGGTATCGCCAGGGCAAACTCTCTCGCTCTCGCGGCATGTCTCGCACGCGCTTTCCCGCCACGCCCACGCCCCGCGCGCTGAAGCGCATGGTGCGCCATGGGCGCATTTCCAACGCGCGATTTGCGGCCGCCGTTTTGATCCGTGGGGTGAAGGCCGAGCAGCCCACCCTTCTCCGCTGGGACGTCACCGTGCCTTCCCTCTTCCAGATCCGCCGCCAGGGATTTCAGCGTTCTCCCATCGCCTGGGCCACGGCCACCATGACCTCGCTGTTCGTAAAACACTTCCCGCGCGAGGAGGCCGGAGTCTTTGCCCCCGAGCAGTTGCCGCTCGAAATCCGCCGCCTGATCCTGGCCGGCGCGCGCCAGCGCGGCATCCGCATCTCCCTGCGCACCCGCAGATCGAAGCAACGGGACGAGTCCGACGTGGAAGAGTTTTAGCCCGCGTTTCTCACCACTCTCGATCCGCAATGGGCGGCTGCAGCGTGGCAAGAGCCCGCGGGAACGGGTCTCGATCGGTGCTTCGCGGCTCAGGCCTTCCAGTTGGCTTGCGTGGCAAACGCATACAGCGGGTATAGATCGCGGAAAATCCGCGCCGCTTCGGTCACAAATTGTGGACGCAACGCCGCGGAGGGCTTCATCGCGCGGCGCACCACCCAGCCGCCAATCTTCTTCCACTCCTCGGGGGTTAGCGGCCAGCCGTCCTTCTTGATCCATTCGCGCTTTTCCGACGCGTACCAATAGCCCTCATACCTCCGGCCCAGGCGTTGCTTCTGCCTGCGGAGCCAGGCTTCGTTCTTCTGGGCGCGCGGAGCCGCGATCCTGGCCAGCGCGCCCTCGTTCTTCGGTCCGCCGTAAATGCGGAAGCCCGCCGTGGCCGCGTCCGCCGTAATGCCCACATAGAGCTGCCCGCCGCTCCGGCCTGCTTTGCCCCCGCCCGAAAATGTCAGGTAATAGTGGGTGTGATACGGCGGGGTGTCCGGTCGGAAGCGGATGTCGCGGTTGATGCGCGAAAAATTGCTGCCGGTGCGCCCGCTGAGATCGAAACTCGAGTCCAGCTCGAGGGCCGCCGGAGCCAGCGCTTCCAGCAGCGCCCGGAAAGGCGCCACCACGTTCTCCTGGTATCGCTCCCGGTTCGCGTCCATCCACGCCTTTTCGTTGTGACGCGAGAGTTCGCGGAAGAAGCGGAAAATCTCCGGTGTAAAAATAGCGGCGTTGCGCGGCATCCTCGCCTCCCCTTCCTGCGCCACGCATTGTAACGCAGCGCCGGCCTCCCGCAGTTCCGCCGCCGGCCCGATCCTGCGCCGGCGCCCTCCCTCCGCCCGGCCACGCCGCCGTAATCAATCGCATTATATTTTTTAATGACCGCCAAGCGCTTTCCTGCATCAAACTAATACCGGTGCTGCGTCCCAGAGATCAGTTCAGTACGTCTGCGCACGCGGGTTTGTAGGGGCGCTGCTTGCCGCGCCCTGCTTCTCTGAGCTGTCGGCGAGACACAGCACAAGCTCCAGATTGAAAAACATCCTGGACGCGTCCCCGGCCCAAGGACGAAACCAAGATTGGAAGGAAAAATGAAACGCTATTTGTTTGCCAGTGACTTCGACCAGACCCTGACCTTCAACGACACCGGCTACGCGCTGAGCGAGATGGTGGGAATTCCCGCGGAGGAATTCAAGCGCAAGGCTGAGGGCATGGCCAGGCTCAACCTGGTGCAACAGGGCGCGGAGCTCGCCTACCTGCTGCTGCACGATCCCGAATTCCATTCGCGCGTCCGCCGCGAGCACCTGGTGGAGGTGGGAAAGCGCATCCGCCTGAAGGAGAATATCGAGCTGCTCTATCAGATTCTGGACCAGGGCATCCCGGGCTACCATTTCGATTTCTACATTCTCTCCGCGGCGCCCGCGGAGGTCATCCATTCCGCGCTCGAGGGAATCGTCCCTGCCGACCACATCTTCGGCACCGAATTCCGGTATCACCCCTCCGGAGAGATCGACACCATCACCCGCGCCACTGCCGGCTACGGGAAAGTTGCCGTGCTCGGCCGCCTCGAGGGCGAGCTGCAGATCGGTCCGGACCACGTCATCTACGTCGGCGACGGCAGCTCCGATATCCACGTGATGCTGCACGTCAACGTTCGCGACGGCTTTACCATCGCCGTCTCCGAGACCAGGCATGTCGCCCAGATTGCCAAGCGCACCGTGCTGGGCACCAACGCCCTGGCCACGCTGGTGCCGATTCTCGAGAAAATCGTGGGATGGAGCCGCCCGCAGCTCCGCGAATTCTTCGAGTCCTACGGCTTTCTCATCCAGGAGTGGGGCCGCGTCCAGACCGACTGGCTCACCCTGCGCCCGGCGGACACCGAACCATCGCCGGCCGCTCCGGCCGCCTGAACGCATCGCCGGCAGAAACTGCCATGTGGCTTCGCCCGCGGTGAAAAACGCGGGACACCGCCCCGGGAAGTTACAGCATCACCCGGTGCGTTTGCCTTCGGCCTGCGCAGTCCGTCGGCGATTACGGTGTTTCCGCCAGCTCCAGCGCCTTCTGGAGAACGGCATCCCGGCCC
>DATIYQ010000020.1:0-9529 GCA_035517515.1 Binatia bacterium
TCCGGCGCGGCCCTGGTGGGCAACAACATCACCCTGGCGTTGCACCTGCGGCTGACGCGTGAGGGAACAACCTCTCTGGGCGGTGGCGCTGAGTGACCGCAAACACTCCAGGCGAAGTAATCGCTCCAACGCGGGCTCCGGCAATCCCGGAGCCCGTTTTGTTTTCCGGCAGGTGACGAAACACCGCGAACTTCATCTGATAGAAATGGCCATCATGGGGGCAGCCAAGAGCGGGCCGGCGGCGGGGAGCGAGGCAAACCGCGCCGCGATCCCCGTTTACTCGATGCGAGAGATGGGGCTGCCGGAACGCATCCCGGGATTCAACGTGCAGCCGCTCGAAGAGCGCTTTGCGCAAGCGCCTACAGAAATCCGCCGGGCCCATCGCCACGACTACCATCATGTTCTGCTGGTGACATCCGGAACCGGGTACATCTCCCTGGACTTCGAACAGGTCCGCATTCGGCCTCCCATGCTGCTGCATTTCGGCCCCGGCGTGGTACACGGGTGGCAACCAGAGCGGACTCCCGGCGGCTTCGTGGTGCATTTTGCCCGCACGTTTTTCGCGGCGGAGGCCCGCGACCCCGCGGAGATTGCCGAGATGCCGCTGTTCTGCGCCCTGACGGGGGCGCGAGCGCTCTCCATTTCCGATGAGCAGCGCGGTACCTTTGAGGCTCTGGCCCGGGCCATGCTGCGCGAATACCAGCAGCGCGGCGTGGAGCACGCGGCCGCGCTCCGCTCCTATCTGCGCCTGTGGCTGATCGAAGCCCAGCGCATCGTTCGTGCGCAATCTCCCGCGCGGTGGAACGACCGCGGGACGGAGCTGACCAACCGTTTTCTGCAGTTGCTGGGAGAGAATTTTCGCGTAATCACCGGCGTGGCCGACTACGCGCAGCGGCTGCGCGTGACGCCCAGCCACCTGAACGAAACGGTGCGCCGCACACTGGGAAAAACCGCGGGACAGCTCATCCGGGAGCGCGTGATCCTGGAGGCCAAGCGGATGCTGCGGCACTCCGAGCATTCCGTGGCCGAAGTGGCCTACGACCTGAACTTCGAGGACCCATCTTACTTCGCGCGATTCTTCCGCAAACAAGCCGGGATCTCACCCGCCGGGTTCCGCAGCCAACAGTCCGCACCCGCCGTCAGGTGATTTGGCCGGGGCGGCTGGTCTCCGCCGGTTCCGGCCCTCGCTCCACGGAATAGAGCACCACGGGAATTCCTTTGTGAACGGTATCGCGTTCGTAGCGCATGCCGAGCTTTTCCATCACGTGGCGCGAGGCGCGATTCTCCGGCCGGGCGATGGCTACGATGCGGGTGAGCCCTGCCGTCTGCCAGGCAAACTGCAGCGCGGCGCGCGCCGCCTCCGTGGCCAGTCCCTGGCCCCACAGCTCTCGAGCCAGCCACCAGCCGATTTCGATTTCGTCCGTACCGGGCAGAGGCTGCAGCCCGCAGAGGCCTGCCACCTCTCCGGCCATGGCGTGTTCGCGCAGCAGCAGCTTCCACAGGCAGAAGCCGCGCTCCGCCGCATGGCGCATCTGGCGCTGCACGAACTCCTGAATCTGTTCGTCGCTCCAGGGAACGCCGCCGGAGATGTGCCGCATCACTTCCGGGTCCGTGGCGATGGGGCGCAGGCCGCGCGCGTCGCCCGGCTCCCACTCGGCGAGATCGAGCCGCGCAGTGGAGAGTGCGATGCGGGTCATGGGCCGCGCTCAGGAAGCCATGAAGACTTCCACTTCAGCGCCGGCCAGCGCGGGTTGGACGCGGCGCAGGACCTCCGTAGCGGCCAGGGCTTCACTGAGCACCACCAGCGCGCCGTCGGAAAAATCGCACACCGCGCAGAACAGGTACTCGCCAAAGACGGGATGATAGGCATCCACGCCACGGTGAAGCAATTCGCGCTCCAGCGCCTGGCGCTGAGCCGGGCGGACGCCATCCTCACCGCGCAACGGCCCGCCCGCCCGCGCGCCGAAGGTTTCTCCCTCGAAGCGCGCAAACAGTCCGGCCATCGGTTCCTGCTCCGGCCCCGGGATGACCAGCGCCGCCCCGCGCGCCTCGAGCGCGGCGATGCCGTGGCGCGCGCAATACTCGCGCACGCGGTCCAGATGGCTGAAGAAATCAAGCGCCCAGGGCTCTGCGCCGGCCAGCGCGGGAATCACCCGGGCCCACAGTGCCGCCGTCTCCGGCCCGCGCGCCGGCTCTTCGTCTGCGCCGCGCAGGTCCAGTCCCACCGCGCGGACGTCTTCGCCCAGATCCATCGTGCGCACTTCCAGATACAGCATTGCTGCCTCTCCTCATGCCGCAGGTTGCCGCTCGCTCCGCGGGACAGGAACACGGCATGCCGCGCCCCCGCAATTTTCACCCCTGGGGGAGCGGTTCATCGCCGGGTGGATCGCCGCCGAATTTTTGTGTGAACTCCGGCGAGCGCTTGCGCAGCTCCAGCCAGTCGAAAAACGCTTCCGGGGTCTCCAGCCACACGCGGAACCACTGGCGGATTTCTTCCTTTTCCGCGCGCTTCGCGGGCGCCACGCGGCGGTTGCCGGCGATCATTTGCGCGCGGCGCCGTCCTTCGCGCGCCAGCTCGATCACGTGAGCTGCCCGCGGGCCGTCTCCCGCGGCGCGGGACTCGCGCCACAGCGCATCCAGCCGCCGCAGTGTGGCCTCTGCCTCTCGAAGCGTGGCGAAATGCAGCAGGTGCGTGAATTCGTCCCCGGCCGGTGGAGTGGGGTCAGCCGTCCGGGCGCCGGCGGAATCCCGCGGCTCCGAAGCGGCCACCGGCTTTGCGCGCCGGCTCACGGCGTTTGTTTCCCCGCGCCGCGGGCGGAGTGATTGCGTGCGAGCTGCGCCTCGCGCCGGCGGTAGCGCGCCACATTGCGGTTGTGCTCCGCGAGCGTGCGGCTGAACACGTGGCCGCCATCGCCGGTGGCCACGAAATAAAAATACTTCACCGCGGCGGGCTGGAGCGCGGCGGAAAGCGATGCCTCTCCCGGATTGGCGATCGGTCCGGGCGGCAGCCCGCGCCGCTGATACGTGTTGTAAGGCGAATCCACCCGCAAATCGGCGAGCAGCAGCCGTCCGTTGTATCGTCCCGCCAGTTCCAGCCCATAAATCACCGTGGGGTCGCAGTCCAGAGTCATCCGTTTGCCCAGACGGTTGGTGAACACGCTGGCCACCAGCGGCCGCTCCTCTGGAACCGCGGTTTCCTTCTCTACCAGCGACGCCAGAGTGACTGTTTCCAGCGGCGTCAGTTTGGGTGCCGAGGGATTGTCCGGCGCATTCGTGCCCGCGGCCAGCAGGCGCGTCCAGGCCTCACGGAACCGCCGCACCATGGCCTCCGCGATTTTGGCTCCCGGCTGGTGGCGCGGGAACTGGTAGGTGGCGGGAAACAGAAACCCTTCCAGCGACGGGGCATTCGGGGCCAGGTCTGCAATCAGCGCGGGAGAGCGCGCCGCGGCCAGAAACGCCTCGCGGGAAGTTACGCTCTTGGCTTCCAGTTGCGCCGCAATGTCGAACATCGTTTCGCCTTCCGGCACGGTCACGGTCACCGTATAGATGCGGCCGCGGGACAGGGTGTCGAACACCTGCTCAGGCGTCTCCGCGAGGTCGAAGTGATATTCCCCGGCCTCCAGCCGCTCATGCCGGCGCCGCAGAACCAGCAGGCGGAAAGAAAGCGCGCTGCGCACCACACCAGTTGCCTCGAGCATGCGGGCAATGGCCGCCGACGGAGTGCCATGGGGAATCTCCACGAACACGCCGCCGGGCGCGAACCCGCGGTAGGGAGTCTCCCAATCGTGGCGCACCAGGGCGAATCCCGCCGCGGCCGTTCCCGCCGCGAGCAGCGCGAATACCAACAGGGCGGGTAGCCATCTGCGTCCGCGCCGGCTGGGCGCAGCGTTCACGACGTCCCCGCCGTGCGGCGCAAGTACTCTTCCAGAATCAGCGCGGCAGCCAGACTGTCCACACCGTCGGGCGCGCGGTGGGCTTTGGAGGGCGCGGCTCCCGCGCTGTGGCGCGCGCCGGCATGGCGGCGCGCGCCGGTGGCTCGCCGGCTCCCGGCCGTGGCGCGCTGCTCCTCCTGCGCCTCCCAACTGGTCAGCCGCTCATCCACCAGCGCGGCCGGCAGGCGCAGAGATTTCTCGAGGCGCACGGCAAAAGCCCGCGCCTCCTCCGCCATATCTCCCGTGGTGCCGTCCAGGCGCAGGGGCAGGCCGATCACCAACTGCGTAATGACCTGCTCACGAACGATGCGCCGCAGGCGCGAGAGATCGTAGCGCCGGTTCACGCGCTCCAGCGTTTCGATGGGCCGCACGAGCTTTCTTCCCTCATCGCACACCGCCAGCCCCAGCCGCCGCCGGCCGTAGTCAATCGCCAGCACTCGCCCCGGGGATGGTTTGGCAGACATCGGCGCGAAGCGAAGAATTCCCTCCTGCGGGCATTATAGCGTGACGCCTTACGTGACCCTTGGGTTGCTGCCGGGTAGAATCTGCGCTGCGGGCAGGGGCCGATGAAACAGCTGATCGTCAACGGGGACGACTTCGGGATGGCGCCGGGAGTGAACCGCGCCATCGTCCAGGCGCATCGCGAGGGGATCCTCAGCAGCACCAGCCTGCTCGCCAACGGCGCGGCGTTCGAAGAAGCGGTCACGGCGGCCCGGGAGAATCCGCGACTGGGCTTCGGTGTTCATCTCAACCTGACGCAGGGCCGGCCGCTCAGCGATCCCGGGGCGCTTGGGGCGCTGCTCGATGACCGGGGAGAATTCCTGGGACACGCGGAGCCACTCTACCTGCGCATGGTCCTGGGCCGCGTGGCCGAAAGCGCGGTCGAGCAGGAGTTTCGCGCGCAGATCGAACGCGTGCGCGATGCCGGCCTCCAGCCGACCCACCTCGACGGGCACCAGCACGTGCACATGTGGCCCCCGGTGTTCCGGGTGACCGCGCGCCTGGCCGCGGAATACGGCCTGGCCGGGGTCCGTTCCTCCCGCGAACGCCGTGTGGATTTTCACGGCTTGTGGCGGCGCAACACCGGGTTTCGCGGTACAATTCTCCAGCAGGCGGGCGTGGGGCTGGGGCTGGCATTTCTTACCGCGATTTCGCGGGCGGCACTGGCGGAAGCGGGCGTTGCCACTCCGGACTACTTTTACGGCGTCTCGGCCACCGGCTTTCTGAACCGGCAGACGCTGGAAGACATCCTGCGGGACGTGCCCGACGGGGTGAGCGAATTGATGGCTCATCCGGGCTACGTGGATGCGGTGCTGGAGGGCGTGGAAACGCGCCTGGTGGCCCAGAGGGAACAGGAACTGGATGCGCTGACCTGCCCGCGCGCGCGCATCCTGCTGGAAGAAATGGGCATCCAACTGGTCACGTATCGGGCGCTGGAAGCGCGGCGCAAAGAGTGATCGGGAAGCCCGGGGAGCAGGAAACCTGAACCGTGAATGAGCGGCCGTCCATGAACCGCAAAGAAGACGCGGTGCGCTACTCCGTGGTGATCCCGTTTTTCAACGAGCAGGAGAATATTCTTCCGCTGTACATGCGCATCACGGAAGTGATGGATCCGCTGGCGGAGCCCTACGAAATGATCTTCGTGGACGACGGCAGCCGCGACCAGACCTTTCGCGTGCTGAACGACATTTACGAGAACGATGGCCGCGTGCACGCCCTGCGCCTGCGCCGCAATTTCGGGCAGACCGCGGCGCTCAAAGCCGGATTCGATTACGCCCAGGGCGAAGTGATTCTTTCGATGGACGGAGATCAGCAGCACGATCCCGGGGATATCCCGGCGCTGCTGGAGAAAATTCGCGAGGGCTTCGACATCGCCAGCGGGTGGCGGGCGGATCGCCAGGACCATTGGCTGACGCGCCGCCTGCCCAGTCGGGTCGCCAATTGGATGATGGCCAAACTTTCCGGCGTGCCGCTGCGCGACTTCGGCACCACGTTCAAGGCCTACCGCCGCGAGGTAATCCAGCAGGTGCAGCTTTACGGCGAGCTGCACCGCTTCATCCCCGCGCTGGCCAAAATCTCCGGCGCCACAATTGCGGAAGTGCCCATTCACGATTGCCGCCGCGGCTCCGGCAAATCCAACTACAATCTGTCGCGCACGTTTCGCGTGTTCTTTGACCTGATCAGCGTCAAATTTCTCCTGGACTATCTCACCCGGCCGCTGCACTTTTTCGGGCAGTTGGCGCTGGCGGCGTTCGCCGGCGGCTTCGGCATTGCCGTATTTCTGGTTTACGAAAAGCTGGCGCGCCACGCCCACGTGATGGTGGAGCACGGACCGCTGATGCTGACCGGGATGTTTTTGATGGTCAGCGCCTTCCAGTTTCTATCCCTGGGCCTGATCGGCGAACTGCTGTCGCGCACGTATTACGAGTCGCAGAACAAACCAATTTACACGGTGCGCGAAATCCGCAGCCGCCGCGAAGCGGTGGAATCCGCGGGCGGGCGCGACGCCGGCCCCTGGCAGAACTAGCGCGGTCTTTTTCCCGACTTAATTCCACTCGCTGTGCGGCCTGCGATCGTATCCGCCACCCGCGCCACCTCGGCCATTTCCGCCACGTCGTGCACGCGCACCAGGTGGGCTCCGCCGGCGATGGCCATCGCCACCGAGGCCGCTGTTCCCCAGATGCGTCCTGCTCCCGGCGCGCCCCCGCCGGGCGTCTGGAGAAACGATTTTCGCGAGGTGCCCACCAGCAGCGGGCATCCCAGCCGCGCCAGCTCTGGGAGCCGGGCCAGAACTTCGCAATTCTGCTTCACGCTCTTTCCGAAGCCGATTCCCGGATCCAGCACGACGCGCGCCCGGGGAATTCCCGCGCGCCGGGCGCGCTCCAGCGCCTGGAGCAGGCCGCGCTCCACATCGGCCATGACGTTGCGGGCAAACCGGCGGTTTTGCATTGTCGCGGGCCGGCCACGCATGTGCATCAATACCACCGCAGCGCGGGCGCGCCGGATCACTTCGGCGAGCGCGGGGTCGGTGCGCAGTGCAGAAACGTCGTTGACGATCTCCGCGCCGGCTTCCACCGCGGCGCGCGCCACCACTGCCTTTTGGGTGTCAATGGAAATGGGAATGCCGATTCGCCCCTGCAGACAGGCCAGAACCGGGAGCACACGGCCGAGTTCGATTTCCGCGGAAACCGGCCTGGAGCCGGGGCGCGTGGATTCGCCGCCGAGCTCCAGGATGTCCGCACCTTGCGCCTGCATCTCCAGCGCGCGGCGGAGAGCGGCGCGGGGATCGAGGTACTTCCCTCCGTCGGAAAAGCTGTCTGGGGTGGCGTTGAGCACTCCCACGATCAGCGTGCGCCCGCCGAGCAACAGCGAGCGCGAGGGAAGTTGCAGCCGTAACTTGGGCCGGCGGAACACGCCGCCATTAAAGCACAGTGGCCGGGGATTGATGATGCGGGTGAGGAGCGGCGCCGGTTTTCCGGCCGGCCGCCAACGGCCGGTCAGCCGCCCAGGGTGCTGAGCGCCTGCCGGGCTTCTGGCGCGTGGGCAAAGGCGGGATTGAGTTGCAAGGCGCGCTTCAGCTCTTCGCGCGCGCGGACCGCGTCGTTTGTCTTCTGGTAGGCCATGCCCAAGTGAAAGTGCATCTCCGGATTATCGTCGGAAGCTTGCAGTGCTTCCTTGAGCAGTTCGATCGCGGAACCGTATGCGCCCTTGGAGTAGTACGCCCAGGCCAGAGTATCCGCGATGTTCGGCGATTTGGGCAGGGCTTGACGCGCCTTCTGGGCCAGGCTGAGCGCAACATCGGTATTGCCGCCGGTTCGAAGCAGCAGATACGCCAGGTTGTTGGCGGCCAGGGGATAATCCGGCTGTAGTTGCAAGGCCTTTTCGTAGTCCTGCCGCGCGGCCGCCAGGTTGTTCCGGGATTCTTCGAGGATGCCCTTCAGCAGGTAGGGGCGGACGTCATTGGGGTGCTGCTGGATGCTCTCCAGGCAGGTTTGGATGGCCCGGTCCACGGAGCCCCGCTTGCTCTCCACCTGCGCGAGCAGAAGAAACGCGGACATATCGTTCTTGTCGAGGGCCGTGGCGGCGGAAAGGGCCGCTTCCGCCCGGTCCAACTGGTTTTGCTCCACATAGACCTGGCCGAGCAGGACCTGGAATCCGGCATTCTTCGGCGATTTGGAGATCTGCTGCTGAATGCCGGCCAGGGCCTTCTGCGGCTGCTTCTGGAGCAGGTCCAACCGCACCAGGCCGCGCAGGGCATCCACGGAGTCGGGGCTCTTCTCGAGTGCCTGCTGGTAGAGTTTTTCCGCCTCCGGATACCGCTTCTGCATTACGCGGAGGTCTGCCAGGCGGGCATAGGGCGCGGGATTTTCGGGCGCCACGCTGATCGCCGTCTTCAAATCGGTTTCCCCGCCGGCCAGATCCTTCTGCTCGATCTCTCCAATCGCACGCAGGACGTAGCCTCCCGCGGAGGAAGGCTGAGCACGGATCAGCGCTTCCGCGCTGCTCATCAACAGGGCTGTGTCGCGTTTGCGAAGGGCGAGTTCCGCGAGCGCCTGCTGCGCCTGGACCATATCCGGCCTGAGCCGCACCGCGTTTCGCCAACTTTGCTCCGCCTGGAGTTGTTTGCCGGTCTGGGCGTAGGCCAGCCCAAGGCTGAAGTGCGCGCCTACATTGTCCGGGGCCGCAGCCACAGCCGCTTCCAGCGGCGGGATGGCATCCTGCGGTTTGCCCTGGCGCAGCAAAATCTCGCCGCTGGCCTGGAGCGCCGCGACATCTTTGGGATTTTCCTTCAAGATCGGGTCATTGAGTTTCCCGGCTTCGTCAAGACGATTGCCCTGGATCAGAAGCTGGATGTAGTCGCTCCGCAGGCGCTGGTCCTTGGGGTGCTCCTGAACCAGCGAGGCATACTCCTGGGTGGCGCGCGGCAGATCGCCCTGGCTTAGATAGAATTCTCCCAGCAGGCGATAGCCGCTGGGGTTCTCCCGCAGCCTCTGCTTCGCATCTTTCACCACCTGCTCGGCTTCCTCGCGCTTGCCCTCCGCCACCAGCAGCCGTGCGAGTGAGACCACGGCGAGCTGGTTGGAAGGCTCCAGGCTCATGGCCTGGCGATACTGCTTTTCTGCGTCCGCCGGCCGCTGCTGCTGCTGGTAGAAACTGCCCAGCGCGAGTGTGGCCGGCAGGGACTTGGGGTCAAGTTCCAGCGCTTTCTGGAAGTTCTGCTCGGCATCGGCGGCCTGCCCGGCGCGAGCCTGGAGTAAAGCGAGGCTCAGGTAGCTGGGCGCCCGGCTCGGATTCAGGGCAACCGCCTTTTGCATCTCTTCGAGTGCCGCGGGGAGATCTTCCAGTCCCGCTTCCGTGTTGGCCAGCAACACGTGCGCCTCGATGTTGTCGGGGTCCAGAGCAAGCACCGCCTGGGCGTGTTCCTGTGCCGCCTTGAACGAGCGGGCAGCGAGCAGCAAATTTCCCAGTTCCAACTGCGCCTTCACATTTTTGGGATCGAGCTGTACGACTTTGGTGAGTTCCCGGGCCGCGGGCCCAAACGCGCCGGTCTTCAACAAAACTTCCGCCAGTTGGACATGCGCGGGCAGGAACTCCGC
>DATIYQ010000021.1:0-23207 GCA_035517515.1 Binatia bacterium
CTTCCCGCGGTTCCTGGTAATAAGCGGGGCGCCGCCCGGTGGGCGTGAATCCGAGCCGGGCGTAAAAGGCGAGGGCCGCGAGGTTGGATGCTCGCACCTCGAGGAAGACCTGGGCGGCGCCGCGAGCGGCGCCTTGCTGGACCGCGGCGGCAGCGAGTGCACGGCCGGCTCCTTGCCGGCGATTTGTGGGATGCACGGCCAGATTCAGAATCTCCATCTCCCCGCCGGTCCAGCGTGCGAGCACGAAGCCAACAACGCCGCGATCACTTTCGGCCACGCGGGCCCAGCGCTCGCCCTGCGGTTCACAGAGATAGGATTCGCCGGTCCAGTGAGCGGCCCACGGAAGCGAAGCGGATTCGATGGCGGCGATGGCCGGCAGATCGCGGGGCTCCACGGGCCGGACGGTGAAGCGGGGATTCAGCGCGGCTTCCACAGCAGTTCCGCATCGGAGCGGCGCACATAGTGAGCGTCCAAGGAGAGCGCATCGGTGAATTCGCCACGCTCGGCGAGCGCGCGGCCCAGACATCCGATGGCCGGCGCGAGCACCGGGTCCGCGGCCTCCACGCGAACTCCAAGTTGAGACGATTCCCGAAGGGCGGCTTGAACGGCATCCAGAATCGTGGTGCGAATCACAAACGGTGCGCCTGCGGCCTGTTCCGCAAGATAGGAAAAACACTCCGCGGGTGAAAGGACCACGTCTTCGCCGCGTGGCCGCGGAGGCTGGCCCGAGCAGTCGTACAAGCCGGCGAAAAACTGGCCGCGGTGGGCATCGGAAACTCCGGCCACCAGTGGCGCACCGCCCTGTCCCTGGGCGGCGAGCGCGGCGAGGGCACTGACTCCGACCACGGGCTTTCCGTAAACTTCTGCCCAGGCTTTGACCGCGGCGAGCCCCACGCGCACGCCGGTAAACGAGCCGGGGCCGGACGCCACGGCGTAGAGATCCACCTGGGGGAGCGCGGAGTTGGCGGCCTGGAGCAATTGCTCCACCTCGCGATGCAGGCGGAACGAGTAGGGCGCGGATTGGGAGGAAGCAACCACGCCGAAGAGCTCGCAGTCTTCGAGCAACGCCACGCTGCCCGCGGGAGAGGTGGTATCGATGGCCAGGATCTTCATCTACGGTTCCCGGGGCACAGCCCGGGTTTCCGGCCAGGGCGCAGCGGCAGACCGCGGCCGGCCGGAGAGCGTGGCGGCAGAAGGCGACAGGCCAACACCTGGCCTGTCGCACTCAAAGGGCTTCGCGCTGCAGGGGGGGGATTCGCGGTCATCGGTCAGGCTTCTTTCCGCCGGAGGAGGCGGACGCCTTCGGCAAGGGCATTGCCGCCCGATTCTGACTCCGTACCGGCGGCTCCGGCCAGGGCCTCCTGGGGGGCCTCGGTTTCGCCGGTTCCCTCACCCGGCGCCAAGAACAGGTTGGATTCCAAGCCGTGCTGGCGCGTGTACAGGTCCCAATAGCGGCCGTGGGCGGCGAGCAGCTCCTGATGATTTCCGCGTTCGATGATCCGGCCAGCCTCGACCACGAGAATCTGATCGGCGCGGCGAATGGTGGAAAGGCGGTGAGCGATGACAAAGGTGGTGCGCCCGCGCATCAGGTGAGCGAGGCCTTCTTGAATCAGCGCTTCCGATTCCGAATCCAGGCTGGATGTGGCTTCGTCAAGCAGCAGGATGCGCGGATCGGCAAGAAGGGCGCGGGCGATGGAAACGCGCTGGCGCTGTCCGCCGGAAAGTTTCACGCCACGCTCGCCCACCACGGTGTCATACCCCTGCGGGAAGTGTTCGGCAAATTCATCCACGCGGGCGATGCGGCAGGCGGCCAGGACGGCATCTTCGGATGCATCCGGGCGGGAGAAGCCGACATTTTCGCGGATGGTGCCGTCGAAGAGAAACGTTTCCTGCAAGACCACGCCAAGCTGCGGCCGGTAACTGGCCAGGCGCACGGAGGCCAGATCCACACCATCCAGGCGCACGGTGCCGGAAGTGGGCACGTAGAACGCAGCGATCAATCCGATGAGAGTGGACTTGCCGGCGCCGGAGGGACCCACGAGGGCGGTCACTGTGCCCGGCTCGGCGCGGAACTGGATGTCTTCGAGCACCGGCTTGCCGCCCTCGTAAGCAAAGCTTACGTTTTCGAATTCCACCAGGCCGCGGATGGGGTCGAGCGTGCGCGTCCGGCGCGGATCTTCCTCTTCGGGCCGCTCGGCAAGGACTTCCTGGGTGCGTTCGAGCCCGGCCAGGGCTTCGGTGAGCTGAGTTCCAATGGCCACAATCTGGAACACGGGAGCAATGAGCAGGGCGAGAAAGGCGGTGTAGGTGACCAGAGTGCCCAGGGTCATGGTGCCGGCCAGAATCTGGCGCGCGCCGATGAGCATGATCACCGCGCTCACGGTGCCGAGGAGGACGCTGGAGGAGAGGCTCATCAGGGAGGTGGCGGTGAGCGTCTTCAGGACATTATCGAGCAGGCGCTGGACTCCGGAGGAAAACACGCCGGCCTCACGCTCCTCGGCGTGGTAGCCCTTCACCACGCGGACGCCGCCGAGAGATTCGGTGAGCCTGCCGGTGACTTCCGCCTGGATTTTGGGCCGGGCGCGAAACATGGGGCGGATGGTGCCGATGGCCTTTTTCAATCCGCCGCCGAGCAGCAGCAGGAAGCCGAGGGTGATGACGGTCATCAGCAGGTTGATGCGCAACAGAATGACGAAGGCGAAGAGCGAGGTGAGCAGGGCTCCGGCAAATTCGACCAGGCCGGTGCCGATCAGATTGCGGACGCCCTCGACGTCGCTCATGATGCGGGAGACGAGCACGCCGGTTTTATTGGCGTCGTAATAGGCCACGGGCAAGCGGCCCACGTGGCGCTGCACCTGGCGGCGCATCTCCGCAATCAGGCGCTGCGCGGCCTTAGAAAGGATCTGGGTGAGGGCGAAGGAAGAAGCACCCTGCACCAGGGTGGCCCCCAGCACCGCCAGCACGATGGGCAGCAGCAGCCCGGCGTGGCGCTTGCCGACCACATCGTCAATCAGGAACTTGGTGGAGGCCGGGAGCACCAGACCGGCAAGGCGATTGATGACCATCAAAACGAAGCCCAGCGCCAGCAGCCCGCGGCGGGGACGCACCAGGGTCCAGACGTGCGGCAGCAGTTCGCGAAAATCCTGCTTGCGTTTTGCTTTTGCCGGATCCGCCGACATACCTGTCCGCGTTCCTCCCATCCGCTGTCCTGTCCCGGACCATTTCACGGCGTAGCGCGCTCCCTGGGACGCTCCTCAGAGGATGCCGAAAACCCGGGCCCAGGAATGAACCGCCGGGGTCTGGGAATGCTTGCCACCGGCTCGACGTTCACGCCGTTTCCGGAGACAGACAAGAACGCCTGCCTTACTAGATTGCGGCGTGGCGCCATGATTCAGATGCGGCCCTGGGGGATCAGAATGACATACGGAGGGTGAAAACCGAAGCGGCGGAGGGAAGATCGGACCTGGGTTGTCTTCGCCTGGTCTTCGCCGGCCCGCCTGGCGGGCGGCCTTTCGTACAGCTTGACCCGCGACGCGCGCTTACCTACACTGGCTGTATCGGTTTCGGGGGCTTTCGCTCATGGACTTCCGGCTCGGCGAGAAAGTAGTTTATCCCAACCACGGCGTCGGAATCATCGAACAAATCAGCTACGGAGTGCTCAACGGCAGAACGGAAAAGTATTTTATGCTGCGCGTGGTGGCCAGCGGGCTGCGGGTGATGGTGCCGCACTCGAACGTGCAGGCGGTGGGGCTGCGGCCGGTGATTGCCTGCAACGAGGCGGGGCGCATCCTGAGCCACCTGGAAACCAGCAAATGCGGCTCGCACCACGACTGGAAGCACCGCTTCAAGGAAAACTCCGAGCGCATGCGCACCGGCTCGCTGTATGAAGTGGCCACCGTGCTGAAGAGCCTGGTATCGCTGAGCCGCTCGAAACCGCTTTCCTTCCGCGAGAAGAAAATGCTGGAGCGCGCGCGGCACCTGCTGGTGAGCGAACTGGCCACGGCGCGCAACGCCTCCGAGCAGGTGGTGGAAGACAGCCTGATTAAGGCGCTGGCCAAGAGCAAACTCTCTCTTCCTCCCCCGAGTGAAACCGTAGCGGACTGATTCGGAATATCCCTTCAACAATTGAGATCGCCGTGGTTTGTTCGTGTGAGGGCGGGTGTGCATGCACAGAGGCCGGCGCGGGACGCCGGCGTTACGTGGACCTGCGCTTTCTTCCCCAGCCGCCGCCGCCCGGGGTTTCAATCCGCAGGCGGTCTCCGGCTTCAACTCGCAAGCTGACTTTCGAGGGCAGTCGCTGGGAGCGGCGGCCGCGGAGCAGCGTATTCCGCCCGCGGGCGCCGGGGGCGCCCCCGGCCAGGCCATATGGCCCGATGCGGCGGCGGTCGCACAGCAGGCTGACTTCGGAGGGAACCAGGAACTCCAGTTCCCGCACCAGACCGTCGCCGCCGCGCCACCTGCCCGCGCCGCCGGAACCCGGACGGATCGAATAGCGCACTACGCGCACGGGATAGGAGTGCTCGAAGACCTCGACCGGAGTGTTCAAGGAATTGGTCATGTGGGTATGGATGCCGGAGATTCCGTCCCGGTCCGGGCGCGCGCCCATGCCGCCGGCAATGGTTTCGTAGTAGGCGAAGGCGCGTCCGCTGTGCGGATCCACGCCGCCAAAGGAAAGATTGTTCATGGTTCCCTGGGAGGCAGCCGGCACGCTGCGCGGCACGGCACGGGCGAGCGCGCGCAGCAGCGTGTCCACGATGCGCTGGGAGGCCTCCACATTCCCGCCGGCCACGGCGGCGGGGGGCCGGGCATTCACCACGGTTCCTTCGGGTGCAATCACCCCGATGGGGCGCAGCAAGCCGGCGGTTGCGGGAACCTGCTCATGGAGCAGGCAGCGGAAAGCGTAATAGACGGCGGAGACGGTGATGGCCTCGACGGCGTTGATGCTGCCCGCGCACTGCGGAGCGGAGCCGGTGAAATCCACGGTGGCGTGCCGACCGCGCACGGTGATCGAGACCTGGATGCGCACCGGCCGGCTGCCGATGCCATCGTCGTCCAGAAAATCCTGCGCGGTGTAGCGGCCCGGCGGAATCGCCTGGAGCGTGGCGCGCATCATGCGGGCGGAATAATCCAGCAGATGTTCTGAATAGGCGGCCACTTCCCGCAGGCCGTAGCGGGCCACGATTTCCTCGAGCCGCCGCGCGCCGGTGCGGCATGCGGCGATTTGTGCGTTCAGGTCGCCCTGGCGCTCGGCGGGGGTGCGTACATTGGCGAGCAGCATGGCCAGAACATCGCGGTCCATCTGCCCGCCGCGGCAGATCTTGACGGGGGGGATGCGGATGCCCTCCGCGTAAATTTCCCGGGCCAGGGCCATGGACCCGGCCTGGGCTCCACCCACGTCCGCGTGATGGGCGCGACTAGCCACATAGAAAGCCGGGCCGCGCCTGCGCGCGCGCCCGCGCACAAACACGGGAAGCACCAGGGTGATGTCCGGCAGATGGGTTCCCCCGGCGTAGGGGTCATTCAGCGCGACGATGTCTCCCGGCGAGAGAGAGGAGAATGCCTGGAGCGCCGCGCTGACGGACATGGGCATGGAGCCGAGATGCACGGGCATGTGGTCGCCCATGGCCAAGGCGAGCCCGCGCGCGTCGAAGACCGCACAGGAGTAATCCCGCCGCTCCTTGATGTTGGGGGAAAATGCAGAACGGCGGAGGGCCGCGCCCATCTCTTCGGCCACGGAGTGGAAGAGATTCTTCAGAATCTCAAGGCGGATGGGATCGACGCGCGCGGTCATGGACGTCCCCTCCTGAGCAGCAGGTTTCCAAACGCGTCCACGCGGCAGCGCCATCCCGGAGGGAGAAAGGTGGTGGCGCCGTATTCGGTGATCACGGCCGGGCCCTGCAACAGATTGCCGGGACGGAGCAGCGAGCGGTCATAGAACGATGCGGAGATGCTCCGGCCGCGGACGAAAATACGTTCCTTCCCTGCCCTGGCACGGGCCGCCGATGGACCCGCGCCGCGCTCGCGGGGCAACCCGGGTTTAGGCGTCAGCCCGGCCATGCGCACGCGGACATTGACCACTTCCACCGGACGGACGGGATCGGAATGGCCGTAGCGCTGCTGGTGGGCGCGGTGGAACGCGGCAACAACATCTTCGCCGGACGGCCCGGCCGGGATGGTGAGCTCGTAACCCTGGCCGGCATAGCGGCAATCGAGCATTCGCTCGACGCGCAGCTGCGCGCGGAGGCGGAAACCCTCCGCGGCCAGCTCCCGGGCGCCGTCGCGCTCCACGGCGGCAAACGCCGCGGCCAACTGCCGCGCCGCAGCCGGCATGCGCACGTCTAGCTGCACGGTGCGAACGTATTCTTTCACCACGTCGGCCCGCAGAATCCCCAACGCAGAGAGGCCGCCGGGCAAACGCGGGACGAGCACCTGGGGAATGCGCAGCCCCGCAGCCAGATCGCAGCCGTGAAGACCCCCTGCGCCGCCGAAGGCCACCAGGGTGAAGTCACGCGGATCGTGGCCGCGCTCGATGGAAATCACCCGCAGGGCTTTTTCCATGGCCGCGTTGGCCACATCCACGATGCCCTGGGCAAGTTGTTCCGCGGAGCGCAGGCCGGAAGCGGAGCCACGCGGCGCGCTGCGCAGAAGGCTTTCGAGCGCACGCCGCGCCCTCTCCGGATGCAGACGAAACGCGCCGCCCAGAAAACCGCCGGAGGAAATCCGGCCGAGCAGAAGCTGAGCGTCCGTGACGGTCGCGCGGTCGCCGCGTCCGTAACAAGCGGGGCCGGGAGCGGCGCCGGCACTCTCCGGGCCCACGCGCAAGGCCCCGGCGCGGTCAAATCGCGCGAGCGAACCACCGCCGGCGCCGACAGTGTGGATGTCCAGGACCGGCACGGCCACGGGAAGGCCGGCGACGATCGCTTCGTTGGTGGTGCGTGCGGAGGATTCGCGGCCATCGAGGAGAGTCACGTCCGTGGAGGTTCCGCCCATGTCGAAGCTGATGACGCGATCGAAACCGGCCAGGCCGGCCACGTATTCCGCACCGAGGACGCCGCCGGCGGGCCCGGAAAGGATTGTGCGCACCGGCTCGCGCGCCGCGGCCTGCGCGGAGATAATTCCACCATTGGATTGCATGATGCGCACGCGCCCGCCGCGCGTTGGAGCGCGCGAGGGCGACGGGGCCCAGGCGGCGGCCGCGCGGCGCGACACTTCCCGCAGATAACTGCCCATCAGCGGCAGCAGGCAGGCATTCACCACAGTGGTGGAGGTGCGCTCAAATTCCCGAAATTCCGGCAGCACCACGGAAGAGATTGATACCGGCAGGCCGGTGGAGCGCAGGGCGGCGGCGACGGCGCGCTCATGGGCGGGATTCGCGTAGGAGAAAAGCAGACACACGGCGACGACTTCTGCGCCCGAGGCGTGAACCGCGCGGACCAGGCCGCGCAGATGCGTCTGCGACGGCCGCAGAAGCACGATTCCACCGGGGCCCATGCGCTCGCGCAGTCCCAGGCGCCGCGCGGCAGGAACCAGGGGCTGGGGACGAGTTACAAACCAGTCGTAAAGACGGGGCCGAGCCTGTCGGCCGATCTCCAGCACGTCTTCGAATCCCGCGGTGGTCACCAGCGCCACACGGGCCACACGGCGCTCCAGGAGCGCGTTGGTGCCTACGGTGGTTCCATAGAGCAGCTCGAGCGCGCCGCCGGCCGCTTCCGGAAATTCCTCGCGCACGCGGCGGAGTATTTCCGCAATCGCATCCGCGGGATTCCCCGGAGTGGAGGGGACCTTCAGGATGCGCAGGCTGCCGCCGGCAACGAACACTGCGTCGGTAAAGGTTCCGCCGGAATCGATGGCCACGCGCATGGGCTGAGGATTGGAGGATAGAAGTTAGAGGTTGGAGGAAAAATGCGCAACCCTGAATTGCGAAATTGAGCCCGCCGCGCGGAGCCGCTGCCCGAAAGTGTCCTGCGAGGCGCCGCACAGGCTGAATGCCTGTGCTACCGTTTTTTCGAGGAGGGCTTGCGGCCGATTAGAGCTTCCACCTGGCGCAGGTGGTTCACGTCATGGCCCGCCATCATGCAGACCATGGTCTCGATGGACTCTTCGCCGCGCTCCGCGTGCATCCCGGATTGCTTCCATTGTTCCGGCTTCAGGGAGCGCAGCAGTTCCAGATTGGCGGAGCGCAGGGAGCGAAACAGGGCCAGGGACTTCTTCGCGTCGCGTGCGGCGTAATCTCCAGCCGCGGCCCACTGGTCCTGATCGAAAGCCTGAATGGCGCTGCCCGGCTTGCCCAAAACCGTACGCAGGCGGTGGCCGATTACGATCTCGGTCTCAGAGAGGTGGGCCAAAATCTCATTGGTGGACCATTTGCCTGGCGCGGGACGCCGGGCCAATTGCTGTTTCGAAGCCGCGGTAACCAGGCGCCGCAGTTTTCCCGGGGTGGCGGCTTGCACGGCCATCGGGTGCTGCCCGCCCAAATTGTCCATCATGCGCTGGCGGTATTGCTGCGGAGTTTCCGGCATGACTTCCTCCTGTGCAGGGGAATGATGATAGCGGACCCCACGACGCGGGGTAAGCGCCAAAATGGAACGTCGATTTTGCGGGGGAGCGGCATGCCGTGTCCCCGCCGCGGACGCGCCACGGAAAGCCGGAAACTCAGGCCAGGGGCAGGTTGGCTTCGGCGCCCAGGCCGTTCGCGGCCACATCTCCGGCGAGCAGCCGGGGATAGGCGGCGGCGGCAATCATGGCGGCATTGTCCGTGGAGAGCGCCCGGCTGGGGAAATAGGCCGGCAGGGCGCGGGAGCGGCACTGGCGCTCGAAGGCGGTGCGCAATTCGCTGTTTGCGGCCACGCCTCCGGAAACAAGAACGCACTTCGCCGCGCGCTCCTCTGCCGCGGCGAGGGTGCGCGTAACCAGATCGCTGACCACGGCGCGCTGAAAGCTGGCCACAAGATCCAGGGTGGCGGGACTGCAGAGTGGAAGCAGTTCCGAGGCACGGCGCACGCCCTGGGCCAACGCCTCGGTCCGCGCGGCAATCTCCGGGGCCAACTGCGGATGGGCACGAATGTGGCGCAGGACCGCGGTCTTGATGCCGCTGAAGCTGAAGTCCAGCGGATTTCCGCGAGTATGGGGCGCAGTAAAGCGCACGCTTTCCGGATTGCCACGCGGGGCGAGTTGATCGATCACCGGCCCGCCGGGATAGCCGAGAGAGAGCAATTTCGCCACTTTGTCGTAGGCCTCGCCGGCGGCATCGTCGCGGGTGCCGCCGATGCGCGAGTACGAGCAATGGTACGCGGGAAACTCCGCAGGCGGATCTGGGGAGCCGTGCGCTGAGCACACTTCGTAAAGCACGGTGTGGCCGCCGGAGACAATCAGGCAGACAGCCGGCAATTCCGGCAGTCCCGCGGGAAGTTGACCCGCAGCGGCGGCCTGCTGCTGCGCTTCGAGAAATACGGCGTGGACGTGGCCTTCGAGGTGATTGACCGGGATAAAGGGTTTTGCCAGGGCGCGGGCCAACGTCTCCCCGTAGGTGTAGCCCACCAGAAGTGAGCCGATCAGCCCGGGGCCGCGGGTGGCGCCGATGGCGGCGAGGCCGGCGAATTCGAGGCCGGCGCGCTCCAGGGCTTCGCGCACCACCGGAACGATCCGCCGGAGGTGCTCGCGGGAAGCGAGTTCGGGGACGACGCCGCCGTACTTGCGGTGCACATCGTCTTGAGAGGCCACGACGCTGGAGAGAATTTCACGGCCGCCGCGGACGACGGCAGCCGCCGTCTCGTCACAAGAGGATTCGATCCCCAGAATGGGAAGGGACACGCCCGCGCCTCGCCCGCAAAGAGTTCATGCTAGCATACGCCGAATGTCGCGTCTTCTCGCGCAGCACCTGGGCCGCGCAAAGCGGGACCGCACCTCCGGCGCGGCGGAGATTGCCCTGCGGGCTGTGGAGGGCGTGGAAGCCTGGCTCGCGCGGCACCGGCATCCCAGCGAAGCAGAGTGTGAAGAGGTGGTGGTGCGACTGCTGCACATGCACACCTCGATGGCGCCGATTCTGAGGCTGGCCAACGAAGTGGCGCTGGCCGCGGACACACCTACCCCGGCAAACTCGCTGGCGGCCGGGCTGCGCAGTTTCCGCCGAGGCCTGGAGGGCGCGCGCGGGCGCATCGCGCGCCAATTCGGGGCGGCATTGGATGGCGCCGGGCGGGCCACGATTTCAACCTATTCCTACAGCTCGACGGTGCTGGCCTCGCTGCGCTCGGCGCGAAGACGGATCTCCGGTGTGCTGGTGGCGGAGTGCCATCCCGGGCGCGAGGGGCGGGTGACCGCGCGGCTGCTGGCGCGCGGCGGCATCTCCGTGGAGTACACCAGCGACGCCGCATGGCTTGGGCTGCTGGGCTCTTCGCGCGCGCTGGTGCTGGGCGCGGACGCGGTGCTTCCCTACGCCTTCGTGAACAAAGTCGGCACGCGCGCCGCTTGCCTGGCGGCACGCGAGGCGGGCATTCCCGTGTGGGTGCTTTGCGATTCGACCAAATTTCTGCCGGAAGAGCTGGCGGCGCCTTTCTGGCGGCCCAGCGAAGGTCCGGCTGAGCAGCTCTGGACGCGGGCTCCGCGCGGAGTGGACGTCCGCAATCCCTTGATTGAGCACACGGAACTTTCGCGGGTGCGCGTGTTCACAGAGGCGGGAGCGCTGGAGACGGCGCAAGTGCGGGCGGCCATCGAAGGCGTGCGGCTATCGCCGCGCTTGAAGCGTCTGGCGGAATAGAATGCGGCGATGGGACTGCGGCTATCCTGCGCTGCGCGCGCGCAGCAGCATCAGCGCCATGGCGCACGCTCCCGCGCCGACCAGGGGGAGGCCCGCGGGTTCAGGCACCTGGGTGTCCGTGGAGTCCGGCATGTCGTCGGGATCGAAGGGAGAGGTCTGAAACACGACGTCATCGAATCCGTTGGAGCCGCTGGAAGGATCGTTGACGCCGATGAAGAAGGCTCCGTAGTCTCCACCTGGACTGGTGGTGGTGACGACAAACATCTGCTGACCAGCAAGGCCCCCGGTGTTCAACGAGGATTGCGTGAATACGTAACTTCCATTGGAGAGCTGCGCCCACAGCCCGTAATCGTCCGTGGCGCTAAACGCACCCCCGGTGCCCGGGGTGAGCCCGCCGGAAACAATGGGATACAGCACGGTGGGATCATTCACGTCATACCAGCCGATGGAGCCGGAAGGGCCCAGGGTGGGGGAAGAATACAGGATGGCATCGAAGGCAGTGCCCAGCATGTTGGAGAAATAAAAGTTAGAGTCGGCCTGGCCTCCGCTCAAACCCCAATAGGGCTGATTCCCGGGTCCGAAGGGCATGGCTAGCGAGGAACTGCAGCACCAGTTGTCCAACTGCATTCCGGTGAATGTTCCATTGCCGATCAGATAATTCGCGAAGGAACTATCCTGAGCGCCGGGGCTGGGATTGTTCCAGTACGCCTGGCCGGGGCCGGTGGGATAAGGCTGCCAGCCGGCGCCTGAGGAGCCGACAATGGAATCTGCAAATGCCGTGGGGACGCACAGGGAGACCGCGGCGAGCAGGGTGTAAAGCCTCGACTTCATTGTTCCTCCGTCGAGCAGCCGATGGGCTCGGACCGCGAACCCAAGTGGCCGCTTCCCCGCCGCTTGGCGCGGGGGAGAGCGACATTCCCTCTCCTCAGGCTTACACCCCAAAGCGTAAAGAGCATGCGCTGTGCCAAACCGGGACGGTAGGTGGTCCGCTAACCCCTGTGTTTACAGGCAATTCGTGCGGGCCATTCCGGCCACCAGTCAAAGCGCCTTCGATCATGTGAAAACATTTTCCCTTCTACCCTGAGAGGTCTATGGCTGGCCATATCGAGAGCCGGAGAGTGAAGGGGGGAGAATGAGCGGCTCGGCGGCCGGATAGGCACATGGCAGCGCCGCGTGCATTGACAGGCTGCGCGCGCTCCGCGTATGTTCGCCATGCGCGCCCCCAACGATCCGCACCATGACCCAGCATCGCGTTCGAAAAGCTGTCCTCCCCGCCGCGGGACTGGGCACACGGTTTCTCCCCGCCACCAAGGCCATCCCCAAGGAAATGATTCCGGTCGTGGACAAGCCGCTGATTCAGTATGCAGTGGAGGAATGCCTGGCGAGCGGAATCGAGCACATCATTATCGTGACCGGGCGCGGGAAGAGCGCCATCGAGGATCATTTTGACGCCGCGCCAGAGATGGAAAGCTTCCTGACGGCGAAGGGCAAACACGCACTGGCCGCGCTGGTGAAAGAACTGGGCCGGATGGCGCAGGTCAGCTACACCCGGCAGCATGAGGCGCTGGGGCTGGGCCACGCAGTGCTGATGGCGAAGGAACTTGTAGGCAACGAACCGTTCGCGGTGCTGCTGGGAGACGTAATCATCCACGGCGCGCGGGCGGCCACCCGCCAACTAATTGACGTGTATGAAGCCACCGGGCAGGGGGCGATTGCCGTGGAGCCCGTTCCGATGGACCAAATTCATCTCTACGGGGTGATCCAGCCGGAGCGGAAAGATGTGGCGGGAGGCCCGGCCTCTCCTGCAGTTCCCGCGCCACTGCCCGCGGCGATGCGCGAGCGGCTGACCAGGATTGAAGACCTGGTGGAAAAACCGAAGCGCGAGGAGGCGCCTTCGAATCTGAGCGTCACCGGACGCTACGTGCTGCCCGCGGAGATTTTTGCCTGCCTGGAAAAAACGCCGCCGGGCCGGGGCGGGGAGATTCAGCTCACGGACGGCATGCGGATGCTGGCGAAGGAAAAAGGGCTGTGGGGATATCGCTACGAGGGCACGGCCTACGACGCCGGGGACAAACTGGGATTCCTGAAGGCTACGGTGGAATTCGCCCTGATGAACGCGGAATTGGGGCCGGCGTTCCGGCAATACCTGAAGACACTCAAGCCGTAGACGCTTGGCGTTTCCTCGCGGGAGCAAACGGGCGCGAAGCGTTCCGGCCAGGCGAGGTTAAAGTAGCGGAAAAGTGCTGGCCGCGCCGGGGGTAAAAAGGGGGAACTCATGCGGCGCCGGTGAGGCCGCAGATTAATGATCCGTTTTCTTCTTGCTGGCGCCGGAATCTTTCACCGGTTCGGCCTTGGTGGTTTCCGTAGTCTTCTCGCTCTTCCCCGTCTTCTCAGACTTCTCCGCTTTGGATCCATCCGCGCCCGCGGACTTTCCGGCGTAGTCGGTGACATACCAGCCCGCGCCCTTGAACTGGATGGCCGGGGCGGAGGCCAGGCGCTCCGCCGGGCGTCCGCACTTGGGGCACTTCTTCTTCGGGGACGAAGACACGCTCTCAATCTTCTCAAAGCGGTGGCCACACTTGGTGCACTGGTATTCGTAGAGCGGCACGGAAAACGTCCTCCCCCGGCGCGAGGAAACGTAGTATAGCATTCCCACTGTGCGCCATGCCGAAGCGAACCGAGTCCGCGCCCGCGCATCCCCCGGCAGGCCAAGGGCTGCGCGCGGGAGCGCCGCGCGGCACACTGTGGCTGGCGGCCACGCCCATCGGCAACCTGGAAGACGTGACCCTGCGCACGCTGCGCGTGCTGCGGGAGGCGGGCTGGGTGGCCTGCGAAGATACGCGCCACACGGCAAAGCTGCTGGCGCATCACGGCATCACCGCGCGCACCATCAGCTACCACGAACACAACGAACGGCAGCGGACTCCCGAATTGATCCAGGCCCTGGAGCGCGGAGAGAGCGTGGTGCTGGTGACGGATGCGGGGACGCCGCTGATTTCCGATCCGGGCTATCGCCTGGTCCGCGCGGCCATCGTACACGGCATCACGGTGACGCCCCTGCCCGGACCCTCCGCCTTGCTCGCGGCGCTGGCCGCCTCCGGGCTGCCCTGCGACGAGTTTGCGTTCGTCGGGTTTCTCCCCGCGCGCCGCGGGGAGCGCCGCAGGGCCCTGGAACGTTTGCGCACGGAAGCGCGGACCATCGTGCTGTTTGAGGCTCCGCACCGGCTGGCCGGGAGCCTGGCGGATGCCGCGCAGATTCTGGGGCCGCGCCGTGCCGCAGTGGGGCGGGAAATGACCAAACTATACGAGCAATTCAGCCGCGGCAGCCTGGCGGAGCTGGCCGCGCAGTTTTCCAAGGTTGCGGCACGCGGGGAAATTACGTTGGTGATCGGTCCGGCGGAGACCCCGGTGGAATCGTGGGAGATGGTTGCGACCACGGCACATCAGGGCTCGCTGGCCGGGCGGGTGGAGGAGTTGATGCAGGCGGAAGGGCTGGGGAGAAACGCGGCGCTGAAACGTGCCGCGCGCGAGCGAGGCCTGACCCGGCGCAAGGCCTATCAGCAACTGTTGAGCGAGCGCAGTGGGGAAGCGGGATAACGTGCATTCTGCGCGAGGCATCTTAACCAGTGGATGGCCTGGGGGCGCGGGGCATCCCCGGCTCCGGGCCGGCGGAGTTCGAATGGGCCATAGCGCGATGCGCAAGGCGCTGGCAGCGGCTCTTGCGGCTCTGTTTGTAACGGCGGCCCGCGCGCAGTCTCTTCCCACCCAAATTGACGCCGGACATTCCTACGCCGCGCTGTGGATGGGCCGGAACACGGAGGTGAGCGTGGCGGTAAATACCGGGGTGGCGCAAGCCGGGGGGACCGCGGCACTGGTGCCAACGGCAAAGGCGCCGCCCGCGCTGGACGTCGCCCTGGTGCCCGGCGGAGCGGGCGCCGGATTGCTTACACCAGCAGGGACGTTGCGCCGCGATCAGATCGCCAGTATCGCGCGCTACACGGTGATGAGTTTTCGCTCCAGCTCCGCGCGCGTGCGCCGCGACGGCAGACTGGAGCTGAGCGGAGAGCTGACGGTCATTCACGTGACCCGCGAAAAGATTCTGGGCGACTGGAGCTGGGGCTACTCGGGTTCCACCACGTACTCCGACCCGGTTACAAAGACGTATACGCGGCCGGTAAAATTCGTGGTGCTGACGCCGCATGCGGAATTTCTGGAGTCGTATCTGCAAGAGCCGAAGGAAGTGATCGCCGCCGCCGAGATTGCCTTGGCGGACTTTCCTGAGCTGCCGGGGATTGTTCTGGACTCCGACTGGCCGATCGTGGCGCAGGACGAGGAATGCTCGCCGGGCCCCTCCAGCGGGGGGCGGCGGGATTACAGTGGCACGGTGTGCACGGGCAAGGCCATCGCCATCACCAATCCGCCCCCGGGCCCGCCGCCATCCACGGGACGGGATTATTCGGGAATGCCGCGGCCGGTCGTTCCCCGTGAGGGGCCGGTGGGAATCGTGCTGCATCTGAGATTGACGGCCACGGACGGAACCTCACCGGCGAGCGCGCCGCCGCACTAGACCTGCGGACTATGCCCAAGGACCGCATTTCCAGCCTGTTTCTCGCCGAGGTGCGCCGGGACCTGCTGCCGTACGCGGGCCGCGTGCGGCGCTGCCTGCAACTCTTGAGCGAGCGCGAAATCTGGTGGCGGCCGAACGGCGCGTCGAACAGCGCCGGCAACCTGGTTTTGCATCTGTGCGGCAACATGCGGCAATGGATTCTGGCCGGACTGAGAGGGGAGACCGACCTGCGCGCGCGCGACGCGGAATTCGCGGAGCGCGGGCCGAACTCCAAGAGCGCCGCCGGGCGGAAAGATTATTCGCGGCGGGGGCTCTTGCGCCGGCTGGACTCCACGATGCGGGAGACAGATACCGTGCTGCGCCGTCTTTCTCCTGAGGCGCTGACGCGGCGCTATGTGATCCAAGGATTCCAGGTGACCGGCCTAGCCGCGGTGGCCCACGTCTATTCTCACTTTACCTACCACGCGGGCCAAATTCTGTACCTGACGAAACTGCGGCACGGCCGGGACCTGCGCTTTACGAAACTGCCGCCACAGGCGAAGCGGTCGCCTGACCGCCAGAGAGCCGCCCGGAAAGCGAGCCGGTGAACGTCCCCTAAGAGGAAGCGCGGGCAGAGAGCCTAAGCGCTGACCGGGCGGGAGAAAAATGCCTCGACGCGGTCGAAGACCTCATCGGTAGAGCGCGCGGTGTGCACTTCGCGCCGCAGGATACCGCCGTTGCGCACTCCGTGGGTGAACCAGCAGGCGAATTGCTTCATTTTCCCCAGCGCGTCGGGAGTGCCGGCTTCCACCAGACGGCGGAAATAATCCAGCAGCAATTCGTGGCGTTCCGTCTCTGTGGGGGCGGCGCAGGGGCGGCCGGCCGCATGACTTTCCATCTGACGGAAAATCCAGGGATTGGTAGCGGCGGCGCGGCCGATCATCACCGCGTGGCAGCCGGTTTCCGCAACCATGCGGGCGGCATCCTCCGGCGCGCGGACGTCTCCATTCCCGATCACCGGAATGGTGACCGCCTGACGCACGGCGCGGATGATGTTCCAATCAGCGCTGCCGTCGAAGCCCTGGAGGCGCGTGCGGGGATGGACGGCGATGGCCTCGACGCCGCAATCCTGAGCCATGCGGGCGACTTCGGCCGCTACGATGCTTTGCGGGTCCCAGCCGGCGCGGATTTTGACCGTCAACGGGATGCGAACGGCAGCGCGCACGGACTTGAGAATCGTCTCCAGGAGCGGCAAATCGCGCAGCAGCCCGCTGCCGCCGCACTTGACCACTTTCTTGGCCGGACAGCCCAGGTTGATATCCACGGCGTCAAAGCCCTGCTCTTCAACCAGGCGCGCGGCCGCGGCCATGGAATCAGGATTGGCGCCGAAGAGTTGTCCGGTGATGGGATGCTCATCCGGCTCGAAGAAGAGGTAGCGCTGGGAGCGGCGGGTATCCCGCACCACGCACTCGGCGCTGGTGAACTCGGTCATGATCAGGCCGCAACCGCCCAGCCCCCGAATCACGCGGCGGAATACCGTGTCGGTGATGCCGGCCATGGGCGCGAGGATGGTGGCCGGCCGGATGCAGATGTCGCGGATGCGGAGTTCAGCGGGAAGCATGACCTTTTTATGGTACTCGAAAATCGGGAGGGGGGAGGCGCGGAAGTGCGAAGAGGAGGATGGGGAGGAAACTGGAGGAGAAAAAGCAGGACCCCCACCCCGAAAGGCACGGGGTTCGGGACGACAGCGTGGGGCGGAGGCGGGTGTGCCGGGGAGGATCAGCGGGTAGCCGGGTGCGGACCGCGGACTGCGGCCGAGGCTCCGCCGCGCGTGGCCGCGGAATGAAGTCCTTCCAGGTAACTGGCCAGCGTCTCGTAAGAGCCTTCAAAGAAATGGTCAACGACGCGGGAGAGCGCGCGGCCGCGAGCTTCCTCCTGGGAGACGCTGGGGAGATAGAGAAACGCACGCCCCATCTTGCGGCGGGTGACGAACCCCTTTTGGGCCAGGCGGTCCATGATGGTGAGAATAGTGGTATAGGCGCGGGGCCGGGTAGCGGCCAGATTGTCGCGGATTTGCCGCACGGTGCCTTCGCCCAGTTGCCACAGGCGGCTCATGCAATCGAGTTCCAGCGGCGCCAAATCCAGGAGCGACTTGCGCAGCCGCTCGACGCGGGCAATGATCTCTTCGCTCATCGCTTGTCTCCCCCCGCAGCGGGCCCTCCACCCCGGGCACGCCCCGCTGGGGTGAATTCTACCTTTTCGGCCTGCGCGGCGCGCTCCCCCGTGCTGGAGTATTTCTCGGTTCGCAACAGCCTGCGGCCCAGGGCGGCCACGCGACCGGTCCAGATCTCGTCGCCTTCCGCGGCCGGCGCCTCCAGCCCGCGGCGGATGGCGCCGACCCGCGAATCGAGTTCATCCAGGTAGTGGAACACCAGGGCTTCGCGGAACATGGGCAGCTTGGGGGAACCGAATTCGTACTGGCCGTGATGGCTGGCCACGATATGCAGGATCAGAGATTTGAGCGGAGCGGGAAATCCCTCGATGGCGTCCATTTTGCGGCTGACCAGCTCATAGCCGATAAGGATGTGCCCGAGCAGTTCACCCTCTGCGGTGTATTGCACGGCGCGCTCGTAACTCATCTCGTCCAGCTTGCCAATATCGTGCAGGACGGCGCCGGCGAGCAGCAGGTCCACATCCAGCTCCGGATAATGCTGGGCCATGAGGCGGCACAAACCGCACAGGCTGACCACGTGTTCGAGAAGGCCACCCACATAGGCGTGATGCATCACCTTGGCCGCGGGAGCTCGCTCGAAGCGGCCGGCCACGCGGGGATCGTCCAGGACGGCGTCCAGCAGACGGGCGATCCAGGGATTCTTCACTCCGGAGACGTATTCCAGCAGGCGGCGCTTGAGGTCCGCGATGCTTTTTTCGGTGTGGGGGACGAAATCCTCGAGGCTATATTCCTCCGGCTCGGCGCGGCGAATCTTTTCGACGGTGAGCTCGAGCTTGCCGTTGTAGGTTTTGGCGCGGGCCTGGACTTTGACCACGTCGTCTGCGGCCACGCTGGCGGCCGCGGCTTCGTATCCATCCCACATCTTCCCGTAGATACTTCCGGTCTTGTCGCCTAGCTCCAGTTGCAGCCACTTGCGGCCTTTGGGCGAGCTGACAATTTCCTTCCCGCAGACCAGGAAGTAGGAGACCACCGACTGGTTCTCGGCCAGCTCCGAAATGTAGGGGGACTTCATGGGCGGCGCTAATTGCTCCCCGGCTTGGCGTTGGGAGCAGACTGCTGCTGGGCCTGCTGCTTGGACTTCTTGCCGGATTTCTTGTCGTCCTTGGACTGCTCGGCCGCGGCGTCGACTTCCACGATGGGATTGGAAGCGACGGCGGCGGTATCGGTGAAGCCGGGCTTAACCACCAGGTAGCTCTGCTCGCGCAAGGTTCCCAGGTATTTGCGGAGCTCCGGCTGCATGCGCTGCATGTACAAACGATTCTGGATTTCGCCGTCCACCTTCTCGAGGGGCTGGACTCCGGCCTCAAAGCGCTGATCCACGCGCAGGATCAGGAAGCCGGTTTTGGTGCGGATGACGTCGGTCAGGTCGCCGCGCTTCATGGCAAAGACCTTGTCCTCAATCTCTTTGGAAAGCTCGCCGCGCTTGAAGGCGCCCAGGTAGCCGCCGTCTTTGGCGGTGCTGCCCTCGGAAAAATGGCGGGCCAACTCCTCAAAGCTCTCCCCGCGCTGCATGCGGGCCAGGTAGTACTTGGCTTTGGCTTCGACGGCCGGAATCTCACTCTCTTCCTTTTTCTGGGTGGAAAGGAAGAACTCGCTGACCATCACGGTTTCCGGGCGGTCAAAATCCTGCTTGTGCTCCTCGTAATACTTGGCCACTTCATCGTGGGTGATCTGGATGTGCGTGCCCACCTCGCGCTTGATAACTTCCTGGGTGAGGAAGCCGTTGCGGGTGGTCTCCTTGAACTCTTCGAGGGACATGCCCTGGGCGCGCATCTGCGTTTCCATCTCGTCCATGTCTTTCCAGCCGTACTGCTGGCGGATGTCATCCAGACGCTTGACCACGTCCGGCTCGACATTGATGCCCAGATCCTTGCCCTTCTGGGCCAACAGCTTCTGGTCAATCAAATCGCGAAGCAGGTTTTCGCGCTTGAGGGTGATCTCCTGCTGGAGCCGATCGAGGGGACACCCGGCACAATCCTGCTTGGACTCTTCTTCGATGGCGCCATCGGCGCGGCGATAATCGGTGAGGGTGATGATTTCATTGTTGACGCGGGCGACGATTTCCTCGACCACGCGGCCCTTTTCCTGCGCGCGCAATGCTGTGGAAAAGCAAACGATGGCCAGGATGCAACACAAACGCTTCATATCAACCCGCTTTCTGGAGATGATTTTACAGTCTAGCGCGAGCTTCCGAGAGCCCGCAACACCGTTTTGAGAGCCGCGGTGACCTCCGCATCGCCGCTTTTGAACTCCATCCACAAAACGCCGCCGGGTTCGATCTTGAGGTCGCGGCGCGAGCGCACCAGTTGCACCAACGGCTCCGGGGGCAGGCTGGCCTGCTCCGCAAAGCGGATAGCCACCCGCGGGCCGCGCCGTTCGATGGCGTCCACCTGCAATTGTTCGGCGAGCGCCTTCAGAACCGCGTATTCCAGCAGGTTGCGGACCGGAGCCGGGGGCGGGCCGAAGCGATCGGCCAGATCGCGAGCCATCTCCGCGCTCTGTTCCTCGGTGGCCACGGCGGCAATGCGCTTGTAGGCGCGCAGGCGCTGCGCTTCCTCCTCGATATAGGTCTCCGGGATACGGATATCCAGGCCCAGTTGGATGGAGGTGCGGCGCTCGGGCCGCGCGGCTTCGCCCTTCTGCTCGGCCACGGCGCGTTCCAGCAACTGGCAGTACATTTCGAAGCCCACCGCGCCAATCTGGCCATGCTGTTCCCGCCCCAGCAGGTTGCCCGCGCCGCGCATCTCCAGGTCCAAGGCGGCAATGCGAAAGCCCGCGCCCAGCTCGCTGAACTCACGCAGCGCGGCAAGCCGCTGGCGCGCCTCGCCGGAAAGCGGCACATCGGGGGGCACCAGCAGGTAGGCGTAGGCGCGTACGCTGGAGCGCCCCACGCGGCCGCGAAGCTGGTAAAGCTCGGAAAGGCCCATGCGGTCGGCGCGATTGACGATCAGGGTATTGCAGTTGGAGATGTCCAGGCCGTTTTCGATGATGGTGGTGGCGACGAGCACATCGGCCTCGCGGCGCACAAAAGCCAGCATCACTTTTTCCAGTTCCCTTTCGTTCATCTGCCCGTGCCCCACCAGCACGCGGGCCCGAGGCACCAGGCGATGGACCAGCGCGGCGATGGAAATGATGGAGCCCACACGGTTGTGCACGAAGAACACCTGCCCGCCGCGCTCGAGCTCCTCGCCAATGGCGCGGGCAATCAGCGCTTCGCTGAAGGGCGCCACCACGGTCTGGATGGCCAGGCGGTCTTTGGGAGGCGTTTCGATCACCGACATGTTGCGCAGGCCGGCGAGGGCCATGTGCAGGGTGCGCGGGATGGGCGTGGCGGAAAGGGTGAGGATGTCCACTTCCCGGCGCAATTCCTTGATGCGCTCTTTGTGGGCCACGCCGAAGCGCTGCTCTTCATCCACCACCAGCAGCCCGAGGCTGGGAAAGTGAACGTCTTTGGAAAGAAGCCGATGGGTCCCGATCAACACATCCACCTGGCCCCCTTCCAGGTCCACGAGGGTGCGTTTCTGCTCCGCGCGGGTGCGGAAACGGCTCAGCAGGTCCACCCGAATGGGAAAAGCCGCCATGCGCCGGCGGAAGGTCTCCCAGTGCTGGAAGGCCAGCACGGTGGTGGGCGCCAGGACGGCTACCTGGCGGCCGTCGGCCACCGCTTTGAACGCCGCGCGCATGGCTACTTCGGTTTTGCCATAGCCCACATCGCCGCAGAGCAGGCGGTCCATGGGCTCACCGTTCTCCATGTCCCGCTTCATCTCTTCGATGGCGCGCAACTGGTCCGGTGTTTCCTCGAATTCGAAGGCATCCTCGAATTCGTGCTGCCAGGGAGTGTCTTTGGAGAAGGCGATGCCCTTGGCGATTCGCCTTTCGGCGTAGAGGCGGAGGAGTTTATCGGCCATCTCCGCGACGGATTTGCGCACCCGGGTTTTGCGGGCGGCCCAGGCGGTGCCGCCCAAGCGGTCCAGAGCCGGTGCTGCGCCGCCCAGGGCGTTGTATTTCTGCACCAGGTCCATGCGCTCGAGGGGCACGAATAGGCGGGCTTCATCCGCATAAACCAGGTGCATGAATTCGCCGTCGCGCCCGGCGCCGTCCACGGCCTGGATGCGCCGCAAGCCCTCGAAGCGGCCGATGCCGTGGTCCACGTGCACCACGTGGTCGCCGGGCTTGAGGTCCGCAAAATCGCTGACGAAGGCGGCGGCGCGCGGGCGCGGCAGGGTGTGCGCGCGAGGCCGAGCCTCCGACGCCAAGGTCTCGAAAATATCGCCGTTGCCATACAGAGCCAGGCGCAGCTCGGGCAGAACCACGCCCTCCCCGAGGGGAGTACGCAATAGGGTGACGGCGGGAAGGAAGGCGCTGCCGGCACCCGGAATTTCGTCGCCGGCGCGGGAAGCTCCGGGGAGATCGCTGGTTTCGCCGACGCGGTAAGGCACGTCGGCATCGCGCAGGATCTCCGCGAGGCGCTCGGTTTCTCCCACGGTTGCCGAGGAGACCAACACCTGCTCCCCAGCCTTCAGCCGGCCGCGCGCCTCGTTGAGAAAGGCGGAAACATTGCCGTGATAGCGCGCGGTGGCCTGGCACAGGACGGAGTTCTGAGCCGTCTCCGCGACTTCAGGGATTTCAGTTGCCGTGGCGCCAGGTTTCTTTCCGCTTCTGTAGCTGGTCTCCGCCATTGCCAGCGCCAGCCGCTCCATCACCAGCTGTTGCGCGGTCTGAAGGACCGCCTCCCACTCGGTTTCTGAAAGCAGATAGGCTTCCGGCCCGGTGTGGGGCGCGGTGGCCTCCCGCGCGTCAAAGGCGGCCTGCCACTTCTCGCGGAGCTCGCAGGCAACCGCGGCGAGGTCTTCCGGCTCGTCCAGTACGACCACGGGTTTTTCGGTGAGTTGCAGGAGATGGGAGCCGCGCCGCTGGTCCTCGGCCAGATGAAACTCCCAACCCGGAGGCGCGCCTCCCAGGCCCTCCGGCTGCCGCAAAAGCTCTCCCAGCGCCACCAGAATCACCCGCTCCAGAGGCCGGACGGAGCGCTGCGTTTCGGGATGAAATTCACGCAAGGACTCAACCAGGTCTCCCAACAGCTCGAGGCGCACGGGATAGCGGGCTTCCGGAGAAAACACGTCCAGGATGCCGCCGCGCACGGCGAATTGACCGGGCATGGTGACGGTCTGTTCGCGCTGGTAACCGGCTTCGACCAGAAAGGACACCAGATCTTCGAGGGGCAGCTCTTCGTCCTGGCAGACGGTGCGGGCCAGACGCTGATATTCGCGAGGCGGTGCCAGCCGAAGCAGCGCCGCGCCCACCGGCGCCACCACGGTCGCAGCCTGGCCGGAGGCCGCGCGCCAAAGGGTGGCGGCGCGCTCCTCGGAAATCTCGGGATGCGGCGAGCGCCCATCCCAGGGGGTTACATCGAGCGCGGGGAGCATCTGCACGGCTTCCGCACCCGGGTTGTAGGACCTTCCCAGGACGCGCAGAAAGTAGCTGGTGGCAGCGCCGAGCGACTCCGCGCGCTCGTTGTTGGTGGTCAGGAGGACGATGGGCCGCTTGAGTTCGGCGGCGAGGTGCGCGGTGAGCAGCGCCTTGGCTGCATCCGCCAGGCCGGAAATCCGGGTTTCGCCGGCCCCGGAGCGCAGCGCGTCCACAGCGTCTTCCACGGCCGGGTGGCGCGCAATCAC